>NZ_JBHOFD010000012.1:0-188497 GCF_046543445.1 Paenibacillus nanchangensis
AGCCCAAAAATTTCAGAAATAACGGCCGCTGAGTCCGTGAAGACCTCTGTATCGCGTTCTGTGGTCATCCGCTGCGGGTGTGTCACGGGAGAGGATTCGTAGATCGATCTGACAATACAACTTCCCACCCACTCACAGTCTGTTATCTTGTTTCTTTGTCTCCTAGCTCATTTCACCAAAATATGTGATTTCCTTAATTTACAGTTTGCGTACCACACCCTGGATACAACAGCTCTCAAACCGCCCGTACTCCCCTGTCCCATATGGTGTCTTTTGAAACAGGATCGCTTCGCTATGGGGGATTCCTACCGGGATGAAAAAGGGAGTGATAATCGGATGAAACTTTCGGTGAAAATACTTTATAATGAAGTATTCGATTCGACTACTGATGTAAAGGGGGAAACCGCCATGACTTTGACGGACAAAAGAGAACACAGACAATACCCGGAAGCGGCCCGGCTGGAGACCTCCCGCGCCGTATACGAACGCGACTATTCGCGTCTGATCCATTCGCCGACGTTCCGCCGCCTGCAGGGCAAATCACAGGTGTTCGGAGCAGGCACCGGGGACTATTACCGCACGCGTCTGACCCACTCGCTGGAAGTGGCGCAGATCGCCCGTGAAGCGGCCAAAAGCCTGCTGCGGGCCTATCCCGAGGTCGAGACCGAACGGGCGGACAACCCCGGACTCGTAATCGATCCCGAGGTAGTGGAGTGCGCCGCGATTGCGCATGATTTTGGGCATCCGCCTTTTGGACATAAAGGCGAGGAGGTGCTGGACGGCATTCTTGACCGTCTGGTGGAGGAAAAAACCGCCCAGCGCGCCGCCGAAGCGCCTCCCGCCGAGCTCCCGGCAATCCGGGATGCGATGCGCAGGAAATATGAACATTTTGAAGGGAACGCGCATAACTTCCGGCTGATGATGTTCCTGGAGAAGCGGGAGAATGTGGACGGACTTAATTTGTCCGACGCGGTGCTGCTTGGGGTGAACAAATACCCTTATCCCGGCACGGTCATCAAAAAAGGCATGTATCTGAACGAATGGCGGTACATCTCCGAAATCCGGGCCGACTGGGGCATCCCGGACGGCAAAAAAACGCTCGAAGCGCAGCTGATGGACCTGTGCGACGACATCGCTTATTCCGCCCACGACCTGGAGGACGGCATCAAGGCGGGAAAAATTGAGGTACATGAGTATTTTTTGCAGGACCCCTACATTTTGCGGCTGATTGTGGAAAAAATCCTTACATTGGATGATTTCTTCTGGGCGGGGTGGACGGATGCGAATATCCGGACCAAGGTGGAGGAAGTGCTCACTTCGTTCCTGCGCGTGTGGAAGGAAAAGCTGCCGACCTGCGAAAACGATTATTCCCGCACCCGGCGCGAGGTCAAAGCCTACTGGGTAAGCACTTTTGTCGCTTCGCTTGGCGTAATTCCGGACGGCGATTGGAAAAAGGTTACGTTCGTCAAGGAAGGCCGCGAGGACGAGGACATGCTGCGGACGGTGAGCGTGCTCAAAAGTTTTGCTTGGGTAACGATGATCCGCGACCTTCGGGTACAGCGTCTGCAGAAGCGGAGCGAATGGATTTTGCGCCGTCTGTGGGGCGCGTTTTTGGACCCGGAGACGTCGAAGGCGATTATCCCGACCGACTGGCTGCAGCGTTTTGAGCGCGATCAGCGGAAGCCGAACCCGATCTGGACGTGGGAGCATATGGTGATTGATTATATTGCGGGAATGACCGATGCTTTTGCCGAAAAAATCTACAACGAGCTGTACGGGCTCAAAGTGGGATCGATTTACGATTTGGACTAGATTGGGCGGACTGGCCGGAGAGAAGGCCGGCCGGGCCGGCTGGACAGCTTCCGTACGGTGGAGAGGCCGGAAAGCAAGTCCCCAACTGGCATGCCGCCGGCTGATCCGGCGCGAAGGAGGAATTGGTATGAACAAGCTGCAGCTCGGCGTGCTTGACCTGGCTCCAAGGCCGTCCGGCACGACTGCGGAAGCGGCGCTGCAAGAAGCGGTGCGTTTGGCGCAGGACGCGGAGTCCTGGGGCTATGAGCGGTATTGGGTGGCGGAGCACCATGATATTTCCAGGCTCTCCTGCCCCTCGCCCGAAGTGCTGCTGGGGTACATCGGGGCGGTTACAGCATCGATCCGGCTCGGATCAGGCGCGCTGCTGCTGCCGCATTACAGCCCGCTGAAGGTGGCCGAATCCTTTCATTTGCTGTCGGCTCTCTGTCCGGGCCGGATCGAGCTTGGGATCGGCCGGGCCCCGGGCGGACCGCCGCACGCGGCGATGGCGCTTAGCGGAAACTACCTGCAGCATGTGGCCGAGCTGCCGGGGGCGCTGGACGCGCTGACCCAGTTGCTGGAGGATGCTTACGCCTATGAGGGCACACCGGTGACTGCCCGGCCGCTGCCTGAGCATCCGCCCGCGCTCTGGCTGCTCGGCACCAACACGCGCAGCGCAGAGTACGCCGCCCGCTTTGGCGCAGGCTACGTGTTCGGCGAGTATATGAGCGACAAAGAAGGGGCGGACGTCATCGCCGGTTACCGGCGGGCGTTTCAGCCTTCTTCGAGGCTCAGCGAGGCCGAAGCTATGGTCGCCGTAGCAGTTGTATGCGCGCCGACAGGCGAGGAAGCCCGCAGGCTGGCGGCGGACAGCGCGTTTCCGGGCTCCGGTCCGCAAACGGCCGCAGATGCCGGGCAGAGCTCCGGCAGTGCCAGCCCGCAAGCGGCGGCAGGCACTGGGGGGAGCCCTGGCGGCACCGGTCCGCAAACGGCCGCAGATGCCGGGCAGAGCTCCGGCAGCGCCAGCCCGCAAGCGGCGGCAGGAGCTGCGGAGACTGGAGCCGGGGAGAGCACTGGCAGCACCACACCAAGAGCGGCGGCAGATGCAGCAGCTGTTCGCGGTACCGGGCAGGACAAGGCTGCTTCCGCCGCCCCGGTGCTGGCGGGCGATCCCGAAGAAGTCCTCGCCGGGCTGCGGGATCGGCAGGAACGGTACGGCACCGGCCGCTTCCTCATTTATACGCCTGCCGGGGATTATGAGCAGCGGAGAAGGTCCTACCGGCTGCTGGCCGAAGCGGCCGGATTTGAAGGCAGGGCCGGGAAGAAGGGAACGGAATGGACGGAATGAATGGTAAAGAAACAAACAACAGCAAAGAAACGAACAGCAAAGGAACAAGCAGCAAAGGAACAAGCAACAAAGGAACAAGCAGCAAAGAAACGAACAGCAATAGAACAAACGGTAAAGAAACCGCCTATCTGTATGCGCACCGCGCGCACGAGACGGAAGAGGAGCTGTGCCGGATGGAGCTCCGGGCGCTGACCGGCGGCCATGCGCTGACGCCAACGCTGACGGAATCGCAGCGGAATGTTGATGCGGACCGGAGCCCTTTTGTGTACGGCAAAATGAAAGTGGAGGCCGTATCGGCATCGCTTGACGATATCTGCCATTATGCTTCGGGTATGGAACTGGCGGAGGGGGAGACCTTTAAGGTATTGTGCTTGAAGGAAGGTGCCCATCCCAACTACCGGGACAGCCGGGAGCTGGAACGGAAGATCGGGGCTTGTGTCCGGGGGAAAGCGGACATGCATTCACCGGCAAAAATGTTTGCACTGGTTCTGCAGGACGGCCTGTACCGGTTCGGGGAATACGAGGAAAGCGGGAGAGTCTGGAGGGCGCATATCCAGAAGCCGCACGCCTATTCTACCGGACTTGGCGTACCCCTTGCCCGGGCGGCAGTGAACATCGCCGCAGCCGGAGCGGCCGGCAGGCGGATGCTGGATCCCTGCTGCGGGATGGGGACCGTGCTGATCGAAGGTTTGTCGATGGGGCTGGACATGACGGGCTGCGATCTGAATCCGCTTGCCGTAACGGGAGCCCGGGGCAACCTGCGGCATTACGGTTATCCGGAAGACCGGGTGCAGCTGGGCGATATGCGCAAGCTGGAAGGAAAATATGACACTGCGCTGCTCGACATGCCTTACAACCTGTGTTCGGTGATTACGAGCGAGGAGACGCTGGAGATACTGGCCGCGCTCAGGCGGCTGACGGCCCGTGCCGTCGTTATCTCCACGCAGCCGATCGAGGCGGAGATCCGCGAAGCGGGGTTCGGCATCGAAGACGCCTGTACCGCCGCCAAGGGATCTTTTGCCCGAAAACTGTGGTTGTGCCGGTAGCTATCCGGCCGGACAACCCGAACGGAAGCCGGGGCCAGAACCGTACCCGGAACCAGGACCGGATTTTGCCAAGGGCTATCCCCCGGCATTAAATTTAATCTGGCCGGACAGCCGAAGCGTGTACCGGATTTTACTAAGGTCAACCCAAACATTAAGCCTAGTACTGGCGTTCGTAATCTACTAGATTTCGCCGGGGCGCGCCTTCCGACACATAAGAAGCCAGATTGCCGGTAAAAATATCAAGCACGCGTTCGGTATACACATCCGTCATGCCGGCGTTATGCGGCGTGATAATAACCTGCTCCATCTCCCAGAGCGGATGATCTTCGGGCAGCGGCTCCGTCTCGAACACATCGAGCCCCGCGCCGCGCAGATGTCCGCTCTTCAGCGCGCCCATAAGCGCTTCGGTATCGGTTGTGTCTCCGCGCCCGATGTTAATGTAGCAGGCTCCGGGTTTAAAGGCGGCAAACATCTTTTCGTCAAACAGATGTTTTGTTTCGTCGGTCAGCGGCAGCGTATTGACCACAAAATCGCCTTGGGCCACCGCCTCACGCAGCTGCGGCGTGCGGTACATCTCGTCAAAATCGGGCAGCGGCCGGCCGGAACGGCTGACGCCAACCGTCTTCATCCGAAAGACCTTGGCGATCCGAGCCGTCTCCGCGCCGATGGCGCCGGTGCCGCAGATCGCGATACTTTTACCGTGCAGCTCGCCTTCGCCGCGGCCGGAATGCCAGCGGTGTTGAACTTGATTGCGGATCGACAGATGCATATCGCGGGTAAAGTTCAGCATATAGGCAAAAATAACGGATGAGATCGGCTCCGCATGCACGCCGCTGGCGTTGGTGAGCAGCACGCCGCGGGCCTGGAACTGCTCCAGCGGCAGCTTGTCGATGCCCGCCGACCAGGTCTGCACCCATCGCAGCGGCGTGTCCGGCTCAAGCAGCGTTTCCGCAGCGGCAGCGGACCAGCCGAGCACGACTTCGGCGCTTCGCAGCACGGCCGGATCGGGTGTTTTGGCCGGCGTCTGGACCAGGTTGTAGCCGGGCGCCGACCGGCGGATCAGCTCCTCCTGCTCCGGCGACAGCCGATTCAGACTGACAATCGTTTTAGACATAGGGATTCCTCCGTTTCACAGTTGCTTTTCGTACGGTTGGCGGGAGACATACTCCCAATTGTTTATCAGCATAGCAAATCTTGCGGAAAAGGGGAAATGACATGCATAACGACTCAAACCGCACACGGCCCGAACGCTTGTTCATTGCCGTCCGGCTCCCGGAGCCGCTGCGGACGGCTCTTGGAGAAGACTGCGCGCGGCTCAGCCGGGAGCTGGAGTTCGCCAAATGGGTGCATCCCGAGGATTACCACATTACGCTGCAGTTCCTCGGCGATACCGGCCGGGAGCGGATTCCCGCGCTCATAGACGCGCTGAAAGCCGCGGCGGCGGAAGCAAACCCCTTTAAGCTGGAGCTGAGCCGTGCCGGAACCTTCGGCACAGCCAAGTCGCCGCGGGTGCTGTGGGCCGGGGTAGCGGGCGACCGGGCGGCACTTGAGGCGCTGCACCGGCGGGTTGTCGCCGCTACCGGACCGTTGGGTTTTGTCCCGGAGGACCGGCCTTACTCCCCGCACCTCACGCTGGCCCGCAAATACCGGGGAGCGGCGCCTTTTTCGGCCGGCAAGCTGGAGGGCTGGCCCGGCGCAGACCTGTCCGCACAGGCGTCCGGCGAAGGGTGGGAAGTGGAAGGTTTTGTTGTTTTTGCGACGCGAATGGGAGCCAGTCCAATGTATGAGATCGTCGAATCTCTGAAATTTCCAAAGAAAAATAGCTGAAAAAGTATTCAAACCTCTCATTTTCGGTTACATAAGAAAGGAATGTGCCGTTAATAGGAGGAGAAATATGACCTTTTATAAACAAAACCGCTGGATCACGCTCATCTTGGGCGTCATTCTAGTGTGTTTCTCTGCAATCATTCTGCTGTTCCAGGAAGGAGCAGGAGGGACCGGACGGGGAACCGCCCTATTGCCCGAGCTGCAGCGCAAGCTGTTTCCTCCGATGCCCCAACCGCACCGGCAGAATGAAAGCCCATCGGTCCAGAACGGGAAACTGGCCGAGGGAGCTGTATCCAAGATTAAATTATCCGGAGTACCTTTGCATACGCATCGTACCTATCCTCTCACCAGCGCTGCCTGGACCAAGCTCGCGCCTGACGGCTGGATTGATTCCAGTCCGCTAAAGGAGCGGACAAAGGCAGCGCCGGCGCCAAAAGTTCCGTCCGTTTCAGCGGCAGCCGGCCCTGCGATTCCTAGCAAGGCAGCCGCAGCGAAGCTGGCGGTGTCCGGCGCCGCGGCGAAGAGTACGGCCGCGCTGCCCGCCAAGCGGACGGCAAAGCCGGTGCCTGCGCCGAATAAGGGGAATACGGCAAAGACCGTCAAGACATCCATAACCACTCCCCCCCTAACACTATACTTCTCGCGGACACAGTTATTAAGCAAGGAACAGGCCGCACAGGCCGCCTGGAGCTACACCGTGTCCAAAGAAGATCTGCTTCTGCTGCAAAAAATCGTCATGGCGGAAGCGGAAGGCGAACCGTACGAAGGCAAGGTGGCAGTCGCCAACGTTGTCTTAAACCGGCTGCGGTCAGCCAATTTTCCCGATACGATCAAAGAGGTTATTTATCAAAAAAGACAGTTTAGTCCTGTGGCCAACGGGCGTCTTAAACGTGTCCAGCCGAACAAAGAGTCGGTTGATGCGGTTAATGCGGCGCTTTCGGGTGTCAAAGAGGTCCCGGACAACACGTATTTTTTCCTGTCCCTAAAGCTGGCGCAGGATCTCACTGTCCATCATTCACAGACTTATGTCGCGACAATCGGCAACCATACGTTTTATAAATAATTCCATCTTCACTTGAAGCGGCGTCCTCCCATTAGGGTAAACTATAAGAGTCAGCGTTTTGCATTGCTTTGGACGGTTCACCGGCATTCAGCGCCGCAGCCCAAGGGAACGATGCAAAATCCGCTCAAGCAGTACCCACATCTTTTATGCGGGAGGCGCATCCATTTTATGAAAATTACTTATTACGGACATTCGGCACTTCTTGTGGAGACGGAGACGGCGAATTTGATCATCGACCCGTTTCTATCCGGCAATCCGGATTCGGGCATATCGCCCGATGCGATCCGTGTGGACGCGGTGATTTTGACCCATGGGCATTCGGACCATCTGGGCGATGCGGTTGAAATCGCCAAAAACAACAGCTGTCCTATCTTTGCAGTGTACGAGCTGGCGGAATACTGCCGCTCAAAAGGCGCGGATGTCCGGCATCTGAATATCGGGGGCGGCTGCGAGTATAAAGGCTTCAGCCTCCGGTTCACGCTGGCGTTCCACTCCTCGTCCATTACCGAAGGGGATACATGGATTTATGCCGGGCAGCCTGCCGGCGTACTGCTGACAGCCGGAGGCAAGACGCTGTACCATGCCGGGGACACGGCCTTGTTCGGCGATATGCGGCTGATTGGAGAACGCAACGCCATTGACGTGGCCGCGCTGCCGATCGGCGATATGCTGACCATGGGGCCGGACGATGCGCTGCTTGCTGCGCGCTGGCTTCGCGCAGGAGCGGTCATTCCGCTGCACTACAACACATTCCCGGCAATTGAACAGGACGGCGAGCAGTTCTGCGACCGGCTGCGTCAAGAGGGCGTGCAGGGACACGCGCTGAAGCCGGGCGAAAGTCTGGAAGTATAGACAGCGTGTAACTTGAACCCCTATGACTGACCGCTGACGAATAAAACAAGGCCGTTCCCGGAGAAAGTAGAGGGGAACGGCCTTTTTAATCTGCTGCAAGTCATCAAAAAACCGGGGAAGCTAACCTTCGCTCCCCGGCCTCTGCGCCGCAGTTTTAGTATAGAGGTTACGGCGTAATATACACGGGCTCCTCCACTTCGGGGCCCATCGGGATCGGCCGTTCCTTGCGGGGGCAATCGGACGGGGCCTCTCCGACCAGCATGCCGGCAACCGTTTCGGCGCAGCGCTGGGGCTGGAGCCGCTCCGGAGAAAGTCTGAGCCGGCGCTGCTCCTCAAGCAGCTCGTATTTGCCGGACAGCAGGTTCAGCCATTTGTAGGCAACCGCTTCGTTATCCAGCACCTCGGCCAATCCCTGCTCGACAAAATACTGGCAGTTCTGCTCTTCCTGGCCCGGAATCACTTTGTAGAACAGCATCGGAATGCCCTTTACGAGACCTTCGGTGCAGGTCATGCCGCCCGGCTTGGTCACGAGCAGGTCGGAAGCGTCCATCAGCTTGTCGATCTCGTTGCTGTAGCCCAAGATGGTGACGTTCGGGTGCGCAAACTTGGGATCGGCCTTTAGCTTGGCTATCAGCTTCTCGTTGCTGCCCATGCAGAAGATCAGCTGGATCCGGTCCAGCTTGGATGTCAGCGCGTCGAGAATATCCTGTCCAAACAGCATCCCCCAGCCTCCGCCCATGATCAGGACCGTGGGCAGGTCGGCAAGTCCCAGTTCTTTGCGCAGCTGCTTCTTGCTGTGGCGCTCCCAGAACTTGGGGTGCACGGGGATGCCCGTGACCTTGATAATCTCGGACGGAACGCCGCGCGAACGAAGCAGCGCTTCAACCTTGGGCGCCGAAACGAGGTAGCGGTTTACCTCCGGGTTGATCCAGCTCGCATGAGCATCATAGTCGGTAATGAGCGTGTATAGCGGCACATTCAGTCCGTGGCGCTTCAACCGCGCGATGACTGCTGCGGGAATAGGATGAGTGCATATGATCAAATCCGGCTTCAGCTGTTCCACCACCTGCAAAGTGTGGGAATAAAATACCCTATGCAGGGCCAGCCGGGTCAACGGCTTCAGCGACTTGTTATACTGGGTCTTATACATCATGCCCACTAGCTTAGGCTGACTGCTCACGGTTCTTCGGTAAGCGGAAAGAATCCAAGGACCGACTGTCGGGTTCAGAAATTTGCCCAGCTCGATAACTCGGCACTGGATTTCCGGATTCAGCTGTCTGATTCCTTCGGCAAGGGCGTAAGCCGCTTGCGTATGGCCGGTGCCGAAGCCTTCCGAGAACAGCAGTACTCTTTTCTTTCGCATTATACTCACCTGCTACTTTCCTTCTTAAAATAGATTATATCTTACATCAGGTATAATTTATACGTTGATGCGCCTGGAATGGATTCTTTTTTCCATTATACAAATAAGACGTAATTGGAAAGTTAAAACACTGCAATAATTTTTAAATAAAAAATTCAGGCAAAAGCATTGCATAGGCGGAGGCAAAGTGGTATAGTAGGCATTGACCAAATGACCGGATTAGTAAAACGGTCAGAAGTCCAAAGCGCAGCAACATTCCCGGGAGAGGAGAGTGCTTGAGTAATGGCTGTGATTGACCGAAGGCAGCAGGTGCTGGAAGCGGCGGCCAAATCGTTTTCGCTGTTCGGCTACAAGGCTACCACAATGGACCAGGTGGCCCGGATCGCCAACGTGGGCAAAGGAACGATTTATACGTTTTTTACGAACAAGGAAGAACTGTTTGACGAGATTTTGCTCGACGTACTGGTAGAAATGAAGGAAATCGCCGAGCGCGAGGTACGCCGCGACAAGCCGTTTTTCGATAACCTGCACCGCGTGCTGGACGCCCTGCTGCAGTTCCGGAGCAAGCATGAGCTGTTTATCAAGCTGTCCCAGGAGAACCGGGAATTCGGAACCCCGCAGGCGCAGGAAGGACTCGACAAGATTGAGAATGCCGTGCTGGGATATTTGGAACGGGAGGTGGAGCATGCGATCAAGCAGGGAGAGATTAAGCCCTGTGACGCCAAAGTCGTCTCACTTGTTATGCTTCGGCTGTACATGGTGCTTACCACCGAACTGAACAAGCTGCACGAACCGCTGGACAAGGAACAAATCAAGACGTATTTTCGGCTGTTCCTGGCGGAAGGGTTGGCCGTGTAAGAGGCGCATGGTTTCGCTACTTTGCAGCTGCCGGCATTCGCGGCCCGCGATGATCTGCGGGCTACGGCACCGGACCGGGACAAATTTTCCGGGACGGGCAAAAGGAATTTTTTTTTGCTTCAAACTGACCGATTGGGGAAAATGGTCAAGTAGTGTTACTGTAAGTTCCGCAAATCAAACCGCGGAAGAATGATTGACTAGAACATCCGGACCCTCTACAAAAACTGAAGAATTGAATGACAGGAATACGGTGATGGCGCGGAGGCAATTTGAGCTGTAGGAACGAAGCATTTGCCTGGATTTCCGGAGTTTACGATCTATCCAGACTGAACTATTTATTCGCAGGATGGTGGGGGTGGCACGGAGGCAATTTGGAGATGTAGGAGCGAACGCGTTTGCCTTTATTTTCGGAGTTCTACCGCTAACTTAGAAATATCAAACAAGAACTCCGAAAATAACAGCAACCGGAAGTCCCAAATTGCCGCAGTGACAGCCCCGGTCCACCTGTGTGCATTCAGTTCAGTCTTCAAGAACTCCGAAAATAACAGCGGCCGGAAGTCCAAATTTGCCGCAGCGACAGCTCAGCTTCACCTGTAATTCTTTGATTCAGTTTATATAGACGGTCCGCGGCGCTCAAATCAGCGTTCGATTATAGAGAAGGAGAGAACTGTAATGAAGTCATTATCCGTATTTTTTAAGGATATGGGCGCGGCGCTGAAAAATCCGAAAGTGCTGATCCCCATGTTCGTCGTTCTTTTCATCCCCGTGATGTACAGCGGACTGTTCCTGAAGGCGTTTTGGGACCCGTACGGCAAAATGAATGAGCTGCCGGTAGCTGTGGTTAACGAGGATAAAGGAGCCGAGTACGAAGGCCGCCAGCTGACGGCCGGGAATGATCTGGTCACCGAGCTGAAGAAATCCGACGACTTCGCCTGGAAGTTCGTCAGCCGTGAAGCAGCGGAAGCCGGACTGAAGGACAATACCTATTATATGGCCATTGTCGTTCCGGAAGACTTCTCGTCCAAAGCAACAACACTGCTGGATGACGAGCCGCAGCCGGCGCACATTATTTTTGAACCAAACGAAGGTTATAACTTCCTTGCCGGCCAGATCGGCGGAACCGCGGTCAAGGAAATCAAAAGCAAAGTATCCGCCAAAGTAACGGAAGCCTATACCGAATCGGTATTTGACAAAATCACCAAAGTCTCCGACGGTCTGGGTGAAGCCGGCGACGGCGCATCGAAGCTGGCGGACGGGGCGGTCAAACTGGATGACGGTGCCGCCAAGCTGAAAGAAAACCTGATCGTTCTGAAGGAAGGCACAGGCAAGCTGAAAGACGGCGTAGCTCCGCTGACCCAAGGCGTAAACGATCTGCACAATGGCGCAGCCGCCTTGACTAAAGGCAGCAGCACACTGGCTGGCGGACTTGGCCAGCTGTCGGCGGCCCACGGGAAGCTGGAAGCCGGCGTGAAACAGTCGGCGGATGGCGCAGACCAGCTGAAAGCGGGGCTGGATCAGTCGCTGACCGGTGCGAAGAAGCTGGAAGCCGGTGCGAAGTCCGCAGTGGACGGCACAGCCAAGCTGCAAGCGGGCAGCCAGTCCGTTAGCGGCGGCGCCGCCAAACTCGCGGACGGCCTGAAATCGTCGGCGGACGGCAGCGCACAGCTGCAAGCGGGACTGCAGGCATCCTCGGCAGGCAGCGCGAAGGTAGCGGAAGGCGCGAAAGGCGTAGCCGAAGGGCTGCAGCAGCTGGCCAAAGCAAGCCCGCAGCTGGCCGAAAATCCCGCGCTGCAGAAGCTGATCGCGGCAAGCCAGGCGGTGGCGGCAGGCAGCGAAGAGCTGAACGCCAGCCAGCAAAAGCTGGCGGCCGGAGCGGATTCGCTGAACGCCGGACAGCAGCAGCTGCTGCAAGGCGCACAAGCGCTGCACCAAGGCGCGCAGCAGCTTGACGCCGGAATCGGCCAGCTGCACAGCGGCGCCGTTCAGCTTCACACCGGCAGCAAGCAGCTGGTAGGCGGTCAAGAGAAACTGGCGGCCGGAGCCGATAAACTGGCTGCGGGCGGTGACCAGTTGAAAGCAGGTATGGCACAGTTTGGTACCAAGCTGAAAGAAGCTGCCGCAGGCGGCAAAAAGCTTGCCGAAGGCGGGGCGCAGCTGGAAGCCGGTACAACGAAGCTGCTTGGCGGCGTGGATCAGCTCGGCAGCGGCATCGGTACGCTGGCCGACGGTTCCGACAAGCTGGCAAACGGTGCGGGCGAACTGAAAGACGGAATGGATGACCTGAAGTCCGGCTCCAACGAGCTGGCAACGAAGCTCGTCGACGCGGCGGATCAGACGGCAAGCGTGAAGAAGACCGATGCGCTGGTGGATATGTTCGCGCAGCCGGTTCAAATTGAAGAGCATAAATTAAATGAAGTGCCGAACTACGGCACAGGTTTTGCCCCTTACTTCCTGTCGCTTGGCCTGTTTGTCGGCGCGCTGATCAGCACGCTGGTCATCCCGATGCGCGAATCGGAAGTGGAAGGCGCAAGCCGCTTCAGCCGATTCTTCAGCCGGACGCTGTCGTTTACGCTGATGAGTCTGGTGCAATCCATGCTGGCCGCTCTTGTAGTGCTGTATGGACTGGACCTCGGCGTACAGAGCGTTCCGCTGTTCCTGCTCTTCTCGTTCGTAACCAGTTTGACGTTCATGTGGATTATTCAGGCTATTGTAACCTGGCTTGACCAGCCGGGACGGTTTGTCGCCATCGTTATCCTGATCTTCCAACTGACGACAAGTGCGGGCACCTTCCCGCTGGAGCTGATTCCGAACTGGATGAAAGCCCTGAATCCGCTGCTGCCGATGACTTACAGCGTCAAAGGCTACAAAGCGGTGATCTCTTCCGGAGACTTTGGTCTGATGTGGCATGAAGCCGCCATTCTCGGCGGATATGCGGTGGTGTTCCTGCTGCTTACGCTGGCTTATTTCATGACCCGCGACCGGGACAGCCGGGCTGTAGTAAAAAGTGAACAAGTTTTGAATGCATAATTCGACAGCCGGGTTCTCCAGGCATCGACATAAAAAGCGTTCCTTCGGGAACGCTTTTTACGCTTTACCCAGGAAAAATAAAGGGGATTATGCGGAGAAATTTGTTGGAAACAGGAATGAACCGTTTTCATTGAATAAGGGCTTATGCACTAATACTGAATAAATATACAACGAAAGGTTTTTTTACGCTTTCCCTTGATACAGCGTTGTCGCAAAAACAGTTGTTAATCAAGTTCATAAAAAAGTTTAAATTGCGCTCATGTCAGGTCGATGATAAAATAATATAACCAATCTGGTCTGAATAATTATTAAGATTTTAATATGAAAAATTTGCTTCTGATTGCGTTCACTTTATTATAGAAAGGTTGCGTATGATGAGACACACAGAACTGCCACGCAAACAGGGACTTTACGACCCCCAGTTTGAAAAAGACGCCTGCGGCATGGGATTTATCGCCCACATCAAGGGCAAGCCGTCCCATGATATTGTTAGCAACGCATTGACCATGCTGTTTAATATGGAGCATCGGGGAGGACAAGGCAGCGAACCGAACTCCGGTGACGGCGCGGGCATTATGCTGCAGCTTCCGCACCGCTTTTTTGCCGCTGAGGCTGAAGCGCTTGGCTTTACGCTCCCGGAACCGGGGCAATACGGCGTCGGCATGATCTTTCTGTCTCACAACGAAGAGATCCGCGCCCACCATGAGGAGCTTCTGAGCAATATTATTGAAGAAGAAGGCCAGACAGTGCTGGGTTACCGTACTGTGCCGACCTATGATGAAATGCTGGGCAAAACGGCCAAGGCCGCCAAGCCTTATGTGCGCCAAGTATTCATCGGCCGTTCGGCCGGCCTGGCCGACGACCTTGCGTTCGAGCGCAAGCTGTACGTCATCCGCAAGCGCGCCGAGCTGGCGATCCGGTACGGAGGCGTGGAAGAAGGCGAATCCTTTTATCTGCCGAGCCTTTCCTGCCGCAAGATCGTTTACAAAGGCATGTTGACTACGGAACAGGTCGGGAAGTTCTATCTCGATCTGCAGGATGAGCGGCTGGAATCGGCGATTGCGCTGGTTCACTCGCGTTTCAGCACCAACACGTTCCCGAGCTGGGAACGCGCGCATCCCTACCGCTTCATGATTCACAACGGAGAGATCAACACGCTGCGCGGCAATGTGAACTGGATGCATGCGCGCCAATCGCTGTTCGCAAGCGAGGTGTTCGGCGACGATCTGGAGAAGATCAAACCGGTCATCAACCCGGATGGTTCCGATACGGCAATGTTCGACAACACGTTTGAATTCCTGTACTTAAGCGGACGTTCCCTGCCGCATGTCGCCATGATGATGGTGCCAGAGCCTTGGAGCAACCATGAGAGCATGGATGATAACAAAAAAGCATTTTATGAATATCACAGCACACTGATGGAGCCGTGGGACGGTCCGGCCGCGATGGGCTTTACCGACGGCGTTCAGATCGGTGCGATTCTGGACCGGAACGGACTGCGTCCTTCCCGGTATTATGTAACGAAAGACGATTTGATTATTTTGTCTTCGGAGGCAGGCGTACTCGATATTCCGCCGGAGAACGTACTGTATAAGGACCGGCTGAGACCTGGCCGGATGCTGCTTGTTGACACCAAGGAAGGCCGGATTATCTCCGATGAAGAAGTGAAATCCGCCATTGCGGGCGAGCATCCTTACCGCGAATGGCTGAATGAACATCTGATCGGCCTCGACGAGCTGGCGGACGCTCCCGAGCTGCCGAATCCGAAGCACGACAACGTGCAGCAGCTTCAGCAGTCCTTTGGTTATACCTTTGAAGACCTGCGCAAAGTGCTGGAGCCTATGGCCTCCACCGGAGCGGAAGCCGTCGGATCGATGGGCTACGACTCGCCGCTGGCGGTGCTGTCCGACCGGCCGCAGCGTCTTTATAACTATTTTAAACAAATGTTCGCGCAAGTAACCAATCCGCCGATCGACGCGATCCGCGAAGAGCTGATTACGTCGACGACAACGACGATTGGACCGGAACGCAACCTGCTGAAGCCGGAGCCGGAGAGCTGCCGTCAGATCGCACTGGATACACCGATTCTTTCGAATGAGGATTTTGCGAAGATCCGTCATGTACGCCGTGCGGGCTTCAAATCGATGACCATTCCGATCCTGTTCCCGGCATCCGAAGGAGCGGCCGGACTGGAGCAGGCGCTGAACGGGCTGTATGAGGCGGCTGACCGCGTCATCGCTAAAGGGCATAATATTCTTATTCTATCCGACCGCGGCGTAGACCGCGACAATGCGGCCATTCCGGCGCTGCTCGCTGTTTCGTCCCTGCATCACCATCTGATTCGTCAAGGTACGCGGACCAAAGTCAGCCTGCTGCTGGAATCCGGCGAACCGCGGGAAGTGCATCATTACGCGCTGCTGCTCGGCTACGGCGTCAGCGCCGTGAACCCTTACCTGGCGTTTGAGAGTCTGGACGACATGATTACGCAAGGACTGCTGCGCGGCATCTCGCATGAGAAGGCCGTCAAGAATTACATCAAGGCCGCTACGAAGAGCGTTGTGAAAATTTTGTCCAAGATGGGTATCTCCACAATTCAATCGTACCGGGGCGCGCAGATTTTTGAAGCGGTTGGCCTGAAATCGGAATTTGTGGACCGGTACTTCACTTGGACGCCGTCCCGGATCGGCGGCATCGGTCTCGAAGAGGTGGCCGAGGAGACGCTGGCGCATCACCTGCGGGCATTTGCTGACAAAGACGGCGTTGACAAGGTGCTGGACTCCGGCGGCGACTACCAATGGCGTGCGGACGGGGAAGAGCATCTGTTCAACCCGCAGACGATTCATCTGCTGCAGAACGCCGTACGGACCGGCAACTACGATCTGTACAAGAGATATGCCGCGCTTGTTCAGGGCGAAAGCGAAAAACATCTGACGCTGCGTTCGCTTCTGGAGCTGAAGCCGGTCGGCGAACCGGTACCGCTCGAAGAGGTCGAATCGGTAGAGTCGATCATGCGCCGCTTCAAGACGGGAGCCATGTCCTTCGGCTCAATCAGCAAGGAAGCGCATGAGACGCTGGCGATCGCAATGAACCGCATCGGCGGCAAAAGCAATACCGGGGAAGGCGGCGAGGATCCTGCACGCTTCCTCCCGGACAGCAACGGAGACTCGCGCCGCAGCGCGATCAAGCAGGTGGCATCGGGCCGGTTCGGTGTTACATCGAACTACCTGGTAAATGCGGATGAAATCCAGATCAAGATGGCCCAAGGCGCGAAGCCGGGCGAAGGCGGACAGCTGCCAGGCCGCAAGGTGTATCCTTGGGTCGCCGAAGTCCGGGGTTCCACGCCGGGCGTAGGTTTGATCTCGCCGCCGCCGCACCATGACATTTATTCGATCGAGGATTTGGCCGAACTGATCTATGATCTGAAGAACGCCAACCCTCGCGCCAATATCAACGTGAAGCTGGTGTCCGAAGTCGGCGTAGGCACCATCGCCGCCGGTGTGGCCAAAGGCCGCGCGGACATCATCCTCATCAGCGGTTATGATGGCGGAACCGGCGCATCGCCGATGAACTCCATCCGTCATGCGGGTCTGCCGTGGGAGCTTGGACTGGCCGAGACGCATCAGACACTGATGCTGAACAACCTGCGCGACCGCGTCGTACTGGAGACGGACGGCAAGATGCTCAGCGGACGCGACCTCGCGGTTGCGGCTCTGCTGGGTGCGGAAGAGTACGGATTTTCTACAGCGCCGCTGGTCGCTGTCGGCTGTATCATGATGCGTGTCTGCCAAATGGATACTTGTCCGGTCGGCGTGGCGACACAGAATCCGGAGCTGCGCAAGAACTTTACGGGTGATCCGCAGCATGTCGTGAATTTCATGACGTTTGTCGCTCAGGATCTCCGGGAGATTATGGCAAGCCTCGGCTTCCGCACCATCGAAGAGATGGTGGGCCGGACCGACTGTCTGGATGCGATCAAGGCTTCTTACCACTGGAAGAAAAAAGGCGTGGATCTCAGCAGTCTGCTCCACTGTCCGGAACTGCCGGCCGGCGCGACGCGCTACCGCAGCAAGTTCCAGAACCACGGCCTGGAAGAGACGCTGGATATGAGCAAGCTGCTTGAGCTTGCCGCCCCAGCAATCGAATCCGGCCAGCCGGTGGAAGTGTCTCTGCCGATTACGAACGTTAACCGTGCCGTCGGCACGATTCTCGGCAGCGAAGTGACGCGCAAATACGGCGCAGCCGGTCTGCCGGAAGATACGATCCGTCTCCATTTCAGCGGTTCGGCGGGACAAAGTCTTGGCGCGTTTGTGCCGAAGGGTATCACGATCACGGTCGAAGGCGACTCCAACGACTATGTCGGCAAAGGCCTCTCCGGCGGCAAACTGATTGTGAAGCCGTCACCGAAAGCGACATTCGCTGCGGAAGAGAACATCATCATCGGCAACACGGCGTTTTACGGAGCGACCGGAGGCGAAGCGTACATCAACGGCATTGCCGGCGAACGGTTTGCGGTCCGCAACTCAGGCGCCAAAGTCGTTGTTGAAGGTGTAGGCGACCACGGCTGCGAGTACATGACCGGCGGACGTGTCGTCGTCCTCGGCGGAACCGGCCGGAACTTTGCGGCGGGTATGTCGGGCGGCATCGCTTATGTATACGATCCGGAGAATACGTTTGTTGGACGCTGCAACCTGGAAATGGTGCTGCTGGAGCGGATCGAGGAGCGGGAAGAGGCGGAGGAACTGCGCGCCTTGATCGCTGCTCATGTGGAGCTGACAGGCAGCGCGGCAGGCGAGCGGGTGCTGGCCGATTGGGAACAGAACCTGCCGAAATTCGTCCGTGTTATTCCGAAGGACTACAAGCGGATGCTGCAGCAGATCCGCAAAGTGGAAGAAAGCGGGCTGACTGGCGAAGCGGCGCTGCTGGCCGCGTTTGAAGCCAATATGCGTGAACTGGCTCGCGTCGGCGGTTAAACGGAGATTAAGGATAGGAATGGCCGCTATCGCTGACGCGATGACGGTGATGGAGAAGAGCTCCGGTTTCCCTGCGGGGAAACCGGGCTTTTTTTTCGTATATAAGAGGTTCATGCAACCTTCCGGAAGAAACATGCGTATGTAACAAGTCGATTTCTTGCAGGATTTGCAGGGTTATCTCTTGATACTATCGTCTAATGATAGGATGAACGGCGGAAAGGTGCAGCTAATGACGCAAAGAAGGCGGCGGGAAAGACCGCAGCATTTTTGCGCAAGCGCACGTGTAAGGGAATGGAAGGATGTCACACTAACAACAATCCAACAAGGGAGGGAGAACACCATGTCAACGGTCGATAAGCTGGAGCCGGTAGCCCGGCTGCAGAACGTCACCAAGAAAATTGGAGGGAAAACGCTCGTCAACGATTTGACGCTGGATATTCCCTCAGGCCAGATTTTCGGATTTCTGGGACCCAACGGCGCGGGTAAAACGACCACCATTCGGATGATGACCGGACTTATTTCGATCAGCAAAGGCGATATCCGGATTTGCGGAAACAGCATCAAGGATTCTTTTGAAGAAGCGATCGCCCAGGTCGGGGCTATTGTGGAAAATCCGGAGATGTACAAATTTTTATCGGGGTATCAGAACCTGCGGCAGTATGCCCGGATGGTGCGCGGAGTAACGAAAGAGCGGATCAACGAGGTCGTCGAACTGGTCGGGTTGACCGCCAGAATCCACGACAAAGTTAAAACGTATTCGCTCGGGATGCGTCAGCGGCTAGGTGTCGCACAGGCACTCCTGCACCGCCCCAAGCTGCTTATTTTGGATGAGCCGACAAACGGGCTGGACCCGCAGGGGATTCGGGAGCTGCGCGATTATTTGCGCCGGCTGTGCCACGAAGAAGGGACGACAGTGTTCGTGTCCAGCCACCTGCTGTCAGAAATGGAACTGATGTGCGACAGCGTGGCCATTATTCAGAACGGCCGGCTGGTGGACGTGCGGCAGCTGAAATCGGTTGGGGAAGCCCGGGTCGAAGAGCTGGAGACGGCGTTTGAGGTCGGCAATGCGGAGGCGGCGCTTGAGCTGCTTGGTTTTGGCAGAATTCAGGACGGCCGGCTTGTCGTATCCGCTGCAAGGGACCAAATTGCGGAGATTAATGAAGTGCTGGTGACGGCGGGAATCAAGGTATATGCGATCAAGCCGCTGACCCGCACGCTGGAGGATCAATTCCTAGAAATGACAGGGGGCGAAGGCATTGGCTAATTTCATGTCGCTCGTACATAACGAGAACATCAAGATATACCGCCGCATTCGGACCTGGGTCATGCTGGTGATTTTGGCGGGGATGGGAATTATGCTGCCTGCACTGGTTTATCTCACGGGAGGGAATTCCAGCGAGATTGCGTTGTGGGACAGCTTTCAGATGACTGTCATGGTGTGTTTCTTTATGAATACCATCTTTACGGTGGTTATCGCCTCTGATGCAGTTGCCGGGGAATTTTCATGGGGAACCATCAAGCTGCTGCTTATCCGGCCCTGGAGCCGGTCCAAAATTTTGCTGTCCAAATATGTCTCGCTGATCTTGTTCAGCTTGTTCGCAACAGCGCTTTTGCTCCTCTGCGCTTACGGCTCGTCTATGATTTTTTCGACGCAGGGCGTAACATCCAGCGTGCCTGAAGGATGGACCGAGGCTTCCTATTCGCTGGCTATGGCTCTATGCAGTTACATCCAGCTGTTCCTTACTGCGGCATTGGCTTTTATGGTATCCGCGGTATTCCGGGCCAGCGCGCTGGCGATCGGCCTATCGATGTTTATTCTGTTCGCCAAAAATATCATGCTGCTGATCTTCAATCCGTCCACGTATCCCTGGGCCAATTACCTGCCGTTTCCGCATATGGATTTGAGCGGGTATCTGTCATCGGCTACCGGACCGGCCGGCGTATCGCTCTGGTTTTCGGTTGGCGTGCTGGGCGCTTATTACGTGCTGTTCCTTGCTGTGGCTTGGACGGTGTTCTCCAAACGGGACGTTGCCGCGTAAAAAAAGCCAATCCGGCCGGCAGCTTTCACTTGTTTGGTGAACGGGCATGTTCTAAATTTAAAAAAAGCGGCGTCTGGCGGTTCAGCGAAGAACCGGCCGGACGCCGTTTTTTAATTACGGTTTATAAGTAGCTTCCGTTATCCCGCGGCTGCGCTTTTTCCTGCGGCGGACCGTTTGGAACGTTTTGCGGGTGCCGGGTCTTGTCCGGCGCCGGCTTCCGCCGGCTTGCCTTCCGCCGACACCGAGCCGTTCAGGCAGGCGCCTTCCATCATGATCATTGCTGTGGCCGCGGCGCTTCCGTGCAGCGTTCCCCCGGAAGCGAGCAGCAGTTTTTTGCCGGCTGTAACTTCGCCGTACACCGTGCCCGCAATTACAATTTCTTCGGCTAAAATAGTAGAGTGAACGACGCCATGCTCTCCAACAGTCACGGTTCCTTTGCACTCGATCTCCCCGCTGAAGCTTCCGTCGATTCGGATGTTCGTGTCACACTGCAGTTTGCCTTCAAGCGATCCGCCGCGGCCGATCAGCGTATCCGTACCTTTGACTGCGGATTGGTTTTTCTTTCCTATCATGCGTGATCCTCCTCCGTTTCCTTTATTTGATTTGTTCCGTTTCCAGGCCAGGTAGAGCAGGGGGCCTAGGCGGAAGCTGGGTCTCAGACCGAATCAGAGTCTCAGACAGATTTAGAGTCACAGACAGATTTAGAGTCACAGACAAAAGCAGAGTCTCAGATATAATCAGGGTCTCAGACAGAATCAGGGCCCGGGCGAGTGTCAGGGCTTGACATATTCCAGCGGGTTTACGGTTTTATTATGTTTTACTACTTGAAAATGAAGATGGGGGCCGGTGCTGCGGCCCGTATTGCCCAGCTTGCCGATTACATCCCCCTTGGCCACCTGTTCTCCAGGCGACACATCCAGTGCGCTTAAATGCATGTACCAGGTTTCCAGTCCGCCTTCATGCCCGATAATCACGTATTTGCCGCGCGCTCCCGACTGTTCGGCGGCGGTGACCCGGCCTTCCTCCGCGGCGTAAACCGGGTCTCCGGTGCGTCCCGGAATGTCGATTCCTGCGTGAAAGGCGGAAGAGCCTTTAAAAGGGTCAGACCGGTATCCGTAATTGGAGGAGATTGCCCGGGACGTGGTGGGCCACAGGACACCGGAAGCAGCTCCATGCTGCGCTGAACGGCCTGATGCCGCATGACCCGATACAGTGCTTGAGGCTTTAGCTGTATCTCTCCGTTCGGAAGCGGACGGCGAAGCGGCGGGCATCTCCGAGAAACGCCGGGCTTCATTGATCGTCCGCGGCAGGCTGGCGGCCATCTCGTCCAGCAGACGGCGGATTTCGGCGAAGTCATCCCGGGTATCCTCAATCAGCGCATAAGCTGAAGCGGATGAATGCACGGCGATGTATTCGCCGCCGACAAGCCCGGATACCTTGGCCGCGCCCTTTTTGACGGCGGGGGTTTCTGCAGTGGCCAGGATGTTTGTATCGGCTCCAGCCCCCGTCTCAGTCCCAACTCCCGCCTCGGCGCCGTGTTCGAACTCCCCGCCTTTCCCGCCTTCGTCTTCGGACTCCTGCTTGCGGATCAGCTGCTGCAGCTGCAGTTCAAGCTCGCTGACCGCTTTCATTTTGGCCCGGATCGTATCGGCCTCCTTCGACAATCCCTCCACCTCGCGTCTTAGACTCTGCAGCGTCTGATCTTTGTCTTTCACCTGCAGCTCCAGCTGCATCGCGTTCAGGCTCGCCGAAGCCGCTTCCGCCTCCAGCCGGGCGGCGTTGCGTTCGGAATACACATGCATCGAAGTGACCAGGCTCGACAGAGAGAGGGCCGCCGCGGCCGGCAGGGCAAATGCGAGCGGTTTGGAAACCCGAAGCTGCCTGACCGGGCGGTCCGCGTCTCCAAGCACCAGCAGCGTGTAGCGGCCGGAATCTGTCCGATTCTTCATAGCGTCTCCTTTCTGCGGCCCAGGCCGCCGGGCGCCGTCACTAGGACGGTTCGCCTCTAATAAGGGCTCATCCGTATCCGTTCTACTACTCTATGTATTCGGCTTTCTCCCGAATCATGACAGGCCGCGTGTGAGTCAGACGTGAATAAAGAAGCGTTTTCGGGTCAAAGCTGTACTAGAGTGTGTCTGCATACCGCGCTAGAGCAGCCTTACGGGGCTGTGTGCTTTCGCGGGTGAAGGGTTAGGCAGGCCCGCGTAAAACTTGGGTTTTGCCGACCGGGATAGCTGAACAACGGCTTGAAAGTTTTGGGTTCGCGAGGGAGGGCGGAGCATGAAGTGGCTAACGCTCATATTTATGGTATTTATTCTTCAAACCGGTTTGATTTTTCTGCTGGAGTACCGCCGCCCCCAGAGGCTGAGGGCCTGGTTGTTTATAATGTATGTTTGTCCGCTGCTTGGTTTTCTGGTCTATTATTTCCTGGGAAAAGAATATGCGAACGCGCGTAAAGCGGACCCCAAAGGGGAACGCCTGATGCAGGACATCCGCAAAGCAGTGTCGGCCCGGCTGCGTGAATCGGACTCGGGGGCGGGAAGCGGAGACGAAGCGGCCGGCCGGCGCCGTCTGCTCCGGCTGATCGGCAAGCTGTCGGACGCGCCGGTATCCGGCTGCAACCAGACGCAAATGCTGACCAAAGCGGGCCAGGCATACGACTCCATGCTGGAGGCGATGGAGCAGGCCGAAGAGCATATTCATATGGAGTTCTATATCTTCCGTGACGATTATTCGGGAGGACGTTTTCAGGAAATGATGCTCCGGAAGGCCAGGCAGGGAGTGCGGGTCCGCCTGCTCTGCGACGGCATGGGTAGCATCAGTCTTGGCGCAAAATTCGTGCAGCAGCTTCGCAGGGGCGGCGTGGAGGTGCACTTTTTCCTGCCGCTGCTGATGTCTGCCGCCGAACGGCGGCTGAATTTCCGGAGTCACCGGAAGCTGCTGATCGTCGACGGTAAGGTCGGGTTCACCGGAGGCATGAATATAGGCGATGAATATTTGGGCCAGGATCCGGAGCTTGGGTATTGGAGAGACATGTTTCTCCGTATTGAGGGGGATGCCGTATATGAGCTGCAATTTGCGTTCCTGAAGCACTGGCGGCTCGCCTCAGGGGATTGTTTGAGCCATCCCCGTCTGTTCCCGTCCCATGCCTGCAGCGGCGAAGAATCGGTGAAGATTGTCGGAAGCGGCCCGGGCGGCAAGCTGGACACCGCTGAGCAGCTTGTGTTTGGCGCTTTGTCCTCGGCGGACCGGCGCGTCTGGATTGCTTCGCCGTATTTCATACCCGACCCAGCCATCGTCAAAGCGCTGGAGAGTGCAGCGCTTGCCGGAGTCGACGTGCGGATTCTGCTGCCAGCACACCCCGACAACCGGCTGGTCTATTACGCCTCTTTGTCTTATGTGGAGGAGCTGCAGCGGTCAGGAGTCAAATTTTATTTGTTCCGCCGGGGGTTCATGCATTCCAAGCTGATGGTCGTCGACCGTTATTTCGCCTCGATCGGCAGCGCCAACCTGGATATGCGCAGCTTTTATGCCAATTTTGAGCTGACGGCGGTGCTGCTGCATCCCGACACCGTTGACAGGCTGGCAGGCATCCTGGAGCATGACCTGCGGCACAGCGATTACATCCACCCGGCGGTATTTCGGGCAAGAGGGCGCAAAGCCCGGCTGCTGGAAACCTTGTCCCGGCTGCTGTCTCCTTTGCTGTAAAACCGTATGCGGCTGACGCCATACGGTTTTTTTTGTGTGCAGTTACATTTAAAGGGCAGAGAAGGTCTAACTATGGTATAATTAAATATAGTTCTTTTTAAAAGCAGATGGCATATCTATACTGGTTCCGCCTCTAATATACTACCTGTAGTAGGAGATACGCTCTTTTTGGCAATTCGAAGAGGGAAGACGGCCACGGAATTTATGCATAATGCGAATGATTATACCATTTATTCAAGGGGGAGGTTTATGAAGATGGGGCAAGCGGTAGCAGAGAACAGGAGCGGTAAGCTTCCTCCTCATTCGGGCACAACCAACTGGGTGCGGGTGGCGCATCGGGTAGTTATGCTGTTGCTTGGAGCTGTATTGATGGCGGTCGCTCTTGAAATATTTTTAGTACCTAATCAGATTATCGATGGCGGGATCACAGGGATTTCGATTATGCTGTCCAAAATCTTTCACATTAAGTTGGGCATTTTGCTTACACTGTTGAACCTGCCGTTTTTGATTATTGGCTATAAGCAGATCGGAAAGACGTTTGCGCTCTCTACGCTGTTTGCGGTTATTATTATGTCGATTGGCACAGCGCTGCTGCATCCGGTCAAGCCGCTGACGGTTGAGCCGCTGCTGGCTGCCGTATTCGGCGGAACCATTTTGGGAGTAGGAGTCGGGATCGTTGTGCGCTACGGCGGTTCGCTGGACGGCACGGAAATTGTGTCGATTCTGGTCAGCAAAAAGCTGCCTTTTTCCGTCGGCGAATTCGTTATGTTCATCAATTTGTTTATTCTGACCAGCGCGGGTTTTGTGTTTGGCTGGAATAATGCGATGTACTCCCTGATCGCCTATTATATCGCCTTCAAGATGATTGATGTGACGATGGAGGGACTGGATCAGTCGAAGTCGGTATGGATTATCAGCGATAAATACCGTGATATCGGGGACGCACTGACGGAGCGGCTGGGACGCGGCGTGACGTATTTGGAAGGAGAAGGCGGCTTCTCCGGAGAGAATAAAAAAGTGATTTTCGTCGTCATCACACGCCTGGAGGAAGCCAAGATGAAATCGATTGTCGAGGACTGGGACGAAGATGCGTTTGTTGCAGTCGGCAACATTCACGATGTGAAGGGCGGACGGTTTAAGAAAAAAGCAATCCATTAGCGCGGTTTCCTTGTCCTGCCGGTTTCCCGGCCGGAGCAGGCGAAACGCGGGTAAGCCCGGGGCGGTTCTACATGAGACGCCCCGGGCTTACCTGCGTTTACCGCCGCTTTTTGCTGAAACAGAGGCCTGCTGTCTTAGCGCTCACAGGCGGGAAATAATCGCTTCCACCGGCTGCGGGGGAACCTTGCCGATCAGGTCGCCGACCTGACGGAGCCGCTCTCCGATATTCAGCAGATGGTAATCCGCGGGGCTTACGTTCCGGCGCACCTCGTCCCAGGTCAGCGGCGTCGATACCGTTGCGAGCGGCCGGGCGCGGGGCGTATAGGGGGCCGCAAGCGTTTTTCCGCTGTAATGCTGGAGATAGTCGAAATAAATTTTGTCCCCCCGATGTTTCTTCAGCCGTTCCAGCGTGAAGAGGCCGGGATGTTTTTCGGTTACGTATCTTCCGACAAAATGCCCGATTTTGCGCAGCTCGTCAAAGGTCACGCCCGGACGGACCGGGACGATGATCTGCACACCGGTTGCCCCTGAAGTCTTCGGCACGGAATCCAGGCCAAGCGATCGCAGCACGTTCCCCACAATGTCCGCGGCCTCCATAATCCGGGGTTCGACCTCGAGTGAAGGATCAAGATCGATCATCCATTCGCAGGGAAGCGGGCTGCCCGCATAATGCAGCGAAGGATGAAATTCCAGCGCCGCCAGATTGCCGAGCCACAGCAGCTCAGGCAGCCCGTCCAGCACGATGTATTCAATGCCCTCATACAGCGCCGTCCGGACGAAGGGGGGCAGCGGATCAGGTGCGTTTTTTTGGTAAAACGAGGTGCCGCCCACGCCATGGGGATAGCGGATAACGGTCAGCAGCCGGTCCCTGCAGTACTGAAGCAGGTAAGGGGCCAGCTCGGCCAGCTTTTCCAGGTAGATGCGTTTGGTAATGCCGGCTTCCGGCCACAGCGGCTTGTCGGGATTCGTTACAGTCAGGGTTTGTCCCTGCACGGTGATCGTACCTTTGACTGCGGTAGGCATGACCGATCTCCTCCTATCGGGTTCGTTCGCGTTCCAAAATGCAATCCTGCGGTGCAACCTGAACTTCGGCCTGAATGCTGGGTTGGCGGAGCGTACCGGACGGCGTCCATTCGAGAAAATGAATCTTGAACACCAGCTCCGGCCGAATCCAAAACGCCCCCTGCCGCCGCTGGGGAAGCTCGGCAAACGGCATTTCCTGCGTGCCGAGCTTCAGCGCACGTTCCGTTAGCGCCCGCCAGTCGGCAACGGTAAGCCGACCTGTGCCGGCGTGGCCAATATAATGCAGCCGGCCGTCCTTGCCGTATAATCCGAGCAAAATGGCGTTAACGATACCGTCCCGGAAGGTGACGCCCCCCGCGACGGCATTCAGATCAGAGATGATTTTTCGTTTGATCCATCTCCGGTCTTTGCCGCCGATCGCATAAGCGGAGTCGGGGTCCTTGCAAACGATGCCCTCCAGCCCATGCTCTACCGCGGAGGTGAACAGGCCGGCAGGGTCCGGGTAGCTTGGCACCGCCTGCACGCTTGGATGCGGACGGAGCACCTCCGCCAGCAGCGCCTGCCGCTCACGGAGCGGAAGCTCCGTGACCCATCTGCCGTTAAGGTACAAAAGATCAAACACCATATACAGCACTGGCACCTGCCGCATAGCTGCCGGTATGCTGGCCTCCGTGCGGACGCTGTCCCGCCGCATCACCTCGTGAAAGGAAGGTTTGCCTTCGTGAAGCGCAATGATCTCGCCGTCGAGGATAACGGAATCGGCGCTGCAGAAGGCGGTGGCGTCGGCCAGCTCCGGGTACTGGCGGGTACGGTTGTTGCCTCTCCGGTTCACGAGTTCGGTCCGGTTTCCGTCATAGTAGGTAAGCATCCGGACGCCGTCCCACTTAATCTGCGCGATCCACCGCCCGCCGGAAGGCAGCTCTGCCGCCATGACCGGCTCGAACGGAACGACGATATCGAAGCTCATCGCCGCGCCTTAGGAGACCGTGTCTTTGGCCGCTTTGGAGCTGCGGCGTTTTGGCTTCGGCGTCACTACCGGAGCTGGAGCGCTGTCGGCCGCCGGTTCGGCTGCGGCGGTTTTTTTGCGCCCGCCGGCGGCTTTCTTGCGGGCAGGGCCGGGATCGGCGGCGACCGGCTGAACAGCCTCGATGCTGGCCTGCAGCGCCGCCATCAGATCGATCACGTTCGTCTGCTGGCGGGCCGGGGCGATATGGATTTCTTCGCCCGCCACTTTGCTGCTGATGAGATCCAGCATGCGTTGGCGGTAATCGTCCGTATATTTTTCTGGATCAAACGGTGTTGACAGCTGGGAGATCAGCAGCTTGGCCATTTCCATCTCTTTGTCGTTGACGCCCGCGGCCTCGGGAAGGTTAGGCACCTGGGAAACCGGCCGGATTTCGTCCGGATAAAAAATCGTCTCGATCGCAAGGCAGCTCTCCAGCACCCGAATCGCTGCGAGACTGCTTTTAGAGCGGATCGAAATTTTGGCGATGCCGATTTTGCCCGTGTCCCGCATCGCTTGATGAAGCAGCCGGTAGGCATTGGCGCCCGCCTGGTCCGGGGACAGATAGTATGTCTTCTGGAAATAAATCGGATCGATTTCATTCAGATCGACAAAATCAAGGATCGCGATGTTTTTGCTGGCCTGTTCGGCGAGCTGATCGATTTCATCTTTTTCAAATACAACAAACTTGCCTTTCTCATACTCATAACCCTTGCCAATTTCCTCCCAGACAACTTCCTTGTCACATACGGGACATTTCCGCACATACGACAGCGGACTGCCGCATTCCTTGTGAATGTATCTTAAGGAGATGTCTTTGTCTTCCGTTGCCGAAAACATTTTGACCGGCACGTGCACCAGACCAAAGCTGATGGCGCCTTTCCAGACGGTATGCATAATTCTGAAGCCTCCTGTCGACCGGCGTACCCTGTCCGCCTGCGATTGGCGCTTGGATACGCGAGTAGGAAATGTGCGCTTAGTATGCGTCAAGCGGGAAGACTCTAGACGTAGCCCGAAAAAACGGCCCTGCTGCTGACATAAGTTCCGGGAGCAAAGGGGACACTACACACTGTAAACCGCTGCGTTTGCGGGTAAACACAGTAAACAGCCCATTTGCGGGCAAACACAGTAAACAGTTGCGTTGGTGGAACAAACACCATAAACAGGTGCGTTTGCGGGGCAAATACCATAAACAGGTGCGTTTGCGGGCAAACACCGTAAACAGCCGCGTTTGTGGAGCAAACACCGTAAACAGCCGCGTTTGTAGGGCAAACACCGTAAACAGCTGCATTTGTGGGGCAACACCATAAACAGCCGCGTTGGCGGGCAAAGTTTAACAGATATCCGGCGGGCGGCAGCGATTGATATTGACGAAAAAGGCGGCGAAGCCAAGTGACGGAAACGATCGATCAAGGACCGGACAGCGGCATGATCCCGGGCCTTGCTGTGGATTGGTTCCGCGTAACCGAGACGCGGGAAGAAACGGAGCCGGAAACAGACCGTCTGGATGCCGAAGCAACCATTGGCGAACCGCCCGCGGCGGAGACGGATTTCCGTAAACTGCAAACAGATGAGGAGGAGCAGGAATGGATGTAAAACGAGCTAAAGCTATTTATGAATCCAAAGAAATGATTGCCGTGCAGTTGGAAGGCGAACCGGTGTGGATTGAGCATGTGGATGAAGCTAACGGAATGGCGACCGTTCAAGTCGGATCCCGTCCGACCAACACCCAGACGGTGGGCGTTGAGCGGCTGGAGGAGCAGCGCCGATAAATCGAAACGCCGATAAATCGAAACGCCGATAAATCGAAACGCCGATAACGTCAAAACACCGATAACGTCAAAACACCGATAATGCGATAACGCCGTATATGCCGACCACTAAGTAATTGGAAAAGCTGCGACATCCTAGGCTATTAAGTTATCGGCGAGCTATCGGAATAGAGCTTGAAGGCAAAAACCGGAATATGCAGCGTTTTAGCCGCCTGTCCTATAGAGGACATGGCGGCTTAATGCAGTTAGTCCGCGATTCACGTCTTAAAGACGATTCAAGGCTAAAATTAAGTTATGTGCCGCAGAACTGCGCCAGCGTCAGCTTTGCTTGGTCCGGCAGGCAGCGGATTGCCCGCTAGGGTCTGGCATCAATCTGCCGAAACCAGGGGGTCTCGCCGTTCACCGTTCCTTCAAATGTATAAACGGGCTGGTAATAGCCTTTTGTATCATAGACATACGACACCCCGCATGCGTTGATGACCAGCTTGTCTCCAGGTCGGAACGGGTTTATTTCATCAAACCGGCCTTTCCGTATTTGGTCGAAAGCTTCGGCGGGAGCCATAATTGGAACATCGCGAACGTAATCATTTGGAGTAAAGCCGTAGTTAATAGAGTAAATTTGTCCGTCGGATTTTAGGGTCATTATCGTATAGCCGTCCCAGCGGTTATGGGGTCCATAAGCTTCCTTGGGAAGCCGCCAATCGTAGTCGCCGTTCTCCGTGAATGTTACCTGCGTTCCGGGCGGCAGCAGGCCCAAATCTTTCATGATTTTCTCAGCCAGCGCCTGATTGTCGTTACCCGTCCCGGCAGCCGGATGTTCTTCCGGATGATAACGATCGTCGAACAGCCCCCAGCTTCCGTCAAGAATAAAGTAGGTGAGGATGTAGCGGGTACCGCCCGCTTCCTCGAATAGAAATTGTTGATTGGCGCCGTCCCGTACTTCCCGGGCAATGGGAGGCAGCCCAAGTTTCTGTTGCAGCAGCCGGACCGTTTCTCTGCCCCGTTCGCGGTTCAGGCTGTGCCGGTTTTTATAAACAGGAGCCGATGAAGGCTCTTGGCTGAGATGCAGCTTGGTACTGACGGTTACGCCCGACATATCGGTGCCGTAAACGGGATGAATGCTCATATTCCCGAATTCCTGCTGGATATAAACTAGATGCATCCCGCCAAAAAAGATGGCGATTGCAGCCGGAAGCGCCAAACGCTTCACCGCCTCAGCCAGACGTACCTTACGTTCCCGCATGACCCGGGCTGCAAGTTGATAAAGATGATAGCCGATGATCCCGCCCAGCGTGTTATGAAACAAGTCATCCAGCTCAAAAATCCCCCGTCCGGTCGCAAACTGGACCGTTTCAATCAGCAGCGTTGTTCCCAGTGCGGCGATAAACAGCCACCGGAACCGGCCCAGTTTATCATGCAGGAGCGGCAGCAGGATTCCCAGCGGAATAAACATGACGATATTAAAAACGATCAGCTGAAACGAATAAAGAGAATAGGAATTCCAAGCCTCTACGTATCCGCTGAATAGATGCAGATTCACATCCCCCGTATAATTCGCCGGCCTGCTGAGTCCCGTGAGACCAAACACGACCACCATATAGCAGGCAAGCAGCAGCCCAAGAAGCGGTTTGCGCCAGCGGGTTAAGGGGCGCGCTTCTTCATTTTTTTTATGCTGCAGCATAATATAAGCGCCGCCGGCGATTATCAACACTATAGCGGCAATTGCGGCCGGCACGAAGTATACGCTGATTTTTTGGATAATTTCAGATAAGCTCATTGCATCGATCTCCTTTCCTTGATAGAAGGAGGACGAACAAAAAGCCGAAATTGTATCATCGTGAAAATAAAGGGCTGGCGATGCCTTTCATTCAGATTGGCGTATAACCGTTGCGGCCGCCAAAAACACAATTCGGCAAATAAGCTTGAACACTGGTTAAAGCTAATAAAGTAATAAAGTAATAAAGTAATAAAGCTAAGCTGTTCGAGCTGCAGATTTAATCATTTTGAGAAACGAGTAATGGTACAACATAAAACGGGCTCTGTATTCTAAGGGATTGACACTCTAATCTATAAACCAATATATTGGTTGTATGGATAACTCACTAATTCAACCGATTAAAAGAACCTCGTTTCGCGCAGAAGTCTACACCCGGCTGCGTGAAGCCATCGTGTCGCTTGCGCTTGAGCCTGGCTCCCGTCTGAACGATACGGCGTTGGCCGCAGAATTCGGTGTCAGCCGCACGCCTGTCAGGGAAGCGCTCAAACGACTGGAGGACGAAGGACTGGTGGAGACGGTCCCAGGCTCAATTACGCGCGTCGCTCCCCTCCGGCCGGAGGAAGCCCGGCATGCGTTTGTTGTGGCGGCAGCGCTGTACGCGCTCGCCGTCCGGCTCGCGGCGCCGTCGATTGACGAGGCGGCGCTGGAGAGCATGCGGGCGAGCAACGCCCGGCTGCGCCAGGCTGCGGCGGCACGCGATACGCTAGCGGCGATCGATGCCGACGACGCGTTCCACCGCGCCGCTGTGGATGCCGCGGGCAACCCGGAGATCGCGGCCGCGCTGGCAAGGCTGCTGCCGAAGCTGCGGCGGCTCGAGATCGCCCGGTTCGCAGCCGACCGGGCTGCCGATTCAGCGGACCAGCACGAGCGGATTATAGAGGCCTTCCGGGAAGGCGATGCGGTAAGCGCGGCCGAATTGACGGAAGCCAACTGGCTGAAGCTTGGGGAGACGCTGGCCGAGACGGTTGAGGGAGCGGAAGTAAGCGAAGAAGGCGAGAGAGCCAGGGAGGCCAAAAAAGCCAAAGAAGGGGAAGAAACTCAAGAAGCCCAAGAAGCTCAAGGAGCCCAAGGAGCCCAAGAAGCAAAAGCGGTTAATGCGGGCAAAAAAGCCGAGGATGTCAAAGAAGCTGAAGAAGCTAGGGAAATTAAAGATGCCAAGGAAGTAAGAGAAGGAAAGGGAGCTAAGAAGACAAAAGAAGCTGAAGAGGCTAAGTTGCCTAAAGAAGCTAAGAACCCTAAGGACCCTAAGGACCCTAAGGACCCTAAGGAACTCAAGGAATCTAAAGAACTTAAGGAACCTAAGGGGCTTAAGGAATTTAAGGGACTAAAGGAGTCTAAGGAACTTAAGAAGTTTACGGAGTCTAAGGAGTCGAAAGAAGCCAAAGAAGCTAAAAAAGAGAAAAAAGCTAAAAAAGGCAAAGAAGCCAAAAGTGCCAAAGAAAACAAACGAGCCAAAGGATCAGACTGAACAAGCAGGTTTAACATCTCACCATGAAAGAGAGTTGAAGTACGGATGCGACCGCTGCTGCTTGGAATGCTGTCCGCCTTGTTTTTTGCGGCGACCTTTGTCCTGAACCGCAGGATGGAGCTGTCGGGAGGCCACTGGGCATGGAGCGCGTCGCTGCGCTACCTGTTTACGCTGCCGCTGCTGCTGGCGGTCGTCGCGGGACGGGGGAGGTGGAAGCCTCTGCTGCGGGTGATGGCAGAGCGTCCCGCCGCCTGGCTCCTTTGGGGAACGGTTGGTTTCGGGCTGTTTTACGCGCCGATCTGCCTTGCAGCTGCGTACGCGCCAGGCTGGCTTACGGCCGGCACCTGGCAGGTGACCATTGTCTCGGGATCGCTGCTGGCGCCGCCGTTCATGCAGACGGTTCACGGACCTGACGGACCCGTGTCCCGCAGAGGCCGCATTCCGGTAAAAGGAATGGGATTGTCCCTCCTTATTTTGGCCGGTGTAGTGCTGCTGCAGCTGGAACATGCCCGCTCGCTGGGCGTCCGCGAAATGCTGCTTGGCGCGCTGCCGGTGCTTGCCGCTTCTTTCGCTTACCCGCTGGGCAACCGCAAAACGATGGAGCTAGCTGGCGGACGGCTGGATGTATTCCAGCGGATTCTGGGGATGACGCTGGCCATCCTGCCGTTCTGGGGTCTGCTGTCGGTCTACGGCTGGACCCAATCGGGTCTGCCGTCCGCTGGCCAGCTCGGTCAGTCCGCCGCTGTCGCCGTCCTATCCGGGTTCATCGCCACCATCCTGTTTTTTCGGGCGACCGACCTGGTGCGCGGCAGCATGGCGGGACTTGCGGCGGTGGAAGCCACGCAGTCGCTGGAGGTGCTGTTTGCGCTGGCTGGCGAAATGCTGTGGTTGTCCGCTGCTGCGCCGTCGCCGCTGTCCTGGGCCGGGATCGCCGTCATTGTGGCCGGCATGGTGCTGCATAGTCTTCACGCGGGCCGCTCCGCTCCCGCAGCCGCCGCCCAAAAGGCCGCTTAACGAACGGCTTCGCCCTCCAATTCCGCTTAACGCACGAATTCAGCCATCCAAAATCCGTTAACGGCACGGCTTCAGCCAGCCAGTTGGGAATACACTAAGCAAGATGGCTGAGTCACGCAACAGAACCGCAAGCAGCATAACATGCAGGCAGTCGCGGTATAACCGCACACTAACTATGCACTAGCCATGCACTAGCCATGCACTAACCGCATACGCCTAACACCCCGGCCCGTGTCCGTTCTTGCGGCCCCCGAGCCGGGCCGATATAATAAAGGGTATTGCAAATCCGGATATTCCGGTTAAAAGGTGGGAGTATACTTGGACAACAGCGAGGCGGCGGTCTTTCAATACCGCTCCGGCAGTCCCGGCGATACGGAGGCGTTGGCTGCCGTCATTGCCCGAAGCGCGGAACCGGGGTATATCATCGGACTGGATGGCGATTTGGGCGCGGGGAAGACGGCTTTTTCCCAGGCGTTTGCGCGTCATCTTGGAATAACGGGCGTAGTGAACAGTCCTACATTTACGATTATCAAAGAATACCAGGGGCGCCTGCCTCTCTATCATATGGACGTGTACCGGCTGTCTTTAGCGGAAGCGGATGAGCTGGGGCTGGAGGAGTATTTTTACGGACAAGGCGTCTGTCTCGTGGAATGGAGTTCGCTGATTGAAGAGCTGCTGCCCGCGGAGCGGCTGCATATCCAATTGGAGACGACAGGGCCTGAGGAGAGACTCATCACGGTTACCGGAACCGGCGAGCCGTACCGGTCGCTGATCCGCAGTCTGAACGGGAATGGGGTTACTGCAAATGACGAATGACAGAAAAGAGCCGCGCAAGCGGTTTTTGGCGCTGGACACGGCCACTTCCGTGCTTGGCGTAGCGGTTACGGAGGATGGCGCGGTGCTCAGCGAAATTAACGCCACCGGCGAGCGCAACCATTCCGTACACCTGCTCCCGATCGTGGAGCGCGCCTTTAAGGAATCGGGCACGGAAGCAGCGGCGCTTGCGGGCATCGCCGTCGGCGTTGGCCCGGGCTCCTACACGGGCACGCGCATCGCGGTCACGGCCGCGAAAAGCCTGGCCTGGGCCTGGAAGCTGCCGCTGGCCGGCCTGTCCAGCCTGCAGGCGCTGGCCTGGGGCGGCTGGGCCGCCGGGATGCGCGAAGACGGCGGAGCCGGAGAAGACCGCGCCGCTGCAGGCGACTGGATCGTGCCGCTGCTCGATGCACGCCGGGGGCAGGTTTACACCGCGCTGTTCGCAGCGCGGAGTGAAGGCAGCCCCTTGCGGCTCGCGCCCGACGCGATCCGCCTGATGAACGGCTGGGCGGACGAGCTCGCCTCGCTGCTTAGCCAGGCGGCGGCTGGCGGGGAAACGCCCGGCCGAATCTGGTTCGTCGGCGAGACGCGGAATCACGGCGAGACAGCCGAAGCGCGGCTGTCGTCCCTGACTGCGGCCCGGGTGCGGATTTTTCCTTATGAGCTGGAGGGCCGCTGGGTCGGACTGCTGGGCGAGGAGCATTTTTTTGCCGAAGGCGGAGAAATCCGTCCAGATACGGTGCATGCGCTGGTTCCGAACTACACCCAGCTGTCGGAAGCGGAGGCGAAGCTCCGCGCGGGAGAAGGGGGCGCTGGCGTTTGACAGAACGGAACGGAGCCGGGGAAGAGAGCGGACAGCTTATTTTTCGCAAAATGGGGCTGGCGGACATCCCCGATATCATGGTAATCGAGCATGAAGCGTTTACGATGCCGTGGACGGAGGAAGCGTTCCGCAATGAGCTGACGCATAATCATTTTGCCCATTATATGGTGATGGAGCTGGACGGGCGAACGATTGGCTATGGCGGGCTGTGGGCTATCGTCGATGAAGCGCATGTCACGAATATCGCGGTGCTGCAGGCATACCGGGGGCGGAAGTGGGGAGAGCGGCTGCTGGACCAGCTGATGCGCACCGCCGTAAATGAAGGCATGAAGTCGATTACCCTGGAAGTGAGGGTGTCCAACGAAGTGGCCCAGAATCTGTACCGTAAAAAAGGATTCCGCCCTGCCGGTCTGCGCAAGGGCTATTATTCCGACAACAATGAAGACGCGCTGATCATGTGGGCGGACCTCCCAGCCCCCGCGTATAGAAGCGAAGGCGAAACCGAAGGAAGCGAGGACCGGCAATGAGACAGGAAAAGGGCGTGGAAGCGCCTTGTTATATATTGGCGATTGAGACGAGCTGTGACGAAACCTCCGCCGCCGTGGTAAAAGACGGGTGCGAGGTTTTATCTAACATCGTATCCAGCCAGATCGAAACACACCGCGCTTTTGGCGGCGTTGTGCCGGAGGTGGCTTCGCGCAAGCATGTCGAAGTGATTACGCTTATCGTCGAAGAGGCGCTGGCTGAAGCCGGTGTACAGCCGGAGGACTTATCCGCCGTAGCCGTGACGCAGGGACCCGGCCTGGTGGGGGCGCTGCTGGTTGGTGTTGTTGCCGCCAAAAGTCTGGCGCTGGCGTGGGGCAAACCGCTGATTGGCACGCATCATATCGCCGGGCATATTTATGCTAACCGGCTGGTTGAAGAGCTCCAGTACCCGAATATGACCCTGGTTGTCTCCGGCGGGCATACCGAGCTTGTGCAGATGGAGGCGGAGGGCCGCTTTCACATCATCGGACGCACCCGGGACGATGCGGTTGGAGAGGCTTATGACAAGGTAGCGCGGGCACTCGGTTTTCCTTATCCGGGCGGGCCGCATGTCGACCGTCTGGCTGGGGAAGCGGAGGAAGCTGTGCCGCTGCCCCGGGTATGGCTGGAGCCGGATTCGTACGATTTCAGTTTTAGCGGCTTGAAATCAGCCGTACTGAACACGGTGAACCAGGCAAAAATGAAAGGACAGGAGCCCAATATTCCGGGGATCGCCCGCGGGTTCCAGGAATCCGTCGTCGAAGTGCTGACTGAAAAGGCGATACGTGCGGTAAAGTCGTCTGGGGCGAAGCAGCTGCTGCTGTGCGGAGGCGTGGCGGCCAACCGGGGACTGCGGGAGACGCTTGCACGTCGCTGCCAAGAGGAAGGCATTCCGCTGGTCGTGCCGCCCGGCAAGTACTGTACGGACAATGCCGCAATGATCGGCGCGGCCGCGTACGTCAAGTGGGTGCGGAGCCAATTTACGGAACTGGATATGGTGGCTGATCCCGGGCTGCCGCTGGAGGAATGGTCCGTATAACCTTCTGCTTTTACAGCTATTGACTTTACAGCTATTGACAGGACGAGCGGTCTGCAGTTATAATCGAAAAAATTCAAATTTGAAACGCTGGGAACGGAAGCAGTAAGGAAACTCCGGGACAAAGAGAGCTGCGGGTGGGTGCGACGCAGCCGAAGGAGACCTGAACTCGTCCGGGAGCGGAACGGCGGAAGCGGTCATCGGGCAGGAGCTCCGGTAACCGTAGGTACGCCATTACGGTTAGCCTCCGTGAAAGGGCGCGGCAAAGTTGGAATGGAGCACTTCTTTGAAGGGCGCAGGTTCCGGACGCCGCACTAAGGGGATCTACCGGCCGGGTATACCGGGGGCAGATCAACAAGAGTGGTACCGCGATGGGAATTGGCCCGTCGTCTCTTGACAGAGACGGCGGGCTTTTTGGCGTACCTGGACGGAGCGGGAACTGATTTGGGCAGGCTGGAGAACTGAATAAGGATAAATGCAATGAACGGGAGCAGTAAAGGAACGGCCGGCGGACAGAGAGCTGCGGTAATGGTGCGACGCAGACGCGGACTTCCTTGAATCTCGCCCGGGAGCAGGCCGGGGAACACCGGCAGGCAATTGGTGCAGAAAAAAGCGGGAGCACGGCTACAGGCAGAAATTAAGCTGTAGAATGATTAGCCGCATTTTCGTCCATGCACTTACTCGCCTGCCCGGTATACTCCGGGACGGCCGTCCCTGTTACAGGACGCTTTCGTACGGAACACCCGCGCTGCTTGCGGTGCGTTGACGGCGGAAGGCTGAGGCGGACTCCGCCCGCGTAACCGCTCTGGCGGATGTGCGGGACAGGGGTCAAAAAGAGTGGTATCGCGGCAGGGGCAACCCGCCGTCTCTTAGGAGACGGCGGGTTATTTGTGTTTTTCCGTAGTTTATTTTTTTTCCAGCAGGGGCCGCAAAGGAGGTGAATGCGCGGGGCGTCCGGCTGAAGCGGGATTCAAATAATTTGAAGGAGGGTATAAATCATGAACAAGAAGAACACTCGGATTTCCATTTTTGACACAACGCTGCGCGACGGGGAGCAGGCGCCGGGAGCCAGCCTGAGACCGGAGCAAAAGGTGACGCTGGCCGCCAGGCTCGCGGACCTGGGCGTAGATGTGCTTGAGCCGGGTTTTCCGGTGTCCAGCCCGGGAGAATTTGCCGCTGTCCAGACGATATCCCGGCAGATTCAAGAGGTGGAGATATGCGGTTTCGCCCGCGCGGTACGGGGAGACATTGATGCGGCTGTGCAGGCAACGCGGGACGCCGCCCGGCGGCGGATTCATCTGTTCATCTCCTCTTCGGATATTCATCTGAAATACCAGCTGCAGCGCAGCCGGGCCGAGGTGGTGGCGCAGGCGCGTGAGATGACCGCTTATGCCAAGCAGTTTTGCGATACGGTCGAGTTCACCGCAATGGACGCCGCGCGGACCCGGATTGAGGACCTGATCGAGATGGTGGAGGCCGTGATTGAAGAGGGGGCCACCATCATTAATCTGCCGGATACGGTAGGTTATGCGCTTCCGCAGGAATATGGCGAAATGTTCCGGCGGGTGCGGCAGGAGGCGCGCGGCGGGATGAACGTAGCTTATAGCGCCCACTGCCATAATGACCTGGGGCTTGCCGTAGCGAACAGCTTGGCGGCGATTGACGCTGGCGCCACGCAGATTGAGGTAACGGTCAACGGGATCGGTGAACGGACGGGCAACTGCGCGCTTGAAGAGCTGGTCATGGCGCTGGAGACGCGGAAAAGCGCAATCGGAGCGGAGACGGGGATCGTGCTGCCGAAGCTGTACGGCGTTTCGCGGGCGGTCAGCGAGGCCATGCATTTTCCGGTATCCTATAACAAGCCGGTTGTCGGCCGAAACGCATTTCAGCATGAATCAGGCATTCATCAGGACGGCCTGCTGAAAGACCGCAGCACTTACGAGATCATGGACCCGGAACGGCTCGGCATCCCGCGCAGCATGATCATTTTGGGCAAACATTCCGGCCGGCACGCGCTGAAAGACCGGGCTGCCTCTTACGGCATTACGCTTGACACAGCACAGATGGAGACGCTGTACGAAGCGTTTAAGCAGACAGCAGATAATCAGAAGACGGTGAGCGATGAGCAATTTTTGCGGCTGTTGGCAGGCGCGTCCGGGGATTCCGCACCGGGATATGAGTTAGGCGAAGTACAGGTCGTCGCCGGCACTGCACCGCTTCGGGTTGCCGCCGTCACACTGCGCCATCCCGGCAGCGGCCAGGAGACCGCGCATACCCGCACAGGCGAAGGTCCGCTGGAAGCGGTCATTGCGGCGATCGGGGAAGGGATTTCCGAGGAAATCCGCTTCATGGGGCTGGAGCTGCATTCGCTTGGCGGCGGGGAAGACGCCTACGCCGAAGCGGCGGTAGCGGTGGAATGGCAGGGTGCGAACTACCGCGGCACAGCCATTCACCAGGACATTGTCATGGCGGCGGGACTTGCTTATGTCGCCGCTTGTAATTCGGCGCTGCTGTCTGGCAGACGCCAAGCGCAAGAGGCGCCGGCGGCTGAAGAGAACTAGGCCTTAGCTGTATTAGGCGGATTATTTTAAGGTGTCTATTTGACCCGCGCTGTCCGAACCTGCGGCATCCTGCCGCTGTGGGACGGAAAGAAGGGGCATGGGACAGGTTTTGTCAAGCTGTGGACAACGTTATCCACATATAACGCCCTTTCTGTGTAAAAACCGCGTAAAATCAGCAGCAGAGCCACCTTTTATTTCCCGGAAAAAGTGCACGGATTTTTCAACAGAATGTTGTGGAAAATGTGGATAATGTGGATAATTCGGTGGATAAAAATTCCTTGACAACAGAAGTGCTTGATTTAACCACAAAAAAAGGCCGTTTCGGCCTTTTTTTGCTTGGAGTTATACACGGAAACTGGGGACAAGCTTGTGGATAACCGATTTATGAACAAATCGAAAATTTGTTAAAAAAATTGCGGGTCCGGGAAATTATGCGCCCGCGAGCGTTTCCCATTCGTCAAAAAGCTCCGTGAGGCGCGCTTTTTTCTCCTGAAGCTCACGCTCGTGTTCCTGGAGCGCCACATAGTCCTGATAGATTTCCGGCCGCGTCATTTCGGTCTCGATCCGGGCGATCTCCTCCTCTAGCTCGGAAATGCCGTTCTCTACCTCCGTCAGCCGGCGCTGGCGGTTGCGTTCTTCACGTTTTGCCTGTTTGTCCGCTTCGTAAGAGTTCCCCTTGGATGCGCCGGCGGCTTCGTTGTCCGCATTTTGGACGGCAGCAGGGCCGGGACGTTCGGCAGGCTCCTCGGCCAAGTCTTCAAGCTCCAGCTTTTTGGCGAGGTAATCGTCGTAGTTGCCCAGGTACGGATCAATGCCTTCGGGATGGAGTTCCAGTACCCGCTCCGCCATTTTATTAAGGAAGTAGCGGTCATGGGAAATAAACAGCAGTGTGCCTTCAAAATCCATCAGCGCCGCCTCCAGCACCTCCCGGCTGACCAGGTCAAGATGGTTGGTCGGCTCGTCCAGAATCAGCATGTTAGCGCCAAGCAGCATCAGCTTGGACAGGGCGACCCGGGCTTTTTCGCCGCCGCTTAGAGCGGACACCCGTTTGAGCACATCTTCGCCGCTGAACAAAAAATTGCCGAGCACGGTGCGGATCCGGGCTTCCTCCAGGTGAGGGTATTCGCTCCACAGTTCCTCCAGCACCGTGTTCTTCGGGTTCAGCCGGGTCTGTTCCTGATCGTAGTAGCCGATTTTGACTTTGGCACCCCAGGTAATGCTGCCGGACGACGGTTCGCGCGACCCGATCAGGCACTGCAGCAGCGTCGATTTGCCGATCCCGTTGGGCCCGATCAGCGCCGCCGTTTCACCCCGCCGCAGCTCGAACGAAGCATTCCGGAACAGCGGCGGGCCGTCGCCGAATGCCACCGAAACGCCGCCGACATGCAGCACTTCTTTGCCCGACATAAAAGCGGGCTCAAAGGAGAAGTTCGCTTTTTTCAGATCGCCGGCCGGCCGGTCAATCCGTTCCATCTTCTCCAGCGCTTTGCGGCGGCTCTGTGCCCGTTTGGTCGTGGACGCGCGGACGATGTTCCGCTGAACGAAGTCTTCCAGGCGGGCGATTTCGTCCTGCTGTTTTTCGTATTGCTTCAGCTTGCTTTCATATTCAGCGGCCTTCAGCTCGACATAGCGGCTGTAGTTGCCCGTATAGCGGGTGGATTTATGGCGTTCGATCTCCACAATGGAGGTTACGAGCCGGTCCAGGAAGTAGCGGTCATGCGAGACGATCAGGATGCCGCCGGCGTATCCGCGCAGATAATCCTCCAGCCAGGTCAGTGTCTCGATATCCAGATGGTTGGTTGGCTCGTCCAGCATCAGGAGATCGGGGGCCTGGAGCAGGAGCCGGGCCAACGCAAGCCGGGTTTTTTGTCCGCCGCTTAGCGTCGAGATTGGCGTGTCGGGCGCGAAGCCGCCAAAGCCCATGCCGTGCAGCACGCTGCGGATACGGGTCTCCATTTCGTAACCGCCGTGGTCCTTGAACCAGTCGGACCGGGCCGCATAACGCTCCAGCAGGTCCTCATAACGCTTCGTGTCCTCCGCAAGCGCCGGATCGGCGATCTGCTCCTCCATCCGGCGCAGCTCCGCCTCCGCCTCAATCAGGGGGGCGAAGACCTCCAGCATTTCCTCCCGAATGGTGCGGTCGGACTGAAGTCCGCCATTTTGGGCCAGATAGCCGAGTGTTACTTCTTTGGACTTGAAGATCTGCCCGCTGTCGTAGGAGAGCTCACCCGCCAAAATCTGCAGGAACGTCGATTTCCCCGCTCCGTTGACGCCAACCAGGCCGATGCGTTCTTTTTCGTTAATTTGAAGATTGATGCCTTCGAGTATATTGGTGATACCGTAAGATTTCGTAATTCCAGAAGCTTGAAGAAGCATGATGGGAATAACCTCCAGGGAACAAAATAAGCCGGTCCGGCAGAAGTCCGTACTTCTGTCTCCGGCAATAGCGGGATAGCGGTCCGGTCCGCGTCCGGTAACTAGCTAGCGAAAAAGCGGCCCATGTCCGGTAACCAGCTGGGATAAAAAGCGGCTGCATCCGGAAACCAGGCGGGAAACGTTCCGCTCCGGCCAAGGGCAAACGAGTTTGCAGCATCCGGAAAGTGGCCGCAAATTTTCTTCCGCCCGCAGCGCTTGTGGCAATCGCCGTCTACCGCTATCATATCGTTAACAGGCGGGTTGCGGCAAGGTTGAAGCCTTTTCATCCCTGCGCAGATTAACGGAGGAGCGGAACGTAGGGGAGATCTGGAAGCCTGCAAAAAAAATTCCGGTCGCTGGCGGGCCCGCTGCTTGACGGGTCGCGGATTGAAACCGGCATTCGGCGGATGAATCCGCCCGGTGAGGGAAAATATACCGTGGAGGCTATCCGGAGTTATAACGGGGACACCGCACTGCGTGCCCGTGAACGGGAAACACTGCATGAGCCGTGACGGACGGCTGCGCCGGCAAAGAGCGTGATGCAGGAAGCCGCAGCCGCGCCGGAAGAACTTGTCCCGCGTCCGTTTTTTTATGCGCATACGATTAAAGGACTGCGGATCTGGGCAATGTTCACGGCGTTCGGCGGGTTTACGGATGCGCTGTCCTCGCTGGAGCTGCTGCCGGGTGACCTGCCGTTTCCGGCGAAGCTTCTCGCCGCCTCCGCTGCGGGGCTGCTGCTTGCCGCCAGGGCGAAGGCAATGTCCGCCGCATTCCGGCTTAAATCGGAGCGAATGAGCGTATGGCGGTGATGAGCGGCCGGTCTGCAGGAATTTTTCCCGTGTGACCGGCTATCTTGGCGAACCAGGGACAAGAGTGGTAAACTGAACGTACATACCGAACCGGAGACAATGGAGGCGAAGCCTATGACCCTTCCGCAAGCGGATTTGCATGCGGCGAAGAGCGACCTCCGCAGGCGTATCGCGGCCGAGCGCGACCTGCTGGATCCTCATACACGCGAACGCTGGTCGCGCGAGGCCTGCGCATGCGCTTTACAGCTGCTGGATGAGACGGGGGCTTCCTATATATTGGCGTTCGCCTCGTTCCGTTCCGAACTGGATACAGGACCGCTGCTTGAATGGGCTTGGGACCAGAAGCTTGAAGTCTATTTGCCCCGCGTGGAGCGGGACAGACTGACAATCCACCGGACAACGGGGCGCAGCGAACTTGAGCCGGGAGCGCTCCGCATTCCCGAGCCGGTTACGCCGTCTGTGCCGCTTGATGGCCTGACGGGCCGCCGCGGCGTGATCTTAGTTCCCGGCCTTGCGTTTGACCGGCAGGGAGGAAGGCTTGGTTACGGACGGGGATACTACGACCGGCTGCTGGCATCATGGCCCCAAGAGCAGGATGGGCAGGCCCGTCCCCTGCGGGCGGGTCTGGCCTACAGCATGCAGCTGGCCGATGAAGTGCCGATGGACGAACATGACGCGCGGGTGGACCTTCTCATTACGGAGCAGGGATGGATAGACTGCCGCGAAGGAGGCCGACACGAATGGAAATGACCCATTTCAATGAGCAGGGCAGAGCGCGGATGGTCGACGTGGGCGACAAGGAGATCACAAAGCGGACGGCTACGGCGGCAAGCCGGGTTACGATGGCGCCGGACACCTTGGCCGCGATCCTGAAAGGCAAGGTGAGCAAAGGCGATGTGCTTGCCGTCGCTCAGGTCGCCGGAATTATGGCGGCCAAGAAGACGGCTGATTGGATTCCGATGTGCCACCCGCTGCCGCTTACGGGAATCGATATCGCATTCTCGAATAACGGCAAAAATGAACTCTATATAGAAGCCACTGTGTCTTTGAAGGGCAGAACAGGTGTGGAAATGGAGGCGCTGACTGCGGTCTCCGCCGCAGCGCTGACCGTCTACGACATGTGCAAGGCACTTCAGAAGGACATGGAGATTGGCCCGACAATGCTGGTCTCCAAGACCGGCGGCAAGAACGGCGATTACGAACGCCGCAGCTAAACGGATAATAAGGAGTTACACAGACAGAGAGAGGGAGGGCGAACCTATGGCGTGGAAAACAGCAATCCTGACGGCCAGTGACAAAGGGGCCAGAGGCGAACGGGAAGACACGAGCGCCCAGGTGATCCGTGAACTGGTCGAGGAAGAACTGGGCGGCGAAATTATTGAGTACCGGATCGTTCCCGACGAGCAGGACGAAATTATCGCGGCACTGATTGAATTGACCGATTACTTCCAGGCCGATTTGGTGATTACAACCGGCGGAACGGACCTCGCGATTCGCGACGTGACCCCCGAGGCCACCCGCCGGGTCATTGAACGGGAGGTGCCCGGCATTGCCGAAGCGATGCGCAGCACCGTCATGCAGAAGAACCGGGCGGCTATGCTGTTCCGGGGAATTTGCGGCATCCGGGGACGCACGCTGATTGTCAACCTGCCCGGAACGCCCAAAGGCGTGCACGAACATCTGGCGGCCGTAATGGATCAGTTGCCGGAAGCGCTGCTGATGGTCACCGGACAGTTCCGCCAATAGATTAACTTTTGTCTCGCAGGTGTACGGAGTACGGCCGGGAACTGCCGCTGTTTATGCGGAAGGCCGTTCCGTATATTTTCCGCTGAGCCGGAACGTATCCGCAGCTCATCCGAAATTCAGGGGAATGTTGAAGATTACTCGTGCATGTGTGATCTATGTTATGGTATTATTAACGCATAGTAAGCGATATCATGTTGGATTTCCCGGACAAGGAGGCATGCGACAATGAATGGTATTGGCGCTTCGGGCATTATTTTGCTGGTGGTTCTTGCTCTGCTGCTGTTCGGACCGAGCAAGCTGCCCGAGCTGGGCCGAGCAGTCGGCCGGACATTCCGCGAGTTTAAGGAAGGCGCCCGCGACCTGGTGAGCGATGCCGAGCCGTCCCGCAAAGAGACGCAGACGCCGCCGCAAAGCGCACCGGCTGCCGTCACGCAGGACAGACGTCTTCCGGAGTAAACGCATATGGCATACAGGTCCTTCCTCTACCGGGAAGGACTTTTGCTTACAGGGCATACATAATAGAAGGATAACCGGTTGGAATTAGAGAAAAAAGTTCGGGTTGTCAGGGGAAAGGAGGGCCAGCATGCCGGCCGAAAGGGAAGAAATGTCGCTTGTGGAGCATTTAACGGAGCTGCGCAGACGGATCATTTACGTGCTGACCGTCTTTGTCACCTGCCTTGCGGGCGGGCTGTTCGCCGCCCGTCCGATCTACGATTATCTGGTCCGGGCGGAGAGCGCACAGGGATTTACGCTGCACGCGTTCGCTTTTTGGGACGGGGTCGGCATGTATATGAAAATCGCGGCGGTGCTGTCGCTTGCGGTGTCCGTGCCGTTTATCGCCTACCAAATATGGGCGTTTGTCCGTCCCGGGCTGCTGCCGGATGAGCGCAAAGCCGCGCTTAGATATGTTCCATATGTGTTTCTCTTGTTTATTGCGGGTGTAGCCTTCGGGTATTATGTGGTGTTTCCGATGGCGCTTTCCTTTACGATTTCGGTAACGCGCAGCCTGGGGTTGACCGAGACGTTTGGCATCGCCCAATATTTTAGCTTTATGTTTAACCTGGTCATCCCGCTGGCACTGCTGTTTGAGCTGCCGCTTGTTGTCATGTTTCTCACGCGCATCCGGCTGCTGAATCCGATTCGGCTGCGCAAGATGAGACGGTACGCTTATTTTGCGCTTGTGTTTGTCGCTGTCGTTATTACGCCTCCGGATTTTATTTCGGATATCCTGGTGACGCTGCCGCTCTTGGCGCTGTATGAATTCAGCGTCTATCTGTCGGCTTTTGTGTACCGAAAGCAGCTGGCGGCGGACGCGGAGCGGGAAGCGCGCTACCTGCGGAACCCGGGAGCTTGACTGGACCTGCGCGCAGCTGGTGTTCTGGGCTTGCGACGGCTTCCAGGGTGGAGCCTGTGCGGCAGGCCTGCCGTGCCAGGCGCACGGCCGATCCAGCGGCTGGCAGGGCGGACAGCGGCTGGCAGGGCGGACGTATGCCGGCTCCGGGATTTGTTGGGGCCGCATCGATTACAGCTGCATGAGCCGGACGGGCCGCGTGCTGCTGCAAAGACCGCATACTCCGGCCGTTGCAGGAGCATGCGGCTGCCGGCTTTACGCCGCGGAAACGCTGCTTGGAGCGTGCTGCCGCCGGCGTTTTTTTATTGGGACAAGGCTCTGGGGAGAGGCATATTTTTCCGGCTGGTGGATAGAATGGAAGAGGATGTGGCGGACAACCTGAGGAGCTTGTCCGTAAATTGGCAAAAGTTCTTCCGGATTTGTGTAAAAGGACTTGAAATCCGCCGGAAGTTTGAGTATCATAAAAATTGTTGTTAGCACTACAGCATGTCGAGTGCTAACAGAGCTGCGAAAACGGCCAGGGACGCGGGTTTGCCCGCAGACTGACGCCGCATTTCGCCCAAGCCGCCGGGAAATGACCGGCACCGCCAACCTTGTTTTCAAGCATAACAACATATCTCAAAGGAGGCTATTTTTCATGATCAAACCTTTAGGTGAACGCGTACTGGTAGAGCCGCTGGAACAGGAAGAGACGACGTCTTTCGGCATCGTGCTCCCCGACTCCGCGAAGGAGAAGCCGCAAGAAGGCAAAGTTATCGCCGTAGGCAGCGGTGCTCTGAAAGACGGCGTGCGTGTGCCGCTGGAAGTTAAAGAAGGCGACCGCGTTATTTTCTCCAAGTATGCTGGAACGGAGATCAAGTACGAAGGCAAGGAATATTTGATTATGAAAGAAAGCGACATTCACGCGATCCTGGGTTAATCCTAGTCACTGTCCATAAGGAACACCTCAATACTTACATTTCATAGGGAGGTTAACAACACAATGGCAAAAGAAATCAAGTTCAGTGAAGACGCCCGCCGCTCGATGCTGCGCGGGGTGGACGCTTTGGCAAACGCGGTAAAAGTAACGCTCGGACCGAAAGGCCGCAACGTGGTCCTGGAGAAGAAATTCGGCAGCCCGCTGATCACAAACGACGGCGTAACCATCGCCAAAGAAATCGAACTGGAAGACGCGTTCGAGAACATGGGTGCTCAACTGGTTAAAGAAGTTGCAACCAAGACGAACGACGTTGCCGGCGACGGTACAACGACCGCTACGGTTCTGGCACAAGCCATGATCCGCGAAGGTCTGAAGAACGTAACGGCAGGTGCCAACCCGATGGTAATCCGCAAAGGCATCGACAAAGCGGTTCGCGCTGCGGTTGAAGAGCTGCAGAAGATCGCGAAGCCGATTGAAGGCAAACAATCCATCGCTCAAGTTGCTGCGATTTCCGCCGCTGACGATGAAGTGGGCCAACTGATTGCCGAAGCTATGGAAAAAGTGGGCAAAGACGGCGTAATCACCGTTGAAGAATCCCGCGGCTTCCTGACTGAGCTGGAAGTGGTTGAAGGTATGCAATTCGACCGCGGTTACATCTCCCCGTACATGATTACCGATACGGACAAGATGGAAGCGGTGCTCGACAACCCTTACATCCTCATCACCGACAAAAAAATCAGCAGCACGCAGGAAATCCTCCCGCTGCTTGAGAAAATCGTACAGCAAGGTAAAGCGCTTCTGATCATCGCCGAAGACATCGAAGGCGAAGCGCAAGCTATGCTGATCGTCAACAAACTGCGCGGAACATTCAACGCTGTAGCGGTTAAAGCGCCTGGATTCGGCGACCGCCGCGAAGCAATGCTGCAGGACATCGCCGCTCTGACTGGCGGCCAAGTGATCACAGAGAAGCTGGGTCTCGACCTGAAGAGCACTTCCCTGGATCAGCTGGGCAGCGCCCGTCAAGTACGCGTAACCAAAGAAAACACAACAATCGTGGACGGAAGCGGCGCATCCGAAGATATCCAAGCCCGCATCAACCAAATCCGTGCGCAGTTGGAAGAAACTACTTCCGAGTTCGACAAAGAAAAACTGCAAGAGCGTCTGGCTAAACTGGCCGGCGGCGTAGCGGTTGTCAAAGTCGGTGCTGCAACCGAAACCGAGCTGAAAGAGCGCAAGCTGCGCATCGAAGACGCCCTGAACGCTACCCGCGCTGCCGTTGAAGAAGGCATCGTATCCGGCGGCGGTACTGCTCTGGTGAACGTATACAACGCTGTTGCCGCGGTTAACGTGGAAGGCGACCAGAAAACTGGCGTTAACATCGTGCTGCGCGCGCTGGAAGAGCCGGTTCGCACGATCGCTGCGAACGCAGGCCAAGAAGGCTCCGTTATCGTTGAGCGCCTGAAGAACGAACAAGTTGGCGTTGGCTACAATGCCGCATCGGGCGAATGGGTGAACATGTTCGAGGCAGGTATCGTCGATCCTGCGAAAGTAACTCGTTCCGCACTGCAAAACGCAGCTTCCGTAGCGGCTATGTTCCTGACTACTGAAGCGGTTATCGCCGACAAACCTGAGCCTGAAAAAGGCGGCGCTCCAGACATGGGCGGAATGGGTGGCATGGGCGGAATGATGTAATGTAAGGTTTAAAACCTTACGCATCAAGCGTTTTGATCTGGCCACCTCGCCCGGGGTAACAACAGGGTAACATTTATAGGCATTCAAGAGGCATCTCACAAGTTCACTTGAACTTGGAGATGCCTCTTTCTTTTTGAACGGTTTATTCTTCATTTTTCCACCCATCTTGGAGGGAAGGTATAGCAAAAAGCCATATCCGATTCGGACATGGCCTGTTATAAGGGCAATTTTTACCACGGTAGATTCTGCCTGGGCGGTTCACGGCTCGGATCCCCAAGAGCAGGAGTTGATCGCCATCCTTGTGCAGCCCTCCCAACAACTTACCCATGAGCGGACTTGAATTCCGCTATTCTCGATATTATCGCCGTAACATGAGGATGTAGGACTCAGATTCCGCTATTTGAGCAGCAGCACCTTATTAAAGACCTATTCTTGGCCATTAGCGGAACTACAGTCCGTAAACTTACGAATAAACGCAAAACTAAGCGAATAGCGGAATTACAGTCCAGCTTGGCGAACTGCCTGAATAGTTGAGTTACAGTCCGCTTTGGGGGGGGCTGCCTACATTCTACAATCTGACACATGCAGACTACTAACATTCTCTAAATATGGCGCGTACAACGGCATAAGGGCGGTCGGCTAATCTCCCGGAAGGGAGGTGATGCCTGTGGAGGTTAAAGATACGCTGATGTTGATGATTCAGTTCTCAACGCTGGTGATTTTGATCCTTTCCTTCCATAAACGAAAATAGACCGCCCTCGGGAAAGGATAACGGTCTATTTTCTGTCCAGTTCCGTAAGCCGCCGCTCTTAATGCGGATTGTACATTGTGGGGAGTCGTGTTACAGCACGGCTCCTTACTTTATGTTTAGACTACCACAGCGCTGTTTATTCATCAAGGCCGCAACTCTGTACGTAATAAAAATAGACCCGCCCATACCGAGAGAACAGTCTATTTCACATGTTAAATAAAATCCAGGCCCTCTAAGTCCCCCAATAATGTTATCCCATCCCGGGGTTTTTTCCAAATCTTATTAATGGTAAACTCTAGGAAAAGAATAGGTGGGATTTGATGAGATTTAAGGGACTACTAATCGCGGTGTTGATTTTATTGGCAGGCTGCGGTTCGAAAGAAGGCATCACCACGGATGATTTATCGCTGGTAAAGCTTGATGATGAGAAAGCCAAAGTATATTATGGCATGCAGAGAGAAGAAGTGGAGAAAATCCTCGGTGAACCTGACGAAAGTACAAAGCTGTATAACGTGTACGAATCAGGTGTGCAAGTCCTATATAGAGACAACAAGGTTGTCAGACTTTCCATTGGAGAAGATGCCGCGAACCAATTCAAAACTGCCGGGGGAGCGGCAATCGGATCGACAAAAGAACAATTAACAGAAATATATGGTGACAAGTTTATAAAACCGAACGGAGAACAAAATCTGGATTACTTGTATGATCCGGAAAATAATGAATATGTCGAATCGTTTGAAAAGGTGGACAGGAACCTCCTTGAAAGATGTTATCTAGTTTCAATGATGTTTGACAACGACAACAAAGTTGATGCAATCACTTTAAGCGACTATAAGGCAGCTGTAATGATGCGGTAATGTTGGTTGGTGTACGGATAATTGCGCTGGAAATTACCTTGAAAATTGCCATGGACATTGCCATAGAAATTGTCCTGTGATGTTAGCCATGCGCTTGCCGCGGCTCTGGACCCAACCAAAAGAAATAGACCGCTCTCTGACGAGGATAGCGGTCTATTTCCTGATTGGTCCCGCAAGCCAATTGCTCTTGATGGGGGTGTAAAATTGAAGGGGGTGTACAGCAGAGATTCGTGTGCGAGCACGGCTCCCTGCTTCTTAGACTATTCTTCTATCATCAATCCCGGAGCGGGTATGCGATATGCGGGTACCCGGGTGCGCGGGTATGCGATATGCGGGTACCCGGGTGCGCGGGTATGCGGTATGCGGGTGCGCGGGTGCGCGGGTATGCAGGTATGCAGGTATCCCAAGCTCAGCGCACTGAATCGCCTGCGGTTTCTGGGGTTTGGGCATGAGCCGCCAATTCAAACTGATCGGAATAAGATTTGAGATCGCCTGCAAGTACGGATAGCTGCTCTGACACCTGTGACAGCTGCTCTGCCGCCTTTTTCTGCTCAATTGCGCCGGCAGCGACTTCTTCCGACATCGCGGAGGTTTCCTCGGTTGCCGATGCGATATAGCTGATATGCTCTTCCACTTCCTGCCGGATCGTATGCATACTTGCAGTCCGGTCTTCAAGCCGCAGCGCAAGGCTGTGCACCTCCGCCGAAATTGCATTAATCTGCCCGAATGTGTTCAGACAGCCGACAATCTGGAGCTCCTGCTCTTTGGCCGCCTCCATGTTCTCATCAAAATGTCTGGCCATCCGGTGTGTCTGCTGCACAAAGGACTCCAGAATCGAATCAATCTCCTGAATCGAATGTTCTGATTTCCGGGCAAGCTGCCCCATTTCCCCCGCAACCACCGCAAAGCCCTTGCCTGCCTCCCCGGCCCGGGCCGCCTCAATGGAAGCGTTCAGAGAGAGGATTTGTGTTTGTTTCAAAATACCGTGGATTTGGTCGCTTATGGAAGCGGCCAGTTCGGATTGGGTGGTTAATGATTTGGAGATGACCTGCAAATGCCCGACCTCTTCGGCATGCGCCCGCCCTTTTTCCAACAGCACCTCATGTTCGCGGGTGACCTGTTCTTGAACAGTCGTCAGCCGTTTGGAAGTATCCGAAAACTGGTGCACGTAGGACCCCACTTCATCCATTATCGCAGCGAGCTCACCGGAGTTTTTGACTGCCGATTCCGTTTCGGCTGCCTGCTTTGTCGCCCCTTCGGCGATTTCCTCAACTGCACGCGATAACTCCTCAATCTGGCGGAAGTTCGTCCGGGCTGTGTCGGCTATGTGATGCGAGGATTGCTGCAGCGTATTTGATCCCTGCTGAATCCCCATAAGGATTTGGGTTAATTGGGAGACCATCCGGTTGATTAACCCACTGACATCCCCCAGCTGATCTTTAGTAATCCGTTTCGATACCACGTTAAGATTGCCGCCGGCGACCTGTTCAAGATTTGCTTTAATGTCACGAACCTGCCGGATAATCCCCCTCACGACAAGCAGCATCATGAACAACGATATAATCAGTACCGCGGCAAAAATAGGGAGAACGGCCCGGTAGGAATCTGTCACCGTTTCGGCTGTAATCCGGTTAACTGCCTTCGCGGATATATCGATACCTAAATAGCCGATAATTGTGCCGTCAGAAGATTTGATGGGTGAAAACGAGGATAAAAGCGCTCCCCAGACCGGATCGTTAACAATCCCGGTGGTGACTACCTCGCCGTTTAACAGCCGTTTTTCAATTTTGGGATCGAACTTCATTTCGCTTCCATACGGACTGTATTCGGCATCGTCCCAAGGCGCCCCGTCGACCGTATACATCCAGCCATCCGGTGTGTGATTATACATATACACATAAAGCGCTCCGGACTGGAGCTTTACGTTTAGAATTTCATCCCTGAGATGTTTGTAATCCTCGGTGGTCTCCAAGCCGCTGCTGTACAATCGGGCAATCCGATCCGAATCGCTGCCGAGCAGCCCGGCGGTATTTACGGCCAGTTCCTGAGTCTTCTCCTGAATTGTGGTGATTGCAGCGTTTTTACTGGATGACTGGGTACTCCACATAATCAATGCTCCCATAGCTAACAGCGGCACCAGCATAATTAAATACAGTTTTACCCTTAGATCCGTTTTGGTTGTTCCGGCTCGTCCCACGTTGATTTCCTCCTCTGATGTGGCTCTAGATGAATGGAATCCCGCGGCATACTGGAGGCAGCTGCAGGTTTCAAAACACAGCTTAACTTGGCACACGCCAAAAAGCCATGAAATCGGCGCCTTCTTTTCCAATAAGTTCCGCTGGCCACCCAATATTCATGTTCAACTTTTATATTCGGCATATCGTCCCGAACAAGTGAGAGGTTGGTGCAAAATAGATTAAAATGGGGAGCGCGGGAGATTGAAACGGTATTGCGGTGCAGTTTAAAAAGGGATGGAGAGGAACAGAGGGTTGACAATAATCTGTCCTGCTGTGTAAGATGGATAGAGCTTTTGCCGCAATTTTAAATATGTATCTCGTATAACCCTGCAATCGTCGGCAAGACAAGGGCGGGGGTTTCTACAGGGAGCCTATACTTCCTAACTACGATGATGAGGAAATTGATTTCCTTCACATCTAGTTAGGATTTTTTGCGTTTAAGGCGCAGGGGTTTACTACACACAGGAGGCTTAACCAATGAAATATTTGTTGTCGGTATTTGCGGGGGCCGTAAGTTACGGCATCCTGTCCACGATTGTCGTGAAGGCGTATGGTCATGGCTATCAGCTTGGTGAAGTGGTGGGAGCACAGCTGCTAACCGGGTTTGTGCTTTCTTGGCTGCTGGTTCTGTATACAAAGTTTATGAACAAAAGAAAAGCGGGGCGCCAGGGGGAATCCCAGGACAACCCGGCGGTGCTCAGCCGGCTGAGCTGGAAGCAGAGAGGGCTGCTGATCCTGGCGGGAGCGCCGACCGCGGCTACGGGGCTGTTGTATTATCAATCGCTTCGTTATAACCCGGCTTCCTTGTCTATCGTGCTGCTGTTCCAGTTCACTTGGATCAGCGTACTGATCCAGGCGGCGATCAGCCGCAAACGGCCCAGCAATATTATGCTGTGGACGCTGCTGATCCTGTTCACCGGAACATTCCTGGCCGCCGGACTTTTGGGTCAGGGCACGGAACATTTTAACTGGCAGGGCCTGATGTTCGGACTGTTGTCTGCGGTCAGCTACTCTATGTTTATCCTGTTTAGCGGCAAAGTTGTCCCCTCCGCCCATCCGGTATACCGGAGTGCGTGGATGGTGACAGGCGGATTTATTTTACTTTGCATTTTGTTTCCTCCGCATTTTCTCTTTAATGGTCTGATTTGGGGACCGCTGCTGCTGTTCGGATTTCTGCTTGGCCTGTTCGGCGCCTTTATCCCGCCGCTGCTGTTTGCCGTCGGGGTGCCCCGGATCGGCGAAGCCATGGCCGGAATTCTTGGAGCGGTCGAGCTGCCTGTAGCCGTGCTGCTGTCCACGCTGGTTCTGCATGAGCACGTCAGCGGACTGCAGTGGGTTGGGGTCGTGCTGATTCTTGCCGGTGTAACGCTGCCGGAGCTGTCCAAGCTGAGGGGCGGCGGCAAGGAAATTATGTCATCCTAAAGTGAGGGGCGGCGGTAAAGAGGTCAGGTCATGTCGTCCTAAAGTGAGGCTGACGGCTGTCAGCTGTCAGTTATCCGCGATATGAAATCAGTATAGGAAGTTAGCAGGAATCTGCATTGCGGGCAGGCTCTTGCTCGTATGACCAGGTTAGCCGGAAATTTTCTGGCTGGCCTTTTTTTCGTAAATTTTGATCCCGTTCACAACATTTGTCCGGTTCGTTCGTTATACAGGCGAAGGGAGGTGCAGGATGAGGCCCGGGCAGCTTCACGACCACCTTCACCGCAAATGCGGTGAAATCAAACGATATTTAATCCGCTTGGGCGCTCCGGCCCTCGATGCAGAGGATGTGGTTCAGGACACGTTATACAAAGCGCTGCTATATATAGAAGCAATAGATGAAAACAAATTCAGCGCCTGGATGTACAAAACGGCGATTAACCGGTACTACGATTTATGCCGCCGGCGCAGCCGGTTCAGCTATCCGGCGGAAGTTCCCGACTATGCGGCACCGGAAAGGGAAGAACCGGAGCAGCTGCTGCTCCGGCAGGAGCTGCGCGAGCGGATTGAACACACCCTTTCAGCGATGAAACCTCAACACAGACAGCTGATTTTGCTGAAATACGAACTGGAGTTATCGTACCGGGAAATCGGCGAACTGCTGGGCATTACGCCGGAAGCGGTCAAAGCCGCATTGTTCCGGGCCCGGCAGCAGTTTATCAAACAATACGAAGGGGAGGAAAAACAGTGACCAAGCCATGGGAAGAGCAGGGCGACGAATCCCTAAAGCAGGTGCTAAAACAAGCAAAACGCAGAACCTGGGTCCGCAACATTTCGATTTCGCTTATTGTGAGCATCGCCGCGGTTATATTGATCCAATTCGGCGCACTTCAGTTGACGTACCGGGCTTCCGATCAGGCGCTGCGGGAAGAATTATTGTACAGATCAATGACAAGTCCTAATGAGTATGAAGGGGGCTACCGGGACCAGAGGGGGTTTTTATCCGGAACGCTTGAACTGTCCACCTATAAAATTGTAGAGGGCGTACCGGTCCCATGGGGGTCCTATTGGACGGATTATAAGGTACCTGGCTTCTTGAAGCTGTCCGGTACGGGAGGCCGAAGCGGGATCCAGGTTACTGATTCCGAGATGCAGCGTCAGGACTACAAGTATAACCGGTCATACAACGCGGCCAATGGGCAGCGCGAGCTGATGTTTTATATACCGGGCGTGGATTACAATGGCAAAATAGTAAATGATCTAAACCGGCTGGCGAACCTTCCCTCTCCTAAAGTTGCAGAGCTGGCGTTATCCTTTGATAAGGATTATTCGCTGGCTGAAGTTCAGAGCATGCTGCCGCAAGGCGTAAGACCGGTGTGGTATTGGGTGGATACGTACGACAACCGGGAGACCTTCCATTTCAAGCCGTATAAGGACGAAACCGGAGGCACCAGCTACCCGCTGCCGATGACCAAGATCTACAACGTTTACGGTTTTGGGATTCATCCGGATTCTGACCAGGTGGATGCGGGGGATTTTGTGCGGAATGTGCAATACGGTCTGGAGGCCAAAGGCCGTTATTACAAGGAATACGAACACATTTACAATTATCTGAAGAAAGACAAAGACGCTCCGGACGAAAGCGATATACGTCTCCTGGGCGTTGTCGTCACCGGGACGCCGCAGCGGCTGGAACGGCTTCAGGGACAGCCGTACGTCCGCGCGGCGGTTCTCGGGGCGGTGGCGGACAAGTACTAAACAGTGTTAGCCGCGAAGAGTGGGCTGCAGTGATGCTGAGACAGACAGCAGCTGCCGGAAGGAGAAACGGGCATTTTACTCGAAAAGAACAGCGCGAAAGGTGCGCCCTCCTGACTATAAAGGGAGCAGCCCGAAAGCGGCTGTTCTTTTTTTATGCAAGTTCGTCTTTTTGTGCGGCAGCGCCGTCTAATGATCAGAGAAAGGGGGACGGTGCCTATGAATCCGTCTCAAATGGAGATGCGGCGCACGATGCCTGCGGATCTGCAAAATGAGGCGTTTTTTACACAAACGGTGCTGGAGTGCAGAAGCCAGCTTTATGCGATCGCCTGCAGTTATCTGCGCAGTGACAGTGATGCTCTTGAAGCGCTGCAGGAGACGGCCTTCCGGGCATGGAGCAAGCGGGGTTCGCTGAAAAATCCGGAGCTGTTCAAGACCTGGCTGATCCGGATATTGATCAATGTGTGTATTGATGAACGAAGGCGAAGCAAAAGGCTGGCTCCGCTGCGGGAAGAACGGCTGCCGGAACCGGTTGAAGGAATGAATTACGACCGGCTAGAGATGTTGGAGGTGCTGGACCGGCTGAAGCTCAAACACCGGCATGTGCTGCTGCTGAAGTATTATCATGACCTGACCTATGCGGAGATTGCCTCCATCCTGAACCGGTCGGAGAGTACCGTGAAATCGTGGCAGCGGCAGGGCCTAAAGCAGCTTCGAAAAGAGCTGAAGAATGGAGGAGCGTGGGAGAATGAAGAATCGTGAAGAACTTCTTTTGTCCGATGATGCAGCCAGAATGCGTCAGGAGTTAATGCGGGCGAACGACCTCGATCAGCAGCGGGCGATCCACGAAGGGATACGGGCGGCTCAAACAGGCGGCGGCACTGCTTCAACAGATACTTGGCGGCCGATTCCCAACAAAATACGGTTTAACCGACACAGTATACGATTTAACCGGCCTGCGATAGCAGCGGCTGTAGCGGGTTTGCTGGTGATTCTCGCCCTTCTTCTGCCGCAGAGCCTGTCCGAATCCGTTCCGCAGCAGACGCACCTTCCGGAGGGGCCTAAAATGACGGGGCTGGAACCGTTCATTGAGCTGGCTGGTGCTTCCCAGTATAAGCAGTCCATTGTGTCGGCTATTCAAAATGGGTATTATCAGCCCGTTAATGAGATGTTTAGTTGGGATGGTGTAAGCATGACGCTGAACGCCGTTATTGCAGAAGACAATCTCTTGTTTGTACTGTATACCGTCGAACCTCCTCCGGGGCGGGCAGTTTATGGGATGAAGCAGCTGCAGCTTAAAGATGCCGATTCCGGACGGGTTGTGTATACCCAAAGTCTGTTTGGAGATCAGGATGCGGAAATCTTGATCGCCGAAGAGATAAGCAGGCGGAAATCCGTTTTGGATCGAAACCAGTACCAAACGGGCAGTCTGCTTGGAAAAACAGTGCCGGACAGCGGAAACCGGTTTAATGCGATTGGTGTGATTCAGCTTGAGGAGAGTCAGACCTTTCCGGAGAATATGGATATTGGGCTGGAATTATGGCTGTATGATGCGGCTCAAATCGGCAGCCCGAAGGAGGAGGTTAAGGTCTGGTCCACGGGTTATGGAACGAAGCAGATACTGGAACCGCGCTTTACCAAAAAGACAGCTTCCGAGACGATTAAGATCAATCAGGACGTGGAGCTTAAAGAGCATAACTATAACATCAAGCAGGTGGAGTTATCGCCTCTGCAAATGAAGGCAACGGTAACCTCCAAAGAGAGCGAACAACCGTCCATACCGGCAGCGCCTCTGCTGTTCACGGGAAGCGGAGACCAGACGGTCATGCTGCGTCCGGTGTTCAAATCAACCGCCGCGGGAACCAGCGGGCTGCAGGAAACATTCCATTTTCCGAGCAACCTGCTGGCCCAGCCTGAGCATATTCAGCTGCTGATGCTTCCGGATACATCGGACGAGAACTATACGGATTATCTGACACTGGATCTTGCCCATCGGAAGGTGCTGCAGATGCCGGAAGCCCTCAAGGGCCGTTTACAAGTGTCTTTTCAGGAAAAAGGATTTGAGCTGCGGCAGTCCAAAGGAACCGGGAACACGTATGCTGTAACGGATTTGCATTCGAGCCGCCTGTTCTTCGGGCAGGACGGGCAGGACGGGCAGGAGCAAATTGCTACCTATAATGTGCATCAAACCCGGTATGACACCGGCAGCGGCGAGTGGACGGAAATATACCGTAACCCGTTGAACGCCGAGGAAATCCGGACATTGAAGATTCCAATCATAATGGCGCAGATGGTTCGTGTGCGTTGAGCTGGGGGCGAGGCGGAGTGAACCAGGATATTCGGCTGCTTGCCCAGATTGATCCTGATGGTTGAAAGGTACAAAAGCTTCCCGAAAAGGCGTAGGGCTGCGGGAAGCTTTTTTTCTTGCTTTTTGTTGTCCCGATTCAGTTCGCCGGGTGGAAAGGAGCTGTATAGCGCTGTTCGCAACATGGTTTGCCTTTGATCGAGCAGGGAGATTATTGCTGGGATAACTCTACATTTTGCCGCTTTTTAAACGACACAGTGCTGAGCACCACCCCGATAATAACGACAATACCGCCCGCAAGCTGCCCCGGCGTCACCGTTTCATCGAGAATCCACACGGACAGGAGCAGCCCCAAGACCGGCACCAGGTTCAGCAGGGACACGGATACGCTGGCAGTCAGCTGTTTCAGGCCATAGTTATACAGGACAAACGCAAGCACGGAACATCCCAGGCACAAAAAAAGCACGGCCGACAAAGAACCGGTGGTCGGCATTTCCCATGCTGCACCCTCCAAGAGGACGATGGGAACAAACCAGACTGTTCCCGTCAGCATCTGATAATACGTCAGGGTCATCGAGGAATATTTTGCCGAAAGGCCGCGGGTGAGAAAGTTGTAAAAAGCCCACACGACCCCAGCGCCCAGCAGGCACAAATTGCCGAGCAGCGCATTGTCCGACTCACCGCTGTTAACTCCCGTCAAGGCGGCAACGCCGGCCAGCGCCAGGACCATGCCGACGATTTTTTGCCCTGTTGGCTTTTGCTTGTAGATCACGAATTCAAGCAGCATCGTCATGGCCGGGAAAGAGGCGACAATCAGCGCTGCGTTGGACGCGGTCGTCAGACTTACCCCCACATTTTCAAAAGCAAAATAAAGGGTCATTCCCAGCAATCCGCTTATTGCTGCGCGAAGCCAATCCCGCCGGTCCAGCCGTTCCCGGTTTCTCGTCCCCTGCCGAATCAGCCAGAATACAATGACAGCCAGCAGCGTGCGGACGAACCCGAGCTGGATTGGCGCTAACGTTTCGTAGGCCATTTTGGTTGCGATAAACGAGGCGCTCCACAAGACAACGGCCGTTATACAGGCCAGGAAGCACATTTGAATCGACTTATCCGGTTTCATTCTGCACCTTCTTTAGTAGTTACTTTTGTAGCGACTGTTAGTTTTATCTATTTTAGCAGAAGGTTTTGCCAGCTTTCAATCCTTTTTGATAAAATAAACGTTACAAAGGTAGCGACTATCTAAAAATGGAGGTCGTCAATGAAAGAGGAACTGTTGCCGATTCTGAAAAATCTGCAGTTTACGGAATATGAAGCTAAGGCTTATCTTGCGCTTTTGGAGGAATCGCCTTTAACCGGTTACGCGGTAGCCAAAAACTCCGGGGTGCCCCGGTCCAAAATTTACGAAGTGCTTGAAGCGCTGGTTATGCGCGGCGATATCTTTGTCAGCTACGGATCAACGCCCCAGTATGTCCCCGTGCAGGCGAAGGAACTGGTCCGCAACCGCCGGCTGAAGGCGGAGGAGCATTTCAGACGGGCGGAGCAGTCGCTGGAGAGGTTCGAACAATCGTCGGCTGACCGGGAGAACATTTGGAACATCACGGGCCGGCGGGAGATTTTGGACAAAGCGATTGATTGTATCGAGAAGGCGCAGCACCGCATCCTGCTGGAGGTGTGGGAAGAGGATTTTGGCGAACTTAGAGCGGCGCTGGAATCGGCGGCCGGGCGGGGCGTCCGGATCTGGGTGATGGGTTACGGGGAAATTGTGTTTCCCCAAGGAACGATCTACCAGCATGACGAAAGCGAAGAAATCACCAAAGAATATGACGGACGCTGGATGGTCATCAGCGCTGACGAGTCAGAGGTGGTGGCGGGCATTGTATCTTTGGCGGAGAATAGCCGGGCCGCCTGGACGATGCATATCGGGCTCGTGATGCCGATCACCGAAGTCATCATTCACGATATCTATTTGCAGGAAATTTTGAACAAGCACCGGGATGTCCTTGAACAGTCGTTCGGCAAAAACCTGGTGGACCTGAGACGGAAGTTTGCGATGCACCCGGATTTTAAAAAGCATTATCTGAGATGAACAGGCTGGGGGTAGCTGTACCCCTCACCAAGCAGCAGGAAAACTCCTCAAAGACTCGCGGACCGGTTCCGCTTGTCTCTGAGGAGTTTTTGGTTTGTCCCGAAAAAAAAGAAGGCTAAGGCTGCACAATCTGCACCCTTTCCGCCTCGGTTGTACCCTCAGTCAGCCATATCCTTACGGTCTGGCCGGCTTGCAGATCGGACCGGCTCAGGGAGTTCTCCGGCCGGTCCTGACCGGAGGGATCCCCGCCGTTCCCGGCGGAAAACACGGTCCTCCCGGTTAGCGTAAGCACGGTCTGGGGGCCGGCGATTTCGGACTGGCTGGGTGCGGGCGAGTCCGCTGAGTCGGAGTCCGGCGCCTGCGCCCCGCCGCCCGCCGCCGCGGATTCCGGTGCCTGCGCCCCGCCGCCCGCTGCGGCTGATTCCGGCGCAAGCGCCCCGTCCCCCGTCTCGGCCGAGTCCGGCGCAAGCGCCCCGTCCCCCGTCTCGGCCGAGTCCGGGGCAAGCGCCCCGCTGCCCGTCTCCGCCGAGTCCGGGGCAAGCGCCTTGCCGTCCGCCCCCCCGGGCAGCCGCTCCGTCCCGGACGTCTGCACCGTAAGCTTGTCCCCGTCCACGGCGACGACGGTGCCCGTTACATCGGCTGCGGCCTGGGCCCGCCCTTGGCGGCCGAAATTCTGCCCCGGCCCCTGCCGGTCCATTCCGCCCGGCCGCATCCCGCCGGCTTCACCTGCCGCCCCGCCGCCGCGCCGGTCGCCCGGCCTGGCTCCGTTCATCCCGGAGCCGGAGCCGCTGTCCCCGATCTGCTGCGCCGTAATGGCGCTGCAGGAGGTGAGCAGCACGGCGCAGCCCAGCAGGGACAGGCTTCGAGCGAGCCGGTATGCGCTTTTTGGGGGAAGGGGCTTCTCCGCGCGGAGGGCGTGGGACTTTCGCTGTTCCTTTTTTTGCAGCAACAACTGATAGGCCTGCCTGAACCCGGAATAGGAAAGGACAATCAGCACCGGATACACGGGAAAAAGATAGCGGGATTTGATCTCCCACAGTAAATAGAAGCCGATGAAACCAAGCACCACAAGAACCAGAAACACCTCGTCCCGCCGGTGCGACCGGATTCCGCTAATCAGCCGGATCAGCATCCCGCAGTACATCAAAAAATTCATGCAGTAGAGCAGCCAAAGAAGACCCGACCGGTAAGGGGAGTCGCCCTGGAACAGCTCAGAAACAGCCGTAGAATACACATATCCGCCCATCACAGGTCCGGTCGCCCGGTCCGCAGCCATGCCTCCTTCGCCGCCGATACCGTACCGGTCGAGCTGATAAGTTCCTTCCGTCCAGGTCCACACCAGCTTTTTGAAGTACAGACTGGCGAGTTCCCTCCCTGTTGCGGAGGACAGTTTTTCCCGGATGGCTGCTTTAAAAAGAACCGTGCTTTCGGCTTTGTTATAGCCCGCCTCCCGTTGATAAATGCTGTAGCTCTCCATGTTGTCCCAGAACCCGAAGGTTTCCTCGTTAAGCCCCATGTGGAGCCACATATAAACCGGAGCCGCGTTGCGGGATGCCGGTTCGTCTGTGATATGGGCCGCCTGCAGCACCGCGGTTTGCGTCCAGCCGGGAACGTTAAAGCAGACCGCAAGCAGCGCCAGTGAAACGGCGGTTTTTTTCCATCCGATGGACCGTGTATTAAACAAAATATAGATTAAGGCGGCAATCAGTACGATTGCGCCAACGCCCCGGAAATAGTTTCCCGCCGCCAAAGCTATGGATGCGAACAGGATGGAGGCCAGCGTTTTTCTTTTGACAAACCGGATGGTGAAATAGATGGACACCGTCAGCAGAGCCGTTGCGATCACATCATTATATATAAAATTGCTCATCAGCAGAGCAGGGGGATATGCCGCAGCGAACACCAGAACCCCATAGTTTTTGCCGCTGTTTTTGCCGCCCAGCTCCTGATGGATCAAATAAATCATCAGGCTTGTCACCAGCGAAAACAGGATATTTCCCGCCTTCAGCACCAGATAGTTATCCGGAAATACGGCCAGCAGGGTTTCCAAATAAAGCACGGTCGAAAAATTAAAAGGAAACATGTACAGATACCCGCCCCCCTCAAACGACGAATAATCGCTGCGGTACAGCATATCCAGCGCCAGGGAGAGCACGGTCTGGGAATCGTCGGTAGGCACCCGGGTAAAAGCAAAAACAACCGCCGTTTGCACGGCGCCGGACAAGCATAGGACTAGGGGGAGGACCGCGTTTGGTTTGTATTTGTTCAGCGGCCGGCATAAACGGTGGAGAAGGAAGCCAAACGCGAGGAGCAGTCCGGCTCCCGCCAGAAGGGCGCCAAGCTGCTGTTTTTCCAGCACGGGTGTATCGCCGTATACATAATAGGAGTACCTGGCCCGGATAAATAAAGACGATACAATAAACAGCCCGGCAAACAGCGCAAGCATCAAATACAACGTTTGAGTTGCGATTTTAAATCGCATGGGAACCCTCCTTTTTCAGCTCATTTGACAGGCAGCTTTATGCTACACGGCAAAGTTGAAAAATAGCTGAATGCGGAGAAGGCGAGATAAAAGGGGGAAGGGGAAGGGAAGGGAAGGGCGCTGCCCCGCCCAGATGATGATTTTTTGAAAAAATGTACTCTGTTCCGGCTACTCCCCCGCTTTGGCAAGCATCGCCTCGAACTCATCGTCCGGGACAACGAGGTTGCCTCCAAATACCAGGCTGGAATGAAACTCCCACTCCCCCATAGCGACAAGGCGGTTGGCTGACTTATGCTGCCGGATTAGCGCCCATACGCCGAGATTGCCCTGCGCGCTTACGCTGAAAAACGTCCATTCCCCGTGCCGGAAAACATCAGGCTCACCATACCAGCCCAATGGTTCAAGATATCCGGAACCGTCCCGCTGCGGCAGCACAGCGTCTATCTCCGGCAGGCTAATGGTCCGTTTAATCCGGAGGGCAACCCAAGCCTGATTTTCGCCCCGTTCGAGGATGCGTTCCAGCGTGCACTGCACAAACCCCGAGCCGTTTATTTCTTCAGGATGGGAATCCCAGCCGTTAAAATGGGACAAAGCAGGCAGGAAAAGTGTCCAAAAAGTCTCCCCGATGCTCATATGAAACGGGTGGGAAACCCGGACCGCTTTAAGCTCGCCGGGCAGCGGGAGCCGCTCCGACCTGGCCCAAATCCGTTCATCCAGCGCGGGAATTTCATCAGGAGTAAAATCGGACCATTCCGCTGCTTCTTCTATCCCGCATATATCGAAGCGGTCGCTTTCCTTCGGGGCTTTGTCCGCAATCCCCTTACAGGCCGGGCAAGGAAAAGACACGGTATCTTCTGTCATGCTGGACTGCTCCTTTCTGTGGTCCTTCTGTATAGTGAGTGTGTCGTGCGTCTTACCTGGAATAGTTTTAGATACGTAATTAAAGGTCCAGACGCCAATAAGGAAGTCAACTCAGATGCTATAATATCAAAAGAATCTAATGATAGAAAAGATCGTCCCGTTGAGGAAATTTGGAACTAAAGGAGGATGCAGGCATGAACGGGAGCGGATTGAAGCCGCATGGCGAATGGCTCCGGGAAAAGACCCTTACCGGCGGTCACGACGGTGACCGAGCGGAATACCGGTGGTACCGCAGCGCCGATCTCGGCAAATGGGAGGGAGTGGAGGTATGGGTGGACGGCGGGCCTGAAGCTCCGAGTCCGGAGATGCTGGAGCTGTTGGAACAGGTGGTCAGCCGTTATCCCGAGCATTTGGCCGGGGCGCTGCGGTATCTTCGTGAGTTTTTTCCGCATCAGCCAGAGGAAGACTACGAGCTGATGTATCTGTCTGTCGGGCAGTTCCGCAGTTATGAGGGGCGGCCGGTGACCGGCTTTACGCTGGAATTTGTGTATGGAGATTATCCATATGCGTTTCAGTACAAGGTTAAGTTCAAGGCAGACGGGTGGCCGATTGGATTTGAGGGCGGGCCGCTTTAAGGCGGCTGAAAGCCCGGTAAGATAGCGAAGCCCCGGTAAGATAGCGAAGCCTCGATAAGATAGCGAAGCCTCGATAAGATAGCGAAGCCTCGATAAGATAGCGAAGCCCCGATAAAACAGCGAAGCCCCGCAGAGCATCCGTTAAAAACGGAGCTGCGGAGCCGTCCGGCGGGATTGGATTATTGGATTCCTGCCGGAAAGAAGCCCGCAGGTTAAGGAGCAAAAAAACCTGCGGTTTCCAGACTTTTTATGTCAATCAGTATGCCTTTATCGGTGAACTCAAGCTCTACCTTTCCCCAAGCAGTTGGCGCGGTGTAGCGCCCCTGCTGCTTCTCCGGCAGGGAAATTTCCACGACCCTCGGGCCGGAGATCAGCGTCAAGGTTTGGACTAGGTCGCCGGATACCGTAATGTTGAAATTTTTAAGCTCTTTAAGGGAAATCCAGTTCTCAGCAGGGATGGTGGCGGCTTTGTCCCCAGTTTTGGTCCCGGCGGAAGCGGCCGCTCCGGCCGCGCTGTCTGTTTCCTTCGGCGGGTTCAGCTCCACTGATTTTTTCTTGTTGTCAAAACCAACCTCATAGCCGAGCAATTCACTCATTTCACGCACCGGCAGATAGGTTGTTCCTTTATACAGCAGCGGGTCGTGCTGCAGCTTCTGTTGTTTTCCGTCCACGACAAACGAGAATTTAACCAGCATCGCCTGCACCGTTGGGATCGAGGCGGCGGCAGCCATGCCGGCCGATCCGATCAGCAGTCCGGCGACAAGGCCGGCAACCATCTTTTTCAATTTACTTCCTCTCCCATTCCATAAAATAAGCTCATTCCCCTATTGTCGGAAGGTCGAGGGCCGAAGTTTAGAGCAGGGGCCGCGCGCGGCTCCGCTTGTTTTATTCCCCAGCCGCCGCTTTTGGCAGCCGGCGTCCTGCCAGGCGTTCGCCAACCAGATCAAACATGCCTTCCCAGCCGTCCTTTACGCAAAATTCGGGCTGGATCGGCGCGTTCCACGGCCGGGGAATCAGGATCGTTTCTTTGCCCGCTTCCCTTGCGGCCAGCAGGTTATGCGGCCCGTCGTCGATCAGCAGATCGAAGTCCAGCAAATATTTGCGTTTGGCCACAAAAAAGTTATCGAACGGAATGAACGGCAGATGGCGCTGCAGCCAGCGCCACTTCTCGGGAACCGAGGCCGGACGGGCTGCCGTAACAATAATGACGTCGTAAATCTCTGTCATTTTGCGGACTTCCTCCACCGTATGTTCATCAAACAGTTCAAGCTCCTCATACAGGCCCGGTCTGCCGAAAAACATCTCCTCCGAGCATTCGGGATGCCAGATTCCGCTTAGGTCAAAGCTCGTGATATGATCCAGCGCGAGCTGGAGGCTAGGAAACAATTCATTATGATAATGGATCGCCCGGGGCACCAGATGGCAGAGCGTATCGTCCATGTCAATGGCTACAATCGGTTTCTTCATGTTTTCTTCTCTCCCGAGTGCGGCGGTATTCGCCGGTAATAGTCGTTTCAGGGCCGCCCGCGGTTTAAAGCTGCTAAGCTGCGGATGTTCTTCCACATTGTAACGGAACGCCTGCCATGATCTCAAGCTTGTCTCCAAAAAGTTACATCAGGGTAACCGTAAGCCCTTTTCTTTACTATATAATGTAAAGAATACGGCTTTATTTTACTTTACAGGAGGCTGTTTTCATTGAAAAAAATCATCGCGGCAACCGCCGCTTCCATTGCTTTATGCGGAATATTGACATCGTTTTCTCCTGCTTGCCCGCAAGCGGCCGCCGCTGCGTCCCCCAAGCTGCTTGTTGACGGCGAGGCATCCGTATCGCCCGGAACCCCTTTTTTTGCCGAAGGGCAGTGGTATGTTCCCGTCCGGATGATGACCGAATATTATCCATACAAGCTGAATTGGGACAACCTGAATAAGAAGCTGACATTGACTTCGGCCAATGACGGATTTACTTCCGTGCTGCATGCCGGGAGCCCGGTGTTCACCTATTTTGGGAGCGAGCAGCGGCTGCCCGCCGCCGCGGTGCTGCGCAAAAGCCGGCTTTATATTCCGGCCGATGCGCTCAACATGCTTACTGGCGCGACGGCCAGCGTGGACTCAGCCACAGGAACGATCCGCGTGGAGTCCGGCAGCGTAAGCACCACCGTAAGAACGCCGCAGGAGCCTCTTGCGGCAGCGGGGCCTGCGAAAGAGGCCAAGCTGTTCGCCGCTTCCAAACAAGGCTCTATTTACAAAGGGTTTGTGCTGGAATTGGAGGGCAAGCGCTACCGTTACGATTGGGAAGTCCCGCGGATGGTATCCCGCGAACCGAGTCTCTACTATGCCGACATTGACGGGGACTCCCGGAAAGAGGCCGTTGTCGTCTTGATAACCGGATATGGCACCGGGCTGCATACGGAAGAAATTCATGTGGTGGACCCGGCAACCGGCAAAGAACGGCCGGTAACGCCTCCCGAAGCTGCGGCGGACCGCCTGATCGACTCGACCATAGCTGCGGATGGGGAGGATTTGAAAATCACCGTGAAGGTGAAGGGCAAGGAACCGGTGGAGGTCCGTATACCCGGTATGGGCGGGGATTATAAGTTTAATGACAACGGCAAACTGGGATTCGGCGGCATTACATACTACAGCGTGGAAGAGGGGCGGCTTATCGCAAAATCGGCCGGAAGCTTCGGCTTTGCACAGTATGCCGGCGATTTCAGGTTCGTTTACGGGCCAGGCAAAAAAGGCCTAGAACCTGTTTCGGTAACGTTTGAGCCTTATGAAGATAATTTGCGCAAGTAAGCAAATGATTGCTAAATAAGCGGCTACTTCCGGCCGATATATAGGACAAATACGTTTGGTTTTTTCCGCAAGTGCGAATTATGCGGTATGCGGACAAACGAACACTTCAAACGTGTTTTAACCAGCAGATTGAAGAAGTTATGTACCGCTTTTCCCGGGAGGTATATAATAAATCTGCACAGAAATTTGGGTCGGGCGGTGTCGTTGGAATGTTTTGGAAACCTGTGGGATTTATGTTTTTTTCCACAATTGAAGCTTTTTCGCTCTACTTTTTAATCATGTGTCTGTTCCGCTATCCGTATAAAAATCATGCTTGGCAGGCCCTGGTGCTGACACTCCTGGTCAACTTGCCCAGTTATATTCTGCGGAATGAATTTGCGCTTGGCGAACTGATGCCGGTGGTGACCATGGTGTTTTTTGCACTGTTTTTTGCAACGGTCGTCAAAATGCCGCTGGCATGGGCCTTTATTACCACCATTTCGGGTTACGTCATCTTTGGTGTCGTGCAGACCGTCGTCGCACTTGCGATGTTCGGGTCGATCGAGACGGCCAAAGCCTCCGTAGGAAACGGATATGCGCTCCAAGGAGTATCCGGCGTATTGATTATACTGGCGGCTTGGCTGATCTACAGGCTTGGCTACGGCTTTCCGTTTGACATGGAACGGCTGCGCTTCAAATTTGAAGATATTATGGTAATTGCTCTGATTGCGCTTGTACTTCTGTCAGTTTCTTATATAATGTATTTTAATCAGGTTTATATTAACTTACTTTTCTTCACTGTAACATCGGTATATTTGCTTTATTTCGCAGTAAGAAAGGAACGGGAGTATTGATCGAAACCCTGGCAGCCGCAGCAGCCAGACGCATCAAGCAAACGGTACCGGAGCATCCGGCGTCCCTGGCTGTATTGACGTTCTCTATGACGGTTGTTCTGAACGTCGTGTTTATCGTCGCCCTCAGCTTGTCCATTTCGATGTTTACCGGCAACCTCCGGGAAGTTGCCGTTATTCTGGTTTCTTTTGCGGTGCTCAGGCAGCTCACAGGCGGAGTTCATTTGAAATCGGGCACAGCCTGCGTAGTGGTCACCACGCTGGCGTTTACCGTGATGTCTTATATCCGGCCGGGAGAAGCCGCGATGTATGGAATGAACGCCGTCAGCTTTCTGTTAATCCTTCTTTTGGCGCCGGTGGGCGTTGAGAAGCAGACCCGAATCCCTAAGCGACATTATCCGAAGCTTAAGGTGATTGGCGCTGTTCTTGTTTTGGCCGCTTTTTTTATCGAGTCTCCCGCGTTAACCGTCAGTTTTTTTGTTCAATCGCTCACATTACTATCAGGAATCAGGACGAAGAGAGGGTGATGAATCCTTGGGATTTTTGAAACGGACGGTTATGTATGGACTGGCTTCATGCCTGTCCGGTATCGCACTAGTAGCGGTCACCAGCTTTAGTATTTTGTACATTCATCAACCGGAGACGCCGGAAGAACTTCTTAAGTAAAGTGGGGTGGCATCAATGAACACACTCACTGTGACAAGAGACCCGAACGGGCTTACGGAGACCTTACCGATCCCCATTCCGGATATCATGTTTATGGAGTACGATCCTTCCACGGGAAAGATCGCGGTTCACGCTATTGAGGATTCGATGGACGAGGTTTATTATATGTCCGGTACGCTTCGGTATTGGGTGGAGACTCTGAACGGTTCAGGGTTCAACTTCGTAAAGGGCGATCGTACAGTAGTGGTTAATGTAGACAAAGTGAGGATGGTTAATCCTCTGTTCAAGACAGCTTATTTCGATTCCGGCAGTCATTTTGGCTGCATGTTATCGAATTCGGGCTACAAAGAAATGATGTCGAGAATCAAAACGCTGCATATCCAAGTCGCTTTTGCCTGATAGCCGCCCTTTCGGGGGCGGTTTTTTATTGCCCGGGTCAAGCTCTTTGAACCGATTAAAGTTAATATGGACTGAACCTTGGTGTGACAGGGTAAGGGAGATGGCAGGAGGCAATTTGAGCTGTGGAACATACACGGCCACCTTTATTTTCGGAGCTCCTCGTTCTATGCAGACTGAACTATTGAAATACAGGATGGCGGGGATGGCACGGAGGGAATTTGGAGCTGCAAGCGGTAGCCCAATCCTTATTTTCGGAGTTCTACGCTCTATACAGACTGAACGGCTGATATATACAGGATGGCGGGGATGGCACGGAGGGAATTTGGAGCTGGAGGAGCGAACGCGTTTGCCTTTATTTTCGGAGTTCTCCCGCTAACTTAAATATCAATCAAGAACTCCGAAAATAACAGCAACCGGAAGTCCCGAATTCGCCGCAGTGACAGCCTCGCCCTACCTGTGTGTCATTCGTTCAGTCTATACTGAGCAACGTTGAACTCCGAAAATAACAGCAACCGGAAGTCCCAAATTCGCCGCAGTGACAGCTTCCCTTTACCTGGGCTCCCTCAGGTCAGTCCATATAGAAACCGGTTCATCACCGCTTATAGCGAACCGCCAAGCGGCAAGTTCAAGATAAGCGAACGCAAGCGCTGTGATATAATGAAGGCGCATACGAAAAGAACGAACGGGCGGGGATAGGTATGAAACTGGAGCGTTTGATCGCTATGATCTACAAGCTGCTGAATCACGAGGTTTTGTCTGCTTCGATGCTGGCCGAAGAGTTTCAGGTGTCTCCCAGAACCATCTACCGGGACATCGATGTGATCTGCGCCGCGGGAATTCCGGTTGTATCGTACCAGGGAATGAACGGCGGATACGGCATCATGGACGGGTATAAAATGGACAAAAGCCTGCTCGGTTCCTATGATGTGAATTCCCTGATCACCGTGCTCCACAGCCTCTCCACTGTATTTGAGGACGACCGCGCTCAAGGAACCATTGAACGCCTGCAGACAATCGGGCCGGAGCATCAGGCATCAAACCTGTCGGTAGACCTCGAAACTCACCGGACGGTTACCGATGCGCTTCCATATCTAAGAACCGGCATTCTGGAACGTAAAATTGTCCGCTTTGACTATATCAATGCCAATAATGAGCGTACGACCCGCGATATAGAACCGGTGCGGCTTGTTTTTAAATATAGGAACTGGTACATCTATGGATTTTGCCGGACACGGCGGGAATACCGGGAATTTCGCGTATCGCGGATACTGAATTTGTCCTTAACTCAGGAGACCTTTCATTTGCGGCACGAGGTGCCGGAAGAACGGGTTCTTCCGGATAAAGCGCGGCAGGAGCAGTTGGAGGAGCTGGAGGATGTGGTAATCCTTGTGGGGCCGGAGGCGCTGGCGGAGGCCGTCGATCAATTTTCCCAGGCAGACAAGCAGTTTCATGCCGATGGGAGCATGACGATGCGGATCTCTGTGCATCAGCCGCTGAAGGCCAAATGGCTGTGGTCGATCCTGCTCGGTTTCGGCGGCGGCGCCGAAGTCCTTGAGCCTCCCGCGCTGCGGGCGATGATACAGGAGCAGCTGAGGAGTGCACTTAAACGATATGAAGAAGTATGACGTTCTGTTGTCATACTTCTTTTTTTATGATGACAATGTGAGCTATCCCATATCACGAAAATCAAAAGGAGACGATACAAATGAATTACGCTGCGGAAATGTTTGAATACCATATCTGGGCTAACCGGACGATCCTGGGCAGAATCCAAGAGCTTCCGTCCGATGTGCTCAGCCAGGAAGTGAACACGTCCTTTCCTACCCTTGCCCATGCACTTAGCCATATTTATGCGGTAGATAAAATGTGGTACCTGGTCCTAACCGGCACGGAGATGCCGGAAGCGCTGCAGACTTGTATGCAGCTTAATACCGATGTGATGCATACGGTGGATGAATATGTTTTGGCTTTTGACCGGTTGGCGGAGCTGTATAGAGACTGGTTCCGGAGCCAGCCCGATCTGGAGCAGCCTGTCCGGCTTGACAATCCGTATGCTGGAATCCGCGATACGCGTTTATCAGAAATGGTGCTGCATGTGGCCAATCACGGAAGCTATCACCGGGGGAATGTATCGACAATGCTGCGTCAATTGGGCTATGCCTCCGTGATGAACGACTATGCGCTGTTTTGGTATCAGAAGCCTGTAGAATCCCATTAAACTTCTTAGCCGGGATGCTGCGATGAAGATCGACAATGTACTTGCCGTTCATTCGAGAGAAGAGCTGCGCAATTGGCTGGGTAATAACGGACCGACCGGGCAAGCCTGCTGGGTAGCCGTCAGCATGAAGCCTAAACCGGGAGTGCTGCTGTACTTGGACGTGGTTGAAGAAGCGTTATGCCATGGATGGATTGACGGGATTAAAAAGAAAACGGATCATTCGGAAACGCTGCAGAGACTGTCTCCCCGCAGCAAAAAAAGCTCGTGGACGGAGCTGAACAAAGAACGGGTCCGCCGGCTCGAAAAGCTGGGCTTCATGCGGGAAGAAGGGAGGCAGGTGCTTCCCGATATGGATCCTGCTGCTTTTACAATCGACCGTGTGATTGAAGTACGCCTGCGGGAGGAGCAGCAGGTTTATGAAAATTTTTTGGCTTTTCCCGCGCTGTATCAGCGGGTTCGGATCGACACGATCCAAAGTGTCAGGAATCAGCCGGAGTTGTTTCAGCGCAGATTGGACAAATTGATCACACGCACGAGAGAAAACAAGATGTACGGCCAATGGCATGATAACGGACGGCTGTTGAATGATGAACCGCTGATGTTCAGCGAAAAAACGAATTAATGTTCCGAAATAACCCTGGCCCGAACGAAGGGGTTTTTGTGACCCGGCTTAACGATACGATGAAGTCTGAACCTCCACAACTTCATTAATGATCAAAGAAAATAAAGTATTGAACAGACAAATTAGACTCCAGGCAAAGCCCCGATTTAGGGGCTTTGTTTTATGGTAGAGGTGAAGCTTCCAAATAGAGAGATATAAAAAAGATCGCGTATCCAACCTGGTCCTCCAGGAGGATGGCGATCTTTTTCATGTTTGGGGATGCAAGTATGAGTTCCCTTGAAACCCACTCCCCCCCATGGTACTTCGTGAGCGCCGAGTACACCTCGCAACGCCCGTCAAGACGATGTTCAGACCGCAGGACACCACTTCAAAAAAATATAGCGCCGCTATAGACAGCTTGGTATAGCGCTGCTATAATGTCTGTATAACGGTGCTATACAGTGATCTATATCTTATAAAACCTAGGAGGGCTACTATGTCATTTAAAACTCAAGAACTAGTTGTCGTAACAGGTACGTCCAGCGGCATCGGCAGGGCTACTGCGGAGCAGCTCGCCGCTGAAGGATTTCATGTTTTGGCGGGGGTTCGCCGTCAGGAAGATGCCGACAAAATCAAACGCAAAAATATCGAGCCAGTGATCGTCGATGTTACCAATACCGACACACTAAAGCGGCTGGCCGAACGGGTGGAGCAAGATCCGCTTGGTCGCCCTTTGCGGGCCGTGGTCAATAATGCCGGCATCGCCGTTAATGCACCTCTTGAGATGGTTCCGCTCGATGAATTTCGCCGCCAGATCGAAGTCAGTGTAATCGGGCAGGTCGCGGTTATTCAGGCGCTTACCCCGGCCTTGCTGAACAGCGGCGGGCGCGTGGTCAATATCGGTTCGCTTGGCGGCAAGGTCTCCATGCCCGGCTTCGGAATTTATTCGGCTGCAAAGTATGCCATGGAAGCGATCAATGACAGCCTTCGCAGAGAGATGTCCTCGTTCGGATTCAAGGTTATCATGATCACTCCGGGTGGTGTCAGCACGGGACTGTCGGAACAAGGGATTACGACAGCGGAGCGGCTGGCCAAGTTAATGACACCGGACCAGCACAAGCGTCATGATCGTCTTTTTGATGCCGTGAAGGCTCAGGCTGAAACATGGGCAACGGACGGTATCCGCCCCGAAAAAGTGGCCGCAGTGGTTTCACGAGCAATCCGCGTAAATAAGCCGCGCACCCGCTATACGGTCGGCCGCGATTCGGCACTGCTGACCCGACTGGTCCGTATTCTCCCAGACAAACTCCTCGACCGGATGCTCCGCAGCCAGATGAAGCTGCAGTAACAGGCATTTTACGAATGTCCGCCATTACAAAACGGGAGATGAATGATGTCACAACAACGGCTTGAACATGCCATTATTGTAGGCGGATCTTTAGGTGGTCTAATGATGGGGCTTGCGTTATCCCGTGCTGGTTATGCAGTGACCATTCTTGAACGTGCAGATTCATCATTAAGAAATGGTGCTTTTATTCGCTTACACACGAAGCCTTATCGTAATAGTCAAATTGAACGAGAATTAAGACACTTGGCATCCAATGGGAACAACAATGTTGAAGCCTGGTCGGCCATTCAAGAACGTTTGCTAAATGCGGTCGCTAAAGAACCTGATGTTACCCTTCAGCACCATACACGAATTGTTAGTGTGGGGCAAAATGAGTCGTCTGTTTGGGCTACCAGTGAAGAGGAGCAGACGTTTAAAGGAGACTTTTTGATTGGCGCCGATGGATATCGCAGTATTGTCCGCCGTTATTTAAGCCCTGACCGACCATTTGCAGATTATGCTGGCTATTTGGTTTGGGTAGGGAAAGTGGATGAAAAATTGCTGCCAAAAAAAGACTGGAAAAAGCGGCAGTTGTCGAGCGCTTATTTCACCAATAGTGCCGCCGGTACATTGACAACTGCGGTGATGCCAGGGAAAGAGGGGGGAACCCATCCTGGCCAGCGATGGATAGGTTTTTGCTGGTTTGATCGTTCGCATAATCCATTGCTGTCCGAATTAGGCGTGTTAAAGGAGGGGATTACCCAGCATTCGTTATATGGTGAAGCTATTCCGGATTCGCTGCTGGAAGAACTATCTCATACCAGCCAAGCCAATTGGAGCAAAGAAGATGACGCCGTTTTGCAAATCGCGATTAAGGATCGCAGTTTAATCGGGACACCTGTTAATGAATACATCCCTAATATATTGTCAAAAGGAAGAATAGCCATCATCGGCGACGCAGCACATACCATGTCACCAATGACGGGCGCAGGCTTTAATGACTCCCTTGAGGATACGGTTGCCATTATGGATGCCATAAAAAAGTATCCGAATTCGATAATAAAGGCTTTGAGTGAATACCAAACACGCCGTTTAGATGCGGTTCGTCAAGATGTTCTTGCGGTAAACGGGAATTTGCCCATTTGAGAAAACGGTAATGCAAAAACTATGAAGTATTTATAAATTAGGAGGAATTAGTATGAACGATACAATAAACCGTTACGTTACTGTACTCTGGGAGGCGAGAGCTAAAGCAGGGAGAGAAGCCGAGATGAAGGCATTCATGACGGCTGCTGTCACCCCGTCGCGCAACGATCCGGGCAACATTGACTACGAAGCTCATGAGGTAGAAGGCCAGCCTGGCACATTCATTATCTACGAGCGCTGGGAAAACCGGGATGCGCTCAATCGGCACCTGAACGCCCCCCGGATGCAGGAACTGGTGCCCCAGCTCTTAGAACTGATGGAGGGATCTATTGAGGAAGGGATTCGGCTTCTACAGCCGTTCCGCCCAGCGCAGTAAAAATGCAACACCGAGCAGAACTCCTTGAGTGCTGTCCGGAAAGCGTAAGAGATATTTTCGTGAGCGGTAAAGACTTGAGTGGAAGAGGCAAACCTTTGGCAACGATCGATGATTTCGCAGCACTGGATATTCGTGTCGGATCGCTGCGAGACATTGTTTTCATCAAAGGAATAATGCCTGGAAATAAAGGAATTTAAATTTTAAAAGCGTAGCTTTAGGAGGTAAACATGGATCTTAAATTAGCCAACAAAGTAGCTATCGTTACCGGAGCAAGTAAAGGAATCGGGCTCGCTATCGTTCGAAAGCTTATTGAGGAAGGGGCAAGTGTCGTCGCGGTAAGTCGGACATTAACGGAGGAATTGGCTGATCTTGTTGAAAACAAACCAGTCAAACATCTACCTATTGATGTCAGTATGGAACGTAATACAGTTGAACTTTCTAAAAAACTCGGTGGAGTGTTCGGCAGAGTCGACATTTTAATCAATAGTGTCGGGGCGGTTGACAAGAGGAGAGGAGAAGGTTTTTTGGCTACGCCAAATGAGGAATGGGAACAACTTTATGATTTAAACCTGTTTAGCGTTGTTCGTTTTACTCAAGCAGCCTTACCGCATATCCTAAAGAACAATGAGGGTGCAATTGTAAATATCTCTTCAGTAAATGCACAAATGCCCGAATTGTTATTGCCTATTTATGGAACAACCAAAGCGGCACTAAATAATTTGACGAAAATGCTGGCTGGTGAGTTTGGACCTCGTAATATTAGAGTTAACTCGATCTCACCTGGACCGGTAGTAACACCTTTGTGGCAGGACCCTGAACACGGAATGGCCAAAACAATCGGTTCATTTGCAACGATGGCTTCCGAAAAAGTTTTTGAAGAGCTGCCTAAAATGGCTGGTATAACATTGGGGAAATTTGCAGAAGCCGAAGATATTGCGAACCTTACCGTTTTCCTTGCTTCGGAGCGGGCTTCAATGATTACTGGTGCGGACTATGTGATTGATGGAAATATGATTAAAACGATTTAAACTGAGATTATTCGATAAATTAAATTTGAACTTTGTACCTACTGTACTATGGTTGTATCCATCATCATCTGCTCAAAGTCGGGTTCAATGGTAACCAAAGTCCGGTTTAATGGTAACGTGCTTCAGGATTTCATCCCATCCCGGATTACCGCCTTTTGCAGCCGCCAGAGAAAGTAGGGGTACAAGTGCACGGACTCAGAAGGCCCTATTTGCTGATTATTCCGTGTTTTGGCAAAGTTACGGACTCAGATGCACCTATTTACGCGGAGAAGCCATAGTTTGGATGTTTTCGGTACGAATAACGGATCTGGAGTCCGCAAGGCAACCGAAAAGCCCAGGAATTTCAGAAATAACGTCCTCTGGGTCCGGAAAAACCTCGGTATCGCGTTCGATGGTAGTCCGCTGCGGGTGTGCCACAGGAGAGGATTCGTTCCAAAGTGTTAGGTATAATGGAGAACGATCTGACAATAAACAGATGGACCTCGCCACACCCGTCCCGACTTGGCATTCTTTCCATTCATACGGATGAACAGATTGCACAATGTGTTATTGTACTGCAAGCTGACTAGGGGTACTGGTATAGCAAAATGGCTAAAGGAATCGTCTTCTGTGCACCAGAAGACGATATTGTTAATACTTTTTCGATCCCCATCCTATAGATCTTCTTAATTAGCGCCCGAATAAACAGAACCTGAGTTCCATCTTATTGGTATATGTGGCTCCAATAAGCTATTTCTTTATAAGCGACACAGTGCACTCCACAGACTTATATCCCTATACTGTCATTGGATTGAAGTCATTAACTCGTAGAAATATTTAGGTTCCTGAGTTTTATTAAGACGATACCAGGCGTCTAATGTTGTCGAAGAAAATACATCTAGCGCTTTTAAAACCTGAACGGAAAATTCTAATGGAGCTACTCCGGATGCGGTGATCAATTTCCCATCGGTGACTGCAGATTCCACTTTGTAATATTCTTCGCCCATGTAAGAATGGCAAATCGTTTTCAGGTAGGCTAAATCATTGCTTGTGTGCCAACGTGAATCTAACAATCCTGCTTGAGCAAGTCCAAAGGTAGCGCCACAAATTGCTCCAACTACTATTCCTTCGTTCAAACACATCTCGGCAATTTTTAATATGGGCGCGTGAATAGCTTCAGTCCATGTATTTCCGCCAGGTAAAATTAATGCATCTACGCTTTTAATGCTGCACTCATCCACTTTAATGTCAGGTATTATTTTCAATCCGCCCATTGTAGTTACTGGAGTCTTTTCTATCCCGACGGTGACTATTTTGGCTGGAGCCAGCCCCTGTCTAAAGTATCTTCCAGAGTTCAGTTCGGCGGCTAAATAACCTATTTCCCAATCGGACATGGTATCAAACACATAAAGATATACGGTATTATTCATTTTTAAGTACTCCTCATAAAGTTTATTAAACAGCAACCATTCATCTTTAATGAGCGGTTATCATTATAATAAAACAACTTCACTGACAATTGCCGTCAGTGAAGTTGTTAAACTTGATAATATTCCATTAATTCTGAAGCAACCGCCACAAGTCTATTCTTTAGATTCTGTGGCTCTATAACTTGAATGGATTTCCCATAGGGAAGCAGTATATGTGGAACATGTGTATACAGTAGTTCTTCTTCAAGTAAAAAACTTGCTTGCGTTGATGTCCGTTCCTGCAAATGATGCTCCAAAAACCAATGTATGCATAAATCATCCAACGCCTCTGCCCTGCCGCCAATAATCAAAGAAATTAATCCGGATTTACCTGCTACATCTGGTAACAGATTTTTCATGAAAAAAGTACGCGCTGAAAAATCATTGGGACGCCTAAATGAGAAAGGCGTGCGTGTGATGTTCAGAATACGTTCTACCCGAAAGCTGCGGATCTCATTCCGAAGGTGGCAAAAAGCAATTGTGTACCACTTATTGTTCCAATTAACCACGCCATAGGGGTCTATCACCCTTTTTGTGGACTGCTCTTCATGACTGTTACGATAAGAAATTTCTATAGACCATTCATTTGCTACAGCGTGCTCCAATTCCTGCAATACGGGCTGAACAGCGGGGTATCCCCTGCGGTTTATTACTCCAAATCCGGCTAATTGATGGCTTAGTATATTTTCCTGCTCCTGATTCGAATACATTTTCAACTTGGATGTTGCATTCTCTAATGCCTCACTTAAAGGATATCCGGCTTCTTTTGCAAATAGTGCAGCATGAAGCAGTGTCTTTTTTTCATCCATACTAAATAACAGAGGAGATTTGATAAAATTGTGCAGCAAGCTATACCCGCCGTTGTGCCCAGTGTCGGATATGATAGGGACGCCGCTGGCACATAGTGCATCAATATACCTGTAAACTGTTCTTATATTTATCTCTAACTTTTCCGCTATTTGCTGTGCAGTCCATTTCTCTCCCGAATTCAACATCCATAGAATTGTCAGCATATTATCACTTTTTGGCATAACATAACCCTCACCTTTGATTAACACTATACTCAACAGTGTTTGTTTTCCGCTTTACCACTATTGATGATAAGATCCAGCGCGGATGATTCTAAACGATCTGCCCGTTAGCTTAATGAAGCATTGTCAGTCTAATGTTCTATTTCCTCAGTCTACAACTTTATTGCCAAGTCTAACACTTTATTTTTCAGCCGAGTTAACGGCTGAGTTGCTGATTTAACAACTTATAGGGCATGCTTTTCGGGATGCTGAACTCGGGCAAGTTTTTACGATGCCGGGAACGCGAAAAAAAACCGAAAAAAACAGCCGGTAATCCTGCCTAAGCTGGAGGATTCCGGCTGTTTTTCATTCAATGGATTGGTGAACTTGGACAAGCCGGTTCCCCGTGATCAGCCCTTCAAAATGGACTCGATTTCCTGCAGTTCTTCATCGGTGAAGTCAGGCGCGCTTACAGCTGCAACCGCATCTTCAATTTGGGCGACTTTGCTTGCGCCGATCAGCGCGGAGGTCACCCGGCCTTTGCGGAGCACCCAGGACAAAGCCATCTGGGACATTTTCTGGCCCCGGCGTCCGGCCAGCTCGTTCAGCTTCTGGACTTTGCCAATTACCTCAGGCGTCAGCTCGTCTCCCGAGAGGAACACGCTTGGGCCTGCGGCGCGGGAATCGGCCGGCACTCCATTCAGATAGCGGTCGGTCAGGATGCCTTTGTGCAGTGGGGAAAAGGCGATCGTGCCGATACCTTCCTCTTCGAGCACAGCCTGCAGCCCTTCTTCAATCCAGCGGGACAGCATCGAATAATTCGGCTGGTGAATGAGGCACGGCGTGCCAAGCTCGCGGAGAATGCGTGCAGCCTCCTTGGTTTCTTCCGGCCGGTAATTGGACAGGCCTATGTACAGCGCTTTGCCCTGGCGGACGATGCTGTCCAGCGCCCCCATCGTTTCTTCGAGCGGCGTTTCGGGATCGGGACGGTGGTGATAAAAAATATCGACATAGTCCAGGCCCATCCGCTTCAGGCTTTGATCTAGGCTGGAGACAAGATATTTTCTGGAGCCCCAGTCGCCGTAAGGCCCCGGCCACATGTAATAACCTGCCTTGGTGGAGATAATCAATTCGTCCCGGTAGGCGGACAGGTCCTTTTTCAAAATTTGTCCAAACTGCTCTTCGGCAGAACCCGGAGGCGGTCCGTAGTTGTTCGCAAGGTCAAAATGGGTGACGCCCAGGTCAAAGGCGCGCCGGACCATAGCCCGGCCGTTTTCGAACGAGTCGATTCCGCCAAAGTTGTGCCATAGGCCAAGAGAAATCGCCGGCAGCTTTAAGCCGCTTCGGCCGCAGCGGTTATAGGTCATGCTTTCGTAACGGGCGGAACTAGGTGAATACATGGATGGTAGTCCTCCTCGGTAAATGAAAAGTAAGGTTACGGCGGCAGTTAAGTCTGCTTGGTCTGCTGCGTCTGCCGCGTCTGCAGCCTAATGTTATTGTAGCCGGGATTCCCGGAAGGATAAAGCGAAAAGTGTTTGCGGTTTCAGACGGAGCCGATGAACCGCATTTATTTCCACATTATGGGTCTCGTATTACAGGGATTTCCTGTTTGAAAACTAATTTTGAGGATAGGGGCGCTGGGAAAGGCCGCCAGAAAGTTTCGTCTCCGGCAGTTTGGTTAAGTATGCTGTGAAAGCGACTGAAGCTTTTTACATTTCGACAACCAAGAGGAGGTAATCGTGATGAATAAGAGAATTGTTGGTGTCTTTATAACCGAACAGGAAGCATCTAGCGCCATTGAGGATTTAAAGCGGCAAGGTTTTCGGACAGATGATATCTCCGTTATCGCCAGAAATAAAAGAGATGTAAATGCAATCAGCGAAGAAACAGGCACAAAAGCGCCGGAAGGTATGGCTTCAGGCGCCGCGACCGGCGGACTGCTCGGCGGGGTGACGGGACTGCTGGCCGGAATCGGCGCGCTCGCCATCCCGGGGATCGGCCCGATCATTGCAGCGGGACCAATTGCCGCTACACTGACGGGAGTGGCAGTTGGCGCGGGAGCTGGCGGTCTGGTCGGCGGTCTGATCGGCCTCGGCATTCCGGAGAATGAAGCGGAGAGCTACAACGAATATGTTAACGATGGAAGGATTTTGGTCATGGTGGAAGCGGACACGGCACAGGAGGCCGAAGTATACCGGATTTTCCGGGACAACCATTCCCTGAATTCCGATTATTTCGACAGCGATGTATCGTCTTCCACAGCGGACCGGTTCCAAGACCGTGATCTTGCCGGCGATGCCCCGCGTTCCGTCAACAATACGGTTGACGCCGCGTTTAACGGCTCGGGTCTGGAAGGACGGACGGACACGGGTCTGGATACTATGAACTCCGGGACAATGACGGGCGTAACGCAGGACCGGGCGAGCCGTGACGTATACCAGCCAGGCATGACAGGCTCCGTCACGAACACGCCGGATCTGCTCGAAGATGAGGAGATGCGTGCGGTAGGCGGCTACCGGACCACGGACGATACGCTGGATACGGACTGGGATCCGAACATGGAGCTGGATGTTAACGATCCGGACTATGAGCGGAAGCTGCGGCTGCGCGAAGAGCAGCTGAACATTTCGAAAAACCGTGTGCAGACAGGCGAGGTGTCGGTCCGCAAGGAGATCGTGGAAGAGCAAAAGACAATCAATGTGCCGGTTTCTCATGAAGAGGTCGTCATTGAGCGCCGTCCGGTCCACGACGAGACCAGCGCTGGGCCGATCGGCCAGGAAGAAACGATCCGGATCCCGGTGAGCGAGGAGCAAGTGGAGGTATCGAAACGTCCGGTTGTTACGGGCGAGGTCGAGGTCCACAAACGCGAAATCCAGAGCACCGAGCAGGTGCAGGATACCGTGAAACGGGAAGAAGCGCGGGTCGATAAAACCGGCGGCGCGCAGGTTCGCGGCGACGAACGCCTCAGCGGCCTGAACTCCCGTGTGGAAGAAGACGAGTCGCTGTACAACAAACGCCGCTAAGCTATGAATTGTGGCTTGAAATAAGAGCTGCTGCCCGAAGCAGGGCTGGAATTCAGCCAAAGCGGGCAATAAGATAAGACAAGCCGGCAGTCAGGGAATCTTCCTTGGCTGCCGGCTTGCTGCTGTTTGGGGAGATGGAAAATCCGGGGGATTTAGATGGTGGAAGCTACTTTTTGGGCACGGCCGTATGCGGAGCGGGGCGGCTGAGCAGCGACTTCAGTCCTTCTGCATTAACCAGCACAGTTCCGGCGACAATCGTAAACACGCCAAGCAGCATCACCGGTGTCAGCGGCTCGTCGTATACAAGGAAGCCGACAAATACCGCAATGGGCGGGGAGATATACAGCCAGGTGGACGGGAAGACGGGATTGGTGCGGGCGAGCAGCCAATAATAAAGCGTATGTCCGATCATGGACCCGAACACAACCAGATAAAGCAGCGACCCTGCTGCGCTGCCGGTCAGCAGCGTTTCAGGCCGGACCTTCTCCGTGAAAAATGACAGCACCAGCATAAAAAGGCCGCCGTAAAACATTTGGGCCGCATTTAACGCCACCGGCGAAGTCCCGGCATAACGCTGGATCACCCTGCGCGAATACAGCGTGCCGGAGGCATAACATAATTCGCCTGCCAGCACGGCAGCGCAGCCGGCCATCCATAATAGGCCGGAGCCAAACGTAAGACCGGGCAGAACGAGCAGCAGGACGCCGGTGAAGCCAATCAGACAGCCGAGCAGCGAAGCAAGCGGCGGCCGTTGCCGGGAGGAGCCGGTCTGAAGCAGCAAAATCATGATCGGCCCGGTAGCGGACAGTACGGCGGCCAGGCCCGAAGAGACATGCTGCTCCGCCCAATACAGCGTGGCGAAGGTGCCGAAGGTAAGCAGGGCGCCCGCCGCCGCGCTTTCTTTGTGCGGGAGCTGCCGGAATTTCGTCCGCCCGCGCAGACTCATCCACAGCAGCATGGCGCCGCCCGCCAGAAAAAAGCGCAGCCCCGCCGAAAAAAACGGCGGCATCCCCGCGTCCACGCCAACTTTTATTGCCAGAAAGGTGGTGCCGAAAATCAGACAGATGGATACATAAGCAGCCATAATCATAGCGGAGGTCTCCTTTAAAATCGTATGTGGCTAATCATAGACCGGAAGGAATAGAACAGAGGGATAATAATAGAACAGATCAAGGCGGAGGTGCGGTACAATAGGCTATACATAAGAGCCAATATACAGACTGGGGAGGACGGACAGTGAAAAGACAAGAGGACTGGAAGGTGCTGACGGGAACGCTGGCAGAGACCGGCGGTGGAGGCGGGGATGCAAAGGGCGGCAGTAAAGGAGAACAGCCGTTGTTCCGCCAGATATGCGGGCATATCCGGAACCGGATAGCTAGAGGAGAGTGGGCCGCTCATGACCGGCTGCCGTCCGTAAGAGCACTAGCCGCAGAGATCGGCGTCCACCGGCTGACCGTGTTCAAGGCGTACCAGATACTCAAGGATGAGGGGGCGGTCTATGTCAAAGACAAGTCCGGTTACTATGTAGCTGCTTCCAGCGCTGCAGAGCAGGCCCCAAAACAGGATCCGAAACAGGATGAAAGCGCTGGAGCGTCGCCCTACGCTTTGTCCAACCGGCTGTCCGAAATCCAGCGCACGCCCGCGGAGTATCAGTTCTCCCAAGCGCTGATCGATCCGAATCTGCTGCCCAATCTGTATTTGTCCGAGTATGTAAAAAAAGTCTTCGATCTGTACCCCAAAGTCATGGGCACCTATGCGGATGTGCAGGGCGATGCGGAGCTCCGAACGATGCTGACGGACAGCTTTAAGCGCAGCGCCGGGCTGCAGCTGTCTCCGGAGGAGGTCATGATTACGTCCGGCGCGCAGCAGGCGATTAATCTGCTCGCCGGATTGTTTGTCGGCCCGTTGGACACGGTGCTGATCGAACGGCCGACGTACAGCGCGGCGCTGGAAATCTTCAAGCGGGAGGGCGCGCGGCTTCTTCCGGTGGACATTACCCCGGAAGGCTACGATCTGGAGCGGGTGGAGGAGCTGATGCGGCTTCACCGCCCGCGTGTGTTTTACATGAACCCGACGCACCACAATCCAACCGGCTTCACCGTGCCGACAGGGCAGCGCAAAGCACTGGTGGAGCTGGCGGAGCGCTACCGCTGTCTTTTAATCGAAGACGATCCGTTCCGGGAGATGTATTTTGCCGAACCGCCGCCTCCGCCGCTGTTTGCCTACGATACCGAAGGTTGGGTGGTTTACATCGGCAGCTTCAGCAAATATGTGGCCCCCGGCCTGCGGATTTGCGCCGTCGCTTGCAGAGAGCCGGTGATGTCCAGGCTGATTACGGCCAAGTCGCTGGCGGATAACGGGACGCCGCTGCTCAATCAAAAGATTTTTCTTCACTATTACACCTCTCCCCGGCTGCAGCAGCATTTGGGCAAGCTGCGTATCGCTCTCCAGATCCGCAAGGAGACGGTGGAGGAAGCGCTGGAGGGGACGGACTGGGCGTGGCAGTCACCGCTGGGCGGGCTCAACCTGTGGGTGAAGCTGCCGCCGGATATAGGGGCGGAGGCGCTGTTTGCGGCGTGCGGCGGGCAATCCGTCTCTTTTGTTCCCGGGTCTGTCTGCGACCCATTGGGGAAAGCCTCGCCGCGGATTCGGCTCTGTTATTCTTTTATGAACGAAATCAGGCTGAAGGAAGGAATCCGCCGGCTCCGCGCCGCGGCAGATCAGCTGCGGACCGGCCAAGCCAAGGGCGGTTAGAAAAAAAGTTTGCGCCAACACCGGAACACTTCGCCCCTTCCTGCCGTCTAAACAGGCAAGGAGGTGGACGAGATGAGAAACGGAACCTGGCGGCAGCTGCGCCCTTTATGCTGCGCGGGCTGGATAACGGCTGTGCTGCTAGCACTGCCTTCTTCCAGCGTGGACGCCAGCTCCAGCACGACATCACCTGGTACGGGTGCTGTGCTGGAACGGAACGCCGCCGTCATCAATGGGACTGTTCTGGCGGCTGAAGACGCCGGAGCCAAGGCCGCCATTCGCTCGTCGGCCCGGCCGGAACGGATCAACATAAAGGTGCGGGAACACTGGAAAAGAGCCGAAGCGGAACAGGCTGAGGGGAATATCGCCGCTGCTTCGGCCGAACCGGAATCGGGGGGGCGGGCGGCCGAACCGGAAGCCGGCAGCCGTGCGGCCGGACGGGCATGCGGCATGTCTGCTGCCGAATCCGGAGACCGGAAAGACAAAAGCCCGGATTCGCCCGCAAATGCGAATGGGTCCGGGGACAGCAAGGGAAGCCGGCTCGTTGCCGCAGCGGCGGTAAGCGGCGTGTCGACGGCCGCGGTCATATTTGGCGCTCTTTTGTACCGTACGGCCCGCAAAGGGCTCAGAAAATAAGCGGTTAGCGCGAGACGAACCTGCTGCACGGCTGGGTTAGGGCCAGAACTTGGGCAGAACTAGAGCGAGGGCAGAGCCAGAACCAGGGCTAGAACCAGGGCTAGAACCAGGGCTAGAACCAGGGCTAGAACCAGGGCTAGAACCAGGGCTAGAACCAGGGCTAGAACCAGGGCTAGAACTAGGGCCAGAACCAGATACAGAACCAGAACAAGATGCAGAATCAGAACCAGGGTTTGACAAAAAACTACTCCGTATGCCTCGGGGGCGAACGGAGCGTGTTTTTTCGTTTAAGACGGTTATGGACTTTAGCCTTCGAGGTTCAGCGTTTTTCCTGTTTCGGCCAGCGTCTTTGTATTGCTGAGGATGACCGGCCAGGCGTCGTCGCTGCCTTGGCGCGAAGGATCGCGTTCATCCCAGCCGTCATGAATCAGCGTCAGACGGGTACAGGAGCCTGCAGGTTCAACCTTCCACGTGATCACGGATTCAAAGGACAAGCCGTCCTTGACATAAGAAGGGCCGGGGAAGTGAGTGAACCGCAGCAGCTGTCCCGGAATGATGTCCAGGATTTTACCGTATACATGCACCGTTTCCTCTCCTTCGGCCCCCGGGCCTACATAAGCGATGTCTGCTCCGGGAAGCATCTCGGAACGAATCACGCTGCCGTAATAAATCCGCCCGACCTCCTCCGGCGAGGTCAGACATTCCCACACGCGCTGCGGCGCTGCATCCACATAATACACATACTTAAATCCTGCTTCATTCATCGGGATCATCCTCCTTGTTGTTGGCCGCTTTAGTCCGGCCTGCAAACTTAATATACCGGACAACCCCTGACAAATACGGTCAGTGATTTTAAAGATGCGCCTAAATCTGCCGGGAAAATAGAGTATTCCTCTTGATCGTCTGAAGCAGCCGTCTTAATCGCCGCCGGGAGTCCTTCAAATGAGAACCGGAGATCAATCCGGAAAAATAAAGCAGTCACTCGCCCCCATAATGGCTCGCCAATCCGGCAGCAATCGCTGCAAGCCGCCCGCGCAGCATCTCTGGCTCTTTAATGCGGAGCGCGCGGCCGTAGGGAAGCAGGAAGTAAGGCGCATACCCCAGCAGGGCTTCCTCGTCCAGCAAAAAACGGGCTTCCGTGTCGGACCGCCCGCTGAGCGTATGGCCGAACAGCCAGTGATTGCACAGCTCGTTTAAGACGGCGGCATCCGCCTGGATGATCACGGGAACGAGCCGGGGAGCGGCGCCGGGGTCCGGCAGCAGCCCCCGCAGCAGCGCATCGCGCGCCACAAATCCGGCGGGGCGGACAAACGTGCCGCCTGTCGGCGCCGAGCCAGCGATCCGGTCGGCCCGGAAACTGCGGATCTCCCCGCGAAGATGGCAGAAGCCGACGAGATACCAGCTGCCCTTCCAGTAGACAAGACCGTAAGGATCAATGTTCCGGTCCTGCTGAGGGCGGCCCTGCCCGGCGTAGCGGATGGTTAAGGTCTGTCCGTGCGCCGCGGCATGCTCAAGACCCGCGAGCAACTCCGCTTCCGGAACAGAGGGCGAAGGAATGACGCCGAGGCCGGTCTCATGCCGCTGAATGAGCTGAAGCTGGTCATCGTTTGTGTAGTGCTTCAGCTTGGCTACCGCCCGGTCCAGCGCTTCGGTATACGGATACCCGCCGGCCCGGGCGAAGGCAGCAGACTGAACCAGCGCACGCAGCTCGTCGTCGGCGAAAAAAAGAGGCGCAGCCGTAAAATGCTCAGGCAGCGAATACCCGCCGCCCGGTCCCGCTTCGGCCAATACGGGAACGCCGCTTGCGCACAGCGAATCGATATAGCGGTAGACTGAGCGGATGCTGATTTCAAGCCGTTCCGACAGCTCGGCGGCGGTGACCCGGCGGCCTTGACTAAGCGTCCACAAGATGGAGAGCATGTGATCGGATTTGGACAAACGGATAACCTCCAGGCGTTCACAAAATAATGCAGCGGGTGAGCAGGCAGATTTCGTGTTGCCCCTCCGCAGAATACCGTTTCGCCGGATGCCCCGGCGGTTCCTTCCGGGAACAGCAGGAAGCTCCAAATAAAAACTCCCGTTTCCGGCAGGAAACGGGAGAAAGGGATGTCCGCTGACAGTGAAGTTAACGATGTTGGGGCTGCTCCGGCCCCGGCCTGAATGACCTTTTCCGGTCTCTCGGGCGGGGACAAGCCATACCGGGCCGCTTTATTTCTGCCCCCAGCACGTCCAGCGCATTACTGCTTACTGCGCGAACAGTTTTATAGCGGAGACGACGCCGCCCAGCAAAACAACGGAGAGGCACAGCGTGACCCAAATTCTTCGGGCCCAGTCGCCCGCATCAGGCTTGGAACCGGACTTGGAATTAAAGTCCATACCGCCGTTTTGGGAGATTTTTTCGGCACAGGGCTCGTTATACATTTGGATTCCCCCTTCATTCTTTTATTCCACGCGAGCCGAGTTTGCGGGTTATACCATCGCTTTTTTAAGACTGCGTACATATCGTGTCCGGACGATAATAAAATACAGCGTCTGCAGCGTGAGAAAACCGCCGATCGTAATCAGCACCGGAACGGTAACCCGGTAGATGTGCATTTGATTCAACACCGGCCGGATCACGACCAGCGTTTGAATCCAGGCGACAAGGATCGGAACAAAAAACAGAACAGCGATCTGACGGGTGGATGCCGCTGACATCTCTCCGGTGCTCAGGCCGATTTTGGACAGTGACCGGTAAACCCTGCGGTCTTCAGCCAGCTCGGAATGCAGCCGGAAATACAGGAAGCTGGCCGAGGAGATTGAAAAGATCAGCGCGATAAAGCTGCCGTTAAAACCGATCATCGCCGCACCTTGCTTCGTCGCCAAATAAGAATAGGCGCGGGCGTTAAGGCCGGTGCTGTAATCGTTGGTCTGTCTGTTTTTCAGCATCGCCTCATCCGTCAATTTTGTGGAAAGAACGCCATTTTTCCCTTCGGAGTCCGGCAATACGCCGTCCCACTCCGGAACTTTAATCATATAGCGGTCTGTTAACGCGTCAGGATAAGCTTTGGCTGCTGTTGCATGCAGGTCATGAAACTGCCCGTCGGAGAGCACAAGCAGATACGTGGTAAATTGATTGAACAGATCGGCCTTTAAATTGGTTATATCGGCGATCTCTAAAGTGACCCCTAACTCCTTGTAAGAAAGCTGTTCCCCTTGAGCGAACGACAGTGTATCCGACGGTTTGCTCAAATTGTAAACCATAATCCCCTGGCCTTCCGCAGGCGCTTCTTTCGTTTCAACCCCTGCCAACTCCGCCAGCCGGTTATATTCCGAAATCGAGATGAGATCGGGAAGGATTTTTCCATCTTTTGTTCCTCCGTAAATGCGGAGGAGGGAGGCTTTCGCTTCCTCATATTTGACTCCTTCGGAATCAAGCCGGGACCGGATCGGCTCCAGATCCGCTTTCGTCTTTAAGGGCTCATATACGGTATACATAAAAGCGAACGGCGATTGAAGATAAGCCTCCCGGCTCTGCGCATTAATGGACAACAGGAACCCGGTCGCCATGCAGGCAAGTGAAGTGACCACAGTGACCATAAAAAGCATCCGGGCGTTGTCCTTCAGCTTGTAAGCCATCTCCGAGATCCAAATCAGGTTCGTGCGCCGCCACACCCGGCGCCGGCTCAGCTTCAGCAGCCGGATCGTCAGCACCGACAGCTGCGAGAAGAACAGGTAGGTGCCTGCGATGCCTGTCACCGCGGCGATCACAATCCACTGGAGCTCCAGCGGCTGCCGGATCGCCCAGTACCCGGTCCCCAGCAGGGCGATGCACAGCAGCGCCAGCAGCCAGGAGACCTTCGGCTCTTTTTTTGGCTTGCGGGTGCCGGTCAGAAGCTCAAGTACGCGGTTTTTGCGGATAAACAGCAGCGTAAACACCGAAATCACCACGAAAAGCGCCATAAACAGGCCCGCCGTTACATACAGGGCTTTAACCGGCCAGTAGAACGGCAGCTCATCCATCCCCATAATCCGGGTGCTGAGCAGCAGAAACAGCTTGGACAGCAGCATGCCCGCAGCCACCCCGGTGATGATGGAGAGCGTGCCAATCAGCATGTTCTCCATGAACACCAGCCGGTTGATTTGACCGGGCTGGGCCCCGAGGATCGTCAGGATGCCGAACTCGTGGTTCCGCGACTTCAGAAACGCGCTGATAGAGAACAGCACAAAGAAAAAGGCAAAAATATAAACGATATACGAAGCGACCGACATGCCCGCCGCAGCGTTCGAGCCCATTTTGGCGGAGCTTACGGACGGGTGATGGATAAAGACCGAATACGCGAAAAAAATCATGACCATAAATGCGCTGCTTAAGTAAAAAGCAATGTACGCCCGTGCATTCCGGCGGATGTTGTTAAACGCGAATTGAGGAAAGCTCATGGCTGTTCCCTCCCCAGAACGACAGCGTGTCGATGATTTTTTGGAAAAAGGTCTGCCGGTTGTCCCCGCGGTGAATCTCGGCGGCCAGCTTGCCGTCCTTAATGAAGACGATCCGGTTGCAGTAGCTGGCGGCGAGCGGGTCGTGGGTGACCAGCATCAGCGTGGTCCCTTCACGCGCATTGATGCTCTCCAGCGATTCCATTACCATTCGCGAGGAATTGGAGTCCAGCGCACCCGTCGGCTCGTCCGCCAGCACAAGCGAAGGAGAACCGATGATAGCGCGGGCGATGGCCGTCCGCTGCCGTTGGCCGCCTGAAATTTCATAGGTGCGCTTGTTCAGAATCTCTTCGATGCCAAGCCGTCTCGCGGTGGCCTTCAGCATCGTGTCCATTTCGCGCAGCGGGCGGTTGTCCAGCGTAAGCGGCAGCACGATATTTTCGGCGACCGTCAGCGTGTCGAGCAGATTGAAATCCTGGAAAATAAAACCGAGTTGTCTGCGGCGGAACAGCGCAAGCTGTTTTTTGTTCATCAGAAACGGGTTGCTCCCGCCGATCTTCACTTCGCCCGAGGTTGGTTCGTCGATGGTGGATACCATGTTGAGCAGGGTGGTTTTGCCGCTGCCCGACGGTCCCATAATCCCGACAAATTCCCCTTCTTCAATATTCAAATGAATATCGGTTAGGGCGTGGGTCGACACTTTCCCCGGATAAACCTTGTTCAGAGCCTTAACTTCTAAAATGTTCATACTCTTACCTTCCTTTCCTGCCTGCCGCCTGTGGCGCGGTGACCGGCGGACTTCATGCTTTTACTCTATCCTAATTGGCCGGAGGTCTGCCATCGGGTTAGCTTAAAAATATCTTACACTTTGTTTAAGATTGTGTTCGCGTACAGCGGCCGGGCAGGCATGCCAAAAAGCGTCCCGGCGGAGCCAGGGCGCTTTGGGGGGGCGCCTTCCTTGTAAATCTGCTTCGTTAATTCGGCTGCTGTTGTACGGATTTGCCACTGGGAGCTAATCGGACGGAGCTGGAGCAAAAGTCAGCCGGACAACGGTGCCTTCATTCAGCTTGGACTCCAGCCCGACGCTGTGCCCCAGCCGGTCAGAAATTTCCTTAACAAGATAGAGGCCCATGCCGGTCGATTCACGGTAATGCCGTCCCTGGTCCCCGGTAAAATAAGGGTTAAATACCCGCTTGATATCCTCCGGAGAAATGCCGATGCCCTGATCGGCGATTTCCAGCACAAGCCGGCGGTCTTGCGGACGAACGGTAAATGAGACGGTTTTACCGGAGCCTTCGGAATAATTGACCGCATTGGTTACGATTTGGGCGAGGATAAACCGGAGCCATTTGGCGTCCGAGTAGACTCGGACGGATTCCTCCACGCGGATGTCGGGGAGCACACCTTTGCGGATGAACAGCCGGCGGTTCTCCGCAACCGTCTCGCTGATCGCTTGGCGCAGCGCAACGGGCTGAATGTGAAGATCATCTTCGTAACGGTCCAGCCGGGAGGTGTACAGCACGGTTTCCAGCCCCTTGCGCAGACGTTCCAGTTCATCCTCGATGCTGTCCGCCGCCGGTCCGTCCAGATCCTTCAGCGTCAGTTGGATAACGGAGATCGGGGTCTTCATCTGATGCACCCACCGGTTGATGAACTCGATATGCCGGTCGATACGCGCGGAGTGCCCGTACAGCTTCTCCCGGAAGATCCGGTCGTCCCGCCGGCGAAGGTTGTGGGCGGCCTCGGCCAGCGGCGCACCGCCCATCGGCGCGAGCGGGTCGGCATCGTCCCCGCCGCCTTCAAGACGGGAATAAAACGCACGCAGCTGCGTATACCGGAAGACCAGATAGAGGGTCAGCACAGCAGAGCTGAGCGCGAGTCCGTATAGGACGATGGTGATCGGACGGCCTTCTCCGGACAGCCAGTAAAGCAGCGGAATCAGCAGCATCTGCAGGAGGTAGAACAGGATCAGCGGCAGTTGGTCCCTCCAGAACAACTTCATTCGGAATCCGCCTCCGGATTCAGCCGGTAGCCCGCGCCGCGCACTGTTTCGACCAGATCGGGAACACCGAGATCCTTCAGTTTTTTGCGGACCCGGGTAATGTAGACGTTCAGCGTGTTGTCGTCAATAAAATGCTGGTCTTCCCACATCAGGTCCAGCAGCCGCTCCCGGGTAACCACCCGGCCTTTTTTCTCCAGCAGCGCTTCCAGCAGGACCGCTTCTTTTTGGGTCAGCTCTGCGGACGCGCCGGCATACTGCACGGCATAACGCTCGGGGTAAAAGCTGAGTCCGCCCGAGACGATCCGGCGTTCTTCGGGGCCCTGGGCGTACGAGCCATAGGCACGCCGCAGATGGCTGCGGATTTTGGCTAAAACCACCTCATAATGGAACGGCTTTGTGATGTAATCGTCCGCTCCGTTATCCAGCGCCATCACCTGATCCATTCCGCTGTCGCGCGCGGAGATAAACAGGATGGGACACAGCGAACGGCTGCGGATTTGACGGCACCAGTAAAAACCGTCGAATTTCGGCAGGTTGACGTCCAGCAGGACCAGATCCGGTCCGGCCTCTTCAAATTGGTCCAGCACGCTGCCGAAATCACTGCAAATAACAGGGCGGTAATCGTATTTGGAGAGGTAGTCGGCCAGCAGCGCCGCCAGTTTGGCATCGTCCTCGACGATAAATAGGGTCTGCATTGTTTCACCTTTTTCGTGTCGGTTATTGGAATACCTTAACAGTACCACGCCGGAAGAGCGGCGGCAAAAACAGTTTAAGCTAAACTGGCTCTATCCCGGAGAGATCGGTTGCGCGTATGATGGAAAAAAAGGAGGCGGAAGCATGGGCGTACGGTTTAAGCCTTATACTCCAGACGATTTGGTGCGGGTGAGGGATTTCCTCAGCGGTATCTACACGGCGCTCGGCCGGCCAAACTGCTGGCTGATCGACCGGTGGGAGTTTGTGATTTATTTTCAGGAGACCCAGAACGGAACGCTGAAGCGGTGGGAGCAATGCGCGGGACTGTGGGAGCGGGAGGACGGCGGACTTGCCGGTGTAGCCTGCCGCGACGGAGACATGTATTTTCAGTTTGATACTTTGGAGCCGGACGGCCGGATGGTTGATGAGATGCTCGGATTTGCCGAACGATGCGCAAAAGAGGAGGGGGCCGCGTTGGCCCAGGTCTGCATCCCCGATGGGCTGAAGGCGCTGGAGAATGCCGCAAAAGCCAGAGGGTATGCTCCAACCGGCAGCTTTGACGAGGTGAACGGCATGGAGCTGACAAAAGCTTCGGCGGGCAGGTATCCCGTCCGCATTCCGCAGGGCTTCCGGCTGTGCGCCGGAGCTGAAGCCGATGACCGCGCCAAGGCGCTTGGCCATATCCACGCGTTTGGCTATGCCGCCGATCCGCGGGCGGAGCTTACGCTGCACACGTACGGCAATTTACGGAACGCGCCGGATTACGACCCGGAGCTGGATTTGTGCCTGTTGAACGAGGCAGGTGATGTCGTGTCATTTTGCAATATTTTTTATGACAGGGCAAACCGGATCGGCTCGCTGGAGCCGGTCGGCACACATGCCGGATACCGCCGGCTGGGACTTGCGCGGGCACTGCTGCATGAAGGCTTTAAACGGCTAATGGACAAGGGGGCCGTCAAGGTGTTTACCGGACCCTCACAGCCGTTTTACGAGCAAATCGGTTTCCGGCGTGTAGTTACCATGAACCAGTGGGAAAGCCCTGTATTGTGATGCGGAAGCTCCAAACAGCGGTATAAAAAAGGCGGCCGTGCGGCCGCCCTCTCTATATCATCGTATGTCTGCCCCGGGCTACTGGGTTTTGACAATCAGCGCATTGCTGATCAGGCGGCCCGGCGTGGTCAGGTATTTGCCGCCGGCGTACAGGCCGCTTGAAGCACCGCCGTCCAGATTCATCGCCTGGTAGGCGCCGGCGCTTTTCATGATTTGCGCCAGCTGCGGGATGGTCGCGCCGCCTGTGGTCAGCAATATGAGCTTGTGGTCGCGGGTCAGGCCCAGCGCGCTGCGGGCGCCGCCGCCCGTGAGGATTTTAGGATCGCGGAAGCCTTCTGCTTTCACATCGAGGCTTACTTTGCCGTCTGTAAGCAGGCGTGGACCGGCTTGAACCGCCCCGTAGATCAGCCCGGCGTCGAACCGCTGATCAAATTCCGTTCCCGGAATGAGCCGCGCGAGATGATTGCGGTCATACGTAAAGACGGCGCGGCGGTCGCCGGGGCTGTCTTTTAGCATTCGTCCGCCGTTAACGAGGTAACCGTAAGGAGCTTTGAAGCTGCTGCTTGTATAAGCGTCAAAAAAGGTTCCGTTCACTGCGGCGGTAGCCTGATGCCGCTTCGCAAGGCTTCCGAGCGCTTCCGTCCGGCCCACCTGATCGCCGGCAAGCACGACGCCCAGCGAGACGTTCGGGTTCAGCAGGGAAACGGTGACGGTGCGGACGGAAAAGGAACGTCCCGCCGCTTTCAGGGTCTGCTGCTTCACTACAACCGGGCTGCTCTCCAGCGCGGATAAACTTCCGCTGTGGACGGGAAGCTCCAGGCTGTCCTTGCCGATAGTCAGCAGAGCGGAGCCGGCTTCCCGGTTCCACTTTACAGTAACGCCTAGCGGGGCGGCGACTGCCGACACCGGAACGAAGGTGGTGCCGAGTCCGGTGAACGGGGCTTCGCGGAGCACGGCCGGCTTGCCGTTTACCGTGGCGGACTTGCTCCCTTTGGTCAGGGTCAAAGACGTATCGCCTTTTACAATTTGAATCTTGCCGTCCGCGGGATTAAGGACAGCTGTCATCCCTGCAAAGCCGTTCAGCGCGCGCAGCGGAAGGTAAGACCGGCTGTCCGGGTCGACATAGACAAGCGATTTGGGTGCCGCGGCCGCGCTGGCGGCCGGGGCATGCCCGCCGAACAGACCGAGGGTAAGGACGCTGGCAAGCAGCAGGGAAGCAAACTTCTTCATGTACATTCGAGTCTCCTTGTTTGACAATATGCGACGGGATGGGGGGTAGACCAAGACAGTCGCGGAATAAAAAAAGCAAGACGGCTTTTTCCCGTCTTGCTTTTTTTCGGCTGACCGGCCTTATTTGTTAAGTCCTTTGGCCTGGAAAATAGCACTTTGGGCCCGGTTTCCCGTCAAATTGAGCGGCTGGAGGTAAATTCAATGACTTCCTGCCGCCAAGGAATGGACTGCTGGGCACCGCGGCGGGTCACCTTCAAAGCGGCTGCTGCGGCGGCAAAGGTAAGACAATCCCGGATGCTCCGTCCCTGCAAGTATTCGGCTGCCAGCGCGCCGATAAAACAGTCGCCTGCCGCCGTTGTATCCGCCGCCTGGACCTTCAGCGCCGGAATATGAAATGCCTCCGTACGGGAAGCATATACGACACCTTGGCTGCCCAGTGTCAGCACAATTTGCCCGGCGCCTTTGTCCAGGAGCTGTCGGCATGCGGACATCGCTTCCGGCTCGCCTGACACGGCGGTGCCGGTCAGCGTTTCCGCTTCCGATGCGTTAAGGATCAGCATATGCAGCTGCGGATAAAGCGAGTCCGGGATGACGGCTGCCGGAGCGGGATTGTAGAGCACCCGAATGGCCCGGTCCGCGCAGAACTTCAGCACGGCTTCGTTTGTTTCCTGCGGTATTTCGTTCTGCAGCAGGACAAGCTGCAGGCCTTCAAGCCGTTCCAATGCCGGGATAGCCCGGTCCGGCAGCATTTTGCCGTTTGCTCCCCGGTCGAGTACAATGGTATTTTCGCCGGCCTGGTCCACGGTGATATAAGCGATGCCCGATGATCCCTCTACGACCGCCGTGTGCGCGGTTTCGATTCCGGTATCCCGCAACGTATGAAGCAGCGCCTCGCCGTGAACGTCGGTGCCGACCGCTCCCACCATCGACACGGAAGCCCCCATGCGTGCGGCCGCGACGGCCTGGTTTGCTCCTTTTCCGCCGGGGAAATAAGCGCAGCCCAGTCCCTGAACCGTCTCCCCCGGCTGCGGGTGGCGTTCTACCCGGTTCACGATATCCATGTTAATGCTTCCTACCACTGCGATTTCACTCATGTGTGCTCCTCCAGATCCGTTTTACCGAAGCGGGGGAAGTTGGCTCCCGTCCGGTTCTACGCTCTACCTTATCAAAAAAGGACCCGGATCACTAGAGCGGGATGCGGAGGATTTGCGCACAGGTCCCTGCCGGAGGTTTACTCGTGTGCCGCACTCCAGTCCTAACCAAACAACAGGTGCTGGATTGGAAAATATTAATCATTCAGAACGTTCAGAAAATGTTCAGAATGTTCCGATATAATAGATACCTGTTTGATATCGGTACTGTAAATGGAAGGGTTGAAGGAGGAAAAACCAATGGAGGAGCTCTATAATTACGGTCTGGGTCTGCTGACGCTGGCTATCGCCGCTGCGGCCGTTTTAGGTGTGCTGCGGATGTTCCGGGATATCGCGCACCTGTCCTGGCGCGGCAAAGCGCTGCGGTTTGCGGCGGGGACAGCTCTGCTGCTCGGAGGACTGGCGGCGATGCATGCCGCAGGCCGCTTCCGTCCCGGAGGGGCTTCCTCCGATCCCGATACACTGCTGTTCCCGCTGGCGGGATACGGTCTGACCATGGCCGCTTTGGCCGTGCTGATCACCCGAGTCCGCTCGGTTTACGCGGAACGGGAACAGCTTAAAGAGCTGGCCTACAAAGATTCGCTTACCGGCCTGCTGAACAAAAATGGAATGGAGCATTTCTGGAACCGCTGCAAGGAAAACGAGCCGCTTGCTGTGCTTTACCTTGACCTTAACCGGTTTAAGTCAATTAATGACAAGCTTGGCCACCATGCGGGCGATCAGCTCATCACGGCTGTTGGCGGAACGCTCAGCCAATTTTCCAGCAAAGGCCGCCGCCATATTTTCCGGATCGGCGGCGATGAGTTTGTTATTATTGCCCGGAAGAGTTCGCGCAAAGAAGCCGAGCAGCTTGCCGTGCGCGTTTTGGAGAAGGTGACCCGCTCCTACCAGCTGGATTCGCATTCGCTAAATGTGTCAGCCAGTATCGGCATCGCGATGAGCCGCGGTAAGGTGCATCCTGCCAAACTGCTGAAAGAAGCCGACTCGGCAATGTATAACGCCAAGCAGCTGGGAACCGGCCGATACTCCGTCTATCATCCCGGCCAGACCGGCACTCAGCGTGAAATCCACTGGAACCTGCGGACAGGCTCGGGAACCTGATTGCCGGGTTCGCTTACCGGCGGTGCTCCCGGCGGGCCAACTGGATCCCGAACTTATGTTGACCCAGTACGCGTGCTGCATCCGCATTCACTGCCTGCGGCGCCCCGGCGCGCCCGCCCTAACCTGCTGCATCAGCCTGCAAATAACAATGACCTCGCCTTCCGCGCTAATGCGGAGGACGAGGTCATTGCTGTATATTGGGCATCCCGTATCGGCATTGTTTGCCCGGTCTGCCGATGTACATAAAAGCGTTATACTTCCGGCGAAGGCGCAGTCTGGACGTTCCGCTCGCCGCGGCTGACCTGGAGCAGGCAGAACATCGCGACAAGCATGCTGGCCGATGCCCCGTAGAACAACACCGAATAGCCAAACAGATCGATCAGCAGCCCGAGCAGCGGCGGGGAAGCGATTGCCGCAAGGGAGGAGACGAGATAATACAGCCCGGTGCGGGTGCCGATGCTCTCCTCTTGTCCGGTGGAGACCACAAACGGGTAAGAGTTGATATTGATGCAGGCCCAGAACAGGCCGCCTAGCAGCAGCAGGCCTCTCAGCATCACCAGATTGTCCACAAAGGAGACAAGAAGAAATACCGCAAACAGCCCGCAGACGCCGGTCAAAATGACATTGCGTTTGCCGTATTTCGCGCCAAGCCAGCCGCTCGGCAGCGCAAACAGCACAAAGGCGAGCGAAAAGAAGGTAAGCGAAAAGGACGCGTCTTTTTCGCTGAGTCCCAGATGGTTTTTGCCATACAAGGTGAACAGCGTTTCGACTCCCTGATAGGCGACGAACCAGAAAAAAATCGCCGCAAGCAGAAATACCGTCGTCCGGTTCAGCTGCCGTTTAAAGGACACACGGCCGGCGGCCGGGGCAGCCGGTTTCTCCGGCTGGGGGTCAGCGTTCACGCCATCCCTGCTTTCCTTAATGGAGCGGGACACCACAAACAGCGACAGCAGGGTAATCAGCCCGGCAAACAGAAACGGTAGGGCAGGGTTCGCGTCGTAGAGCAGGGAACCGATGCCGAAGGCGAGAATCGAGCCGATGCCGCCCATGAAGTTGATCAGGCCGTTGGCTTTGGTCCGGTTGTGCTCCGGCGTGATGTCCGGCATCAGCGCCACCGTCGGCGAGCGGTACAGGCTCATCGCGAGGTTCATAAGCATCATGTACAGCAGCAGCGTGAACAGGCCGGTGTGATACGGAATGAGCAGCGTCAGCACTGCCGCCAGCGGCATGCCGATCAGAAGATAAGGCATTCTCCGTCCGAAGCGGGACCGGGTGCGGTCGCTCCGGTTGCCGACCCACGGCTGAAGGAACAAGGCGAAGTAGTTATCGATCGTCATCATGAAGCTGATGAGGGCAACGCTGGTCACATATTTTTCGAGAAAAAACGGAACAAACGCGTTGTATAACGCCCAAGTGATGCTGATGCTAAAAAATCCGAAGCCAAGCAGCCCGACTTTTTTCACCCGTTCACACTCCTTTGGATCTCCAGCAGGCCGGAGAGCACGTCAGGGTGGTCGGTGATGATACCGGAGACGCCTGCTTCAATCAGCTGCTTCATCCGCTCGGGATCATTTACGGTAAACGGGTGGTAGTCAATGCCGTGCGCGGCAGCGTCCGCCACAAACTCCGGAAGGACGGCGTAGTGATGGGCATGCAGCGCATCGGCGGACGCCGAAGCCGCGTAATCCCACGGCCGGTACAGTCCCTCCATATAAAGCAGCCCGGTCCGGATTTCGGGTGCAATCGATTTGCAGTATGCCATGGAGTAGTGATTGAAGCTGGAGAAAATTACCCGGCCGGCCATGCCCGCTTCCCGGACGGCGGCTACGACCTTCTCCTCCATGCCGGGATAGAGAACAATCCCGTTCTTCAGCTCGATGTTCAGCACGGTGTTTCGGCCGCTCAGCAGCTCCAGCAGCTCCTCCAGCAGCGGCACCGTCTGTCCGGCAAACGTCTCGCCGAACCAGGAGCCCGCGTCTTCCCGCCGGATTTCCTCCAGCGTGAGGTGCTGAACCTGCCCTTCACCAGTCGTGGTGCGCCGGATGTCTTCATCGTGGATCAGCACCAACCGTCCGTCTTTCGTCATCTGTACATCGGTTTCGATGCCTGTTGCACCAAGCTCAAGAGCCGTCTTGAAAGCGGCCATCGTATTCTCTGGGCAGACGGCCGAAGCGCCCCGGTGGGCAAAATTAACGATCTGTTTCATCACAGTGCTACGCCTCCGTTATTTACTTTAGTTGAATATCCCAGCAGACATGGGGTATTGTTGTATTCCACCCGGATCGGCCAAAAACCTGTCCTGTTTCCCAGGCGGTTGAAAATTTAACACGGCGAAAACAATCACCCTGCCGGGTCCGGCCGGAACGGAACAGAAGGAGGAAGCGAAAATGAAACTGTACCTATTTTATGAACATCCGGATGACCGAGGCTGCTGCCGGATAGCGTGAGAAAAAACATAGTACTGCCAGCGAATGGTCCGTTATCGTTAGAGGACCGGCGCTTTTTACCGGCAGACGCGGAGGACAAGCCGTAAGACGGGACAGGTAGTATTTTTACCGGCGGACAGTCCTTTATTATAGGAGGATAAGACATGATTGCGGATACTCTGGTTCATTTGACGGCACAAGCAGACACACTGGATCCCCGTTTGGCGCGGGGGCTGGAATTTTTGCGGAATACCGACTTTTCGGGCAAGGCTGCGGGACGGCATGAGGTGGACGCGGACCTGTTTTATTTTATTAACGAATACGAGACAAAAGCGGCGGAAGAGTGCTTCTGGGAAGCCCATCGCGTTTACCTGGACATTCACTACTTGCTCTCCGGGGGTGAATCCATCGGCTACGCGCCGATTGAGCGGCTGGAGCTGAAAGAAGCGTACAGTGCAGAACGGGATGCAGTGTTTTTCAGCGGTCCTCTGCAGTCCGCAGTGGCGGTCCAGCCGGGCGATGTTGTCGTCTGCTATCCACAGGACGGCCATATGACCGGAATAATGAGCTCAAGCCAAGAATCTGTCAAAAAAGTAGTGCTGAAGATCAGACTGTAGTCTGAAGCCGTTCCCATTGGCTGCCGGTTGGCGGGCGGGCCTGATGGAGCATAGGCAGACAAAAAAGGGCAGGGTAAACAAAGAAGACAGGCCGGCGGGCCTGTCTTCCTGCATCTTCCGGGCGCGATCCGCGAGTTACTGGAAGCTGCGGTTTTGGCTGGAGGAAAAACCGGCCGATCCAATCGAGCCGATCGAGGACGATCCAAAGTTCGAGGAACCTGCGGATCCAACGGAGCCCATCGAGCCCATGCTGCCGAAGCTTCCTGCGGATCCGATGGAGGAAGAAGATCCTACCGGGCCAAACGAGGAGCCCGCGGAGCCAAAAGAAGAAGAACCCGCCGATCCCGCAGAGCCTACACTGCTGACCGGGCTGTGGGAAGCGATAGAGCTTCCAAAAGACGATCCTGCTTGGCCGAATCCGGAAACGGAGGACGGCTGGAAGGACGAGTGCATTACAGAAGGCTGTTGAAACGGCTGTGAACCGTAAGATGGGCTGAAGCTGGTCTGGCGGCTGCTTTGCTCCAGCTCTCTACAGATCTGGGAGACTTGCTGAAGCTGCTGCATCGCTACCTGATGGCCGTGCAGTGCAGTCTGGATTGTTTGTACGGCTTTATGTTCACGCTGCGCCAGTTCTTCCAGGCGCATGGCGTTTTGCTGCTCCTGCTGCAGCATTTGGCGGTACATTTGGCTCGCCTGCTCCGTTTGACGCATCATTTGCTGGACGATTTGCTCACATTGGTTGATTTGGCTGCTCATATTCTGATTCAAGATTATTTTCCTCCTCAAATTGGCAGTGGTGTGTTGCGTGCTTAGTATCTCAGCCGCCGTCCAGCCTTATACATTCGGGATTCTATAATATATCGCAGCAAAAAAGAAAAGGCAGCCGCCCGGAAGTTCCCGGACAGCCGCCTTCACATCTTGATTGGATTGAGCCTTTACAGTCCTACATCGACAGCGCTTGATTGGCGGTTTTAACGTCGTTCGCCAGCAGGCGGGACAGGTCGTAGGATGGGTACAACCCGCGCTCATACATAAACTGATAGACCTTGCCGTGCAGCGCGATCGCATTGTTGAGCTGCTTGCAGAGCGTCTCGCGCAGCTGCGGCGTGGCCGTTTCCGTAATTGCAATCGCATAGTTTCGCACGGAGGTCTTGGCGAAAATCAGCAGGTGAGCCGCGTAATAGGCGGTCATATCTTCCGGTGCACTGCTTCGGGTATACAGCGGAGCCTTGGGGAAATATTGGAGCAGCTCCTTCAGGTTCTGCTCGATTCCGCGAATGGCTTCGGTATACAGCGCCCTGAGCTTGGCGTCTTTTATATCGGCTTCGACCATTTTGAATTCCATCAGGAAATTCGATTGAAACGCTGTCAGTTCGTGCATTTCCAGCGTTTCATGCCAGGCCAGGTGCTGCTGCTTTTCGGGCTTGCGTTCCTCGTTAAACAATCCGATCCCTCCGACTTATAGGTATGCGTTAGCCTATGCCAACGGTAGGCTGGGCGAACATTGTCCCGCGGAAGAACCGGGAGGTTTTTAGCTGAGCGGCGGCTTTGGAATCTCTGGGCTGTGTTCAATGGGGCGATCAGGCAGCAGCGGAACCGGTGCTCCTTCCGGCGGATCCACAACCGACAGTGTTCCGCCGTGACGGCCCGGAGAAGTTCCCTGGAAGATGTCTCCGATCCGGGTTGGATCCAATCTGAAATTGAACTGGACATTGTTCCAGCCTTGTTCGATGTATTTGCGGCATTCGGGATACTGGTTCAGATCATAGTCCGGCACGGGAAGGACGTTGCCCCACTTCACGCCCAGCGTCTCCAGCGCTTTTGCGTAAGCGTTCTGGTGGGCGTTTGGAACGAGAACTGCATCATGGTGCGCATTTCGCCGAAATGCCCGCCCAGGATCTCCTGCAGCGCTTTGGCCGCCGACGGGTCCGGTTTATCCGGGACAATCGGATTAATCAACTTTTCCTTGTAGTAAAACAATCAGGGCACCTCCGTATATTGGAATCTGCGGTTAACTTGCACCGGAAAAGCGGAGAGTATGCGCCTAATATACAAAACAAACTGCAACCTTCAGCTTTATCTTCCGTTAATAAGGAAGAAGCATGCATTTCAGCGGCCTATACAGCTGGGTAATAATCCCTGTAACCGCAGTCGGCTTTATACAAAGAAACAGAGAAAACAGGGATGGGACAGCGCCTTAAGCGAATACAATGGCTTTATGCGTACCCATGACAACTGGAGGGATGGTCAAGTGAAACACTTTATTCGGCGGATGGCCGCCGTACTGGCGGTAATCGGATTGATTGCAGCCGTCTATGTTCCGTCATCAGCGGAAGCGGCGGCAAGCTCGGATCTGATTATCGTCAACAAGAAAACGAACAAACTGGCCTTTTACAGCGAAGGCAAGCTGGTTAAGGAATTTCCTGTCGCAACCGGCAAGACGAGGGAGTTAACCCCTGAGGGCACTTTCCCCATCGTCAACAAAATCAAGAACCGGCCTTATTATAAAGAACATATTCCAGGGGGAGACCCCGCCAATCCGCTCGGGGACCGTTGGCTGGGCCTTGAGGTTAACGGCACCAAAGGCACGACGTACGCCATTCATGGCAACAACAACGAGAGATCCATCGGAAAATATGTCAGCGCCGGCTGTATCCGGATGCATAACGACGATATACATTGGCTATTCCCGCGTGTACAGCGGAATACGAAGGTATATATAACTTCCAGCAGCAAATCGATGGACACCCTTGCCGCCAAGGCGGGTTACCGGTTGAACAGCAAGACGTTTGCCGGTTCCCTCGTCGTAAACGGGCAAAAAATCCGGCTCTCCGATCCCATGCTGATGGAAGACGCCCGTGTGTATGTATCGCTCCGGGAGACGGCCAAGGCGCTCGGAGCCGGCATTTCAGTCAGAGCCGATGGCGTGCTCACGCTGTCGCAGGGCGGGCGCACGATTGTGCACCGGCCGCTGGCGTCGACGGCGCTTGTGAATGGAGCTAATGTTAAGATGACAGCTTCTACGAACGAGAACGGTCGGCTGATGATTGCGCTGAAGGATGTTCCCGCACTGTTTGGCGCCCAGGTGAAGTGGTCCGGCAGCACCAAGACGGCGACCTTGACCCGGTAATTTGATAAACGACACAACCACCCGCTGCCGGCGGGTGGTTTTTTTGCGGACTTTTTTGCGGACGCCTCCAGTTAAAAGGGGCCGGACACGTGGCCGAGGGATCAAGCCCAGCCGTGGTAACGGATTGCCTGACATCTCATGCCAGTGTAATGTAGGATTAGAAATCCAAACGGGGAACTGCAAAAAAGCTGCGGTTCTCCGTCAGCCTATCCGGGCTTTTTTAGGCCTGCGCATCCCTTTACATACCAGCATGAATTGAAAGGAGGGCGGATTTTATGGAACTGCTGCCCGATCAATATACAATCGCCTCGGATGGGGTGTCCGTCACTCTGCTGCCTAAAGAATACGCTTTGTTTGCCTTTCTGTACGCCCACCGGGGGCAGAGTTTCAGCCGGGAGCATCTGCTGGAAAAAGTGTGGCCGCTTGACTATCCGACCGAACGGACGGTGGACGACCACATCTACCGGCTGCGCAAGAAGCTGGCTCCCCTAAGGCAGCTGGAAATCCGGACGGTGCGCGGATACGGTTATTGTCTTACCGAGCGGCCGCCTGCAGGAATTGATACCCATCCCGCCGCCCGGGATGAGGAGCTGCAGACGGCCATGACCCAGGTGCTGGGCAAATACCATTTGTATGGACAAGGACGGTCGATTCTGACGCTGGCCGGACAACAGGACGTGCTGGGATACCGGCTGAATCCTGATTACGACGTGATTGTCCATTTTGTGCGCGGAGACTGGAAATGGCTGCTGGAGACGGAGGAGACGTCCGTGCTGGGACGGTTGTATTATCTGCTGCTGATGCGGATCTGCATGGAGCCGGCGGAGGATGCGATTCGGTACGGTGAACGTGCGCTGTCGCTTCGTCTGCTGTCGCCTGAAAAGCATACCGAGCTGGATGTGCTGAACTTATCATACGCCCACACCCTTGCGGGGGATAATACAGCGGCCTTGCAGCGTCTTGAAAAAAGCTACCGGCTGATCGGAAGCGATTCCGACTACTCCGAGTTTCTGCTTGCGACCCGGAATGCGGAGTTGACCGCCCGTTTGATGGCGGATGAGCCGGCAGCCGTGTTGTACGAAATCGCCGGGGATATTGAAAGCCTGCTTCCAAACCGGCCTTACTTAAGGGAGACGGGGAGCTACAAAGTACTCAGGGGGCTTGTCGATGTGCGTCATGGCTCCAAGGCTGGCGGACGGGCCGGCATAGAGGAAGGAATGCAGGTTCTGGAAGCATCCGGTTTTGTGCCGATGGTTCTCCAGGCCGCGATAACGATTGTTCAATTTGCGAAAAGATTTGGAGGAGAGACGGCACTGCACGAACGATACTCCCGTCTGGTCGAACGGAATCTCTATCACTCCGGCGTTCCGGATTTGCCCGGCCGCCTGGACCAGGTGATTCGGGGAGCGCTCTCCCTCTGATGTTCCTCTGACAATCGAAGACTAGGATCAACGTACGGAATATGATCCGATGCTTAAGACAAGTTGGAGGGACTTTTGATGAGATTACAAAATCCAAATACGGGCGGCCTGCTGCGGAACAAAGGATTCACACGGGTGTATGCCGCCTATGCGCTGGCCGTCTTCGGAGACTGGTTTGATGCGCTGGCCATCCAGGTGCTTGCCGGCTACCGGTGGGGAGTAAGCCCCATCATGCTGGCAATGATTCCCGTCGCGTTGGCGCTTCCCGGCGTCCTGCTGGGCTCCTGGGCAGGCGTAACGGCTGACCGGATCGACAAGCTGAAGCTGATGCGTATCTGCGACCTGCTGACGGCGCTGCTGACCGTATGCATTTTGGCGGCGCCGAATATGGCTGCGCTGCTGCCGATTCTGGCGCTGCGGTCGGCGGTATCGTCATTCGCCATGCCGGCCCATCAATCACTGACCCGCCGGCTGGTGCGCGAGGATCAGCTGATGCAGGCCTCCTCCCTGAACGGGTTTGTCAACCAGGGCTCCAAAATTTTTGGCCCGCTGCTGGGCGGCGCTGCGCTGCTCGTGCTTTCGCCGATGTGGTGCATCGCCGTAAACGCCTGCGCCCGGCTGCTGTCCTATCTGCTGCTCCGCCTGGCCGGACGGCCGGGAGGCGTAAGCCGGGAAGCATCAGCCCCGGCCCGGTCCGGGAACGATGCCGCCCAGCCGGCGGAACCTGCCGCAAAAATGTGGAGCGAAGGCTGGAGGTTTGTCCGCAGCAGCCGCACGTTGATGAATACGCTGCTGTTTTGCTTTACGGCGACGGTCGCGATACAAATCGTCGATTTTCAGTTCACGAGCCTTTTCCGGGAACTGGACCCGGAGCGGAGTTATCTGCTGGGCTGGATGGTATCAGCCTCGGGGGTTGGCGCCGTGACGATGATGGCGGTCATGTCCAAATGGAACCGGGGCTCGAATTACGGCGGCAAGTTCGGAATCGGCTATCTGCTGCTCGGAGTTTCGCTGGCGGGGCTTGGCTGGCTGCCCTCCGGAGCCCCGACCGTTTCGGTGCTGCTGTTAGGCGGTTTGCTGGGACTGGGGAATGGACTGCTGAGCGTAACCTTTACCTATGCGCTGCAAAAAGAAACGCCGCCCGCCATGACCGGCCGGGTCTTCGGCATTCAGCATACCGTGCTGAGCACGGTGATGGTGATTGCGCCTCTGGCTGGCGGAGCCAGCGTGCAGTCGCTTGGCGCATCCCGGATTTTCATCGGGATCGGCGCGGCGGTAGCTGTACTTGGTGCAGCTGGTGTCCTGCTGCGCCGGCGGTTGTGGCCGGAGACAGGGCAGGGGCAGGGGCAGGCGGACACGGGTCAACTTGAACGGGACGCTGGCATAAGACAGCCAGATTTCGTCCAAGACAACCCGGAGACGTTGCGCCCCAAAGCGGCAGGTGAGACGCTTAGCTAAAGGTCCTACGGCTTTTAAAGACTGAACCGCTGAAATGCAGGTAAGCGGAGATGGCGCGGAGGCAATTTAGAATTGTAGGAGTGATGCGCTCTCGCCTTTATATCTATAGTTCAACCGCGAACAGGAAACAGAGATGGGGACGGCTTCTTTGAAGGAGCCGTCTTTTTTTGCGCGAACCCTGTAAGGAAAAGAATGGCTGAAGCGTATTAAGTATGTCCAGAACCAAGACCCATGCGGTGACGGAAAATGCTGGCGTCTGCCATGGAAGGCGCGGGTCATTTTACGGACCGGTGAGCGTCTCGTTTTTATGGACAACAAAGCGGTAGAGAGCTCCCGCCAAGTGTGCGGAGCCCGCCGTGAACTGACGAAAGGAGGGCGAGACATGATTCAGCAGCGCGCGCTGTCTCACTCCCTGCCCGAACAGGCACCCGCCGGCACGTCCTATTGGGAGGCGGAAGATGCCGAGCGGTTTGAAACCTACTATGAACGGATCTTTAACTATATTCGCTATCGTGTGCACTGCCGGTACACGGCGGAAGACCTGACAAGCCAGGTGTTTGAAAAAATGGCGGCCAAACGGAGCACGTTCAGGGCAGACCGTTCGCCGCTTGAAGTATGGCTGTTTGCGCTGGCCCGGAATACAGTGAACGATTATTTCCGCACACAGCGGCGCCGCCGGCTGCTTCCGCTGGACGACTGCCGGCTTGAATCTTCCGTGCAAAAAGGGCCGGAATCGTTGGCTATCACACGGGAGTCGGAAGATCGGCTGCTCCGGGCGGTCAACACCCTTAGAAGCAAAGAAAAACACGTAGTAGCGCTGAAGTTCGGAGCAGGTTTACGAAACGTGGATATCGCTGAAATTACCGGGATCAGCGAAAGCAATGTTGGTGTTTTGCTGTACCGGGCGATGAAAAAGCTGAAGCTGGAGCTGGAAGGAGAAGATAACGATGAGTAAACGACAAATGGAGCGTCAAGCAGCGGCCGAGCTGATGGAACGGCTGGAGGAGCGGCCGCGGTTAACGGATGAATCCGGCGCAGTGCCGGATGCCGGACTGCTTCAGCTTGGCCGGCGCCTGGCTGCGGCGGACCTCGGAGCAGCGGCGCATAAAGAAGGCGTGATGCGTAAAATCCGCATGGGGGGCCGCCGGACGCAGCCGCGTACCGGACGTAAAAGCCGGTATGCCGGGGGAATTGCGGCTGCGGTCTGCACGGCGATGGCGGCTGGCGTGCTGTTTGCCCAGCCGTCATTTGCCAGCAGCCTGCTGGACCGCGTAATCGCTACGTTTTCTGTGGGTTATAGCACCATGTCGCAGGAGGAGCCCGCCGCTGAGGTGAAGGTCCTGCCGGTTCCCGAATCGCTGCGCGATCAATTATTTGACGCCGCCGGTCAGCCGGTCAGCGAGATTGGACCGGACACCGGCCCCTTGTTCGGGCCGGACGGCGCTGCGGTCACCCGCATCGACTGGGGCAACGGGGTGATGACGTCCGCGCCTGGAACCGACGGGCAGCAGGAACACGATGTCCTGAAGCTGACCGATACGGACCGGCTGAATGACTATACCCGCTTTGCTGTGGGGCTGCCGGCGTACCTCCCCGAAGGGTATGCGTTTGACCGGGGGGAACAATACTTGGATGAGCAAGGGAACGCCAACCCGGAATATCTGAACCTTTATTTCACCGATGCCGCCGGCGGCAGCCTCTTCCTTCAGGAGCGGTATGCCAGCCGGGAGAATGCTACAGACGGCACGACCACCGACAAGCTGGAACAGGTGAAGGTGAACGGAGCGGATGCCGTAACAAACGGAACCTTTATTGAGTGGGAAGCGGACGGCGTGATGTATTATCTTTCGGCAAAACAGATGGGAGGGCAGATCACCAAGGAAGAACTGATCCGGATTGCCGAATCCGTACGGCAGTAAGTTAGGCAGTGCTGCATCATTTTGCTCTTCGGCTTTCCGCCGGCTCTAAAGGGATGGGCGATGGCACGAAGGTCCGCCGGGTCCGCTTGACAACCCGGTTCGAACGCCGATATATTTTAGTCACTGTTGGCATTTGCATCCATCAAGTCCATATCGATGGATTATCGGGTGAGTTTACTCTCCGGATACAGCCTGTTTCTTCGATGAACTGTCCCGTTTTTACTTGCGGTTAGAGGACGGCTCGGGGAACCATACAAATGCTGACCAAACCATACGGGATGTGGCGGAAAAATGAGCGGGGATTCGAGAGAAGCTTTAATTATAGAAGTGATGAATCAGATGGCGGCCGTGCAGCGGAGCTCGCAGGCTTTTTCGGAACGGATTACAAAACGTTCTTCCCTTACGCAGAACCAGACGATGCTGCTGATGCAGCTGCGACTTAGCGGAAGCCTGAATGTGTCCGATGTGGCGGAACGGTTTATTATCACACCGGGAGCGGCCTCTTCAATGTGCGACAAGCTCGAGGACTTAGGTTTGGTGCAGCGGCTGCGGACAAAGGAAGACCGGCGGGTGGTGCGGATTGCGTTGACCGCGGAAGGGGAGAGCCGGGTGGCGGATTTGTTTGATACCTTTGGCGAAGAACAGCTGGCCAGGACTGCGCAGGCGCTCGCCAAAGTCCAGGAGCTGATGGCTGGGGTGCTGGAGTAAAGTTTCGGGCAGAAATTGGATGAAAGGCGATAAGGTGGAGCAGCTGATCCGTTTAACGGGTTGGCTGTTTTTTTATTCCCGGGGGATAGATTGGCGCATAAGGGGGATCAGGACTTTAATTTTAGTATTTATATATTATACTAATAATATATTTTAATTATTAAAATAAATGGAGGCCGCATATGACAAATCCCAGCCGCTTTACCCCGTCAGCAATAAACCCTGATCCAATCCTGAAGGTTGCCGGATCGCTGCATCAGCGTGGAGACTTGACCCGAAGCGCCGTCCGGGTAACGGGCAGCTTCCGGCTCTCCGGCTCGCTGGATACCGGCGAGCTGCATGTCAATGGAAGCTGTCGGATCCGGCAGGCCTGCCGGGCGCGGAGCCTGCGGTCGGCAGGCAGCTTCCGCTCGGCCAGCTTATCCGGCGGCCGGGTAGACGCCGCAGGCTACTTCGCCGTGGACGACGAAGCTTCCGTCCGTTCGCTGTATGCCGAAGGCGCGCTGCGGATCGGCAGTCTGCTCGCTGCCGAAACGGCAGAGCTCCGGCTGCGGGGACGCAGTACCGCCGGAACGATACGCGCCGGGGGACAGATTACCGTCGCTCCGTCTTCCCGGGCGCTTGCCTGGCTCACGGCTCCGTTCCGGAGGCTGCGCTGCACAGAGGTGGAAGGGGATGAAGTGGAGCTGTCCTATACGACGGCAGACCGGGTATGCGGAAACGTGGTCCGGATCGGTCCGGGGTGCCGGATCGGGGAAGTCCGCTACAGCGCGGACCTCTACCTTGATCCGTCGGCGATAGTTGGGTCCATTGTCCGCGAAGCGCTTCCGGGATCTGGAGAATGATGGAGGATAAGAGCGATAGAGCTTTCCGTACTCGCGATTGCTTTTGCAGAAATCTCAGCGGGTGGCCAACATTTGCTTAAGCCGGTAGTGTAAGTCATGCAGTGAGTTGCGGCCGCTCTTTGTCCGTCTGCATAAAGAGTCCGAGTCTCCGGCTTGTCGTGCCCGCCTGCGTAATGCGGCCGGATCTCCGTCTCGTCATGTCCATCTGCATAAAGAGTCCGAGTCTCCAGCTTGTCATGCCCGTCTGCATAATGCGGCCAAGTCCCTCATAGACATGTACTAATCAATGCGAATTCAAAACATGTTAAGGGGATGATGTCATGCGCCGGATATCATGGGCACTCGCGATTCTTATCAGCGTGGTCCTGGTGATGACGGGCTGCGGCAAAAAGGACGCGGCATCCGTGATCAATGATTTGAACGACGTGGCCGACAAGCTGGAGAGCAAGCAAGGGGCTTATCAGGGAGCGGGTACGATGACCCTGTATACCGGCGAGCAGCCGCAGGAATACAAGGTGGAGGTCTGGTACAAAAACCCTTCTTACTACCGCATCAGCCTGTCCAATACGCAAAAAAACATTACGCAGATCGTGCTCCGCAACGACGAAGGCGTGTTTGTGCTGACGCCGAGCCTGAACAAAAGCTTCCGGTTCCAAAGCGATTGGCCGGACAATCAGGGGCAAGTCTATTTGTACCAGACGCTGGTCCGCGGCATTGTCTCCGACAACAACCGCCAGTTCGCCGAAGAGAAGGACAGCTATGTGTTTGATGTAGCGGCCAATTATCAGAGCCGTTCGCTGATCCGCCAGAAAATCTGGCTGGACCGGAAATCCTATGCGCCTAAACAAGTGCAGGTATCCGATTCCGAAGCCAAAGTGGTTGTGGATGTAAAATTCGACAGCTTCACGTTTGAGCCCAAGTTTGGCGACGACGCGTTCGATATGCAAAAAAATATGGCCGGAGGCGGCGCAGCCGAAAGCACGGTTGCCCAGGTCGACGAGAACGGCAACCCGCTGCCGTCCGGCGGCGAAGCGGCCTCCCTGCCGGAGACGGCGGGCGCACAGCTGGGCGATTTCGGAATTATTGAGCCGGGATATACACCGGAAGGCGTCCAGTTCAAGGACTCCAACAAAATCGAGGACAGCAAGGATCATGCCGTGCTGCTCCGGTACGACGGCACTTACCGGTACACCATTATGGAGGCCCGGCCGCTTGACCGTGCCGTATCGCTGGCTCCCGGAACACTGATCGATTTGGGCTTTACCGCCGGGCTGCTCACAGGGGATGAACAGCGCACGCTGACCTGGATGAGCGACGGCATCGAATACCGGATTACAAGTTCCGATCTGCCGCTTGACGAAATGATGCAAATTGCCGCTTCTATGGAGGGGCAAACGGGTAAATAATGAAATGTAGGCGGATACTGTTAGATTGTAGGAAGCTTCCCCTACAGCGCGGTATCCGTTTTTCCTGTGTCTGGAAGACGCCGGCTGCATAAAGCCGGTATGCTTGCGTCTTGCCTCAATTGGGTAAACTTAGGGTACGCAGCCGGAGCCTGCTTTCATTGACAGTCCCCTTCCGTTGGGATTACCATTAGACCATTGGTTTGATTTCATCATGAGAAGGTGACCGAAAGTGCAGGCAAGTTATCGACCGACAGAAGCCGAAATCAGTCTGGATGCCTTGAAGGCGAACTATACTGCTTTCCGGCAGTATTTGCCGGAAGGGATCAAGTTTATGGGCTGCGTCAAAGGCAACGCTTATGGCCATGGGGCGGTGGAGGTTGCCCGGGAACTGGAGCGTTTGGGCGCGGATTATGTCAGCGTCGCTTTTCTGGATGAAGCGCTGCAGCTTCGCCAGGCTGGCCTCAAGGTTCCTATTCTCGTTTTGGGGCATACATCCCCCGAATACCTGGCATTGGCGATGGAACATGATGTGGACGTTACCCTGTTTACCCGGGAAGGACTGGAGGCGGCGCGGCGTTTGCCGTCCGATTCGGAACGCAGGCTGAATGTCCATGTCAAGGTCGACAGCGGCATGGGACGCATCGGGCTTCTGCCGGAAGCGGCGCCGGATTACATCGCGGAGCTTGCTGAAATCCCCGGCGTGCGGCTGACAGGCTTGTTTACTCATTTTGCCAAGGCGGACGAACAGGATAAGAGCTATACACTGGAGCAGTACCGGCGGTTTACGGGCGTGGTCGAAGCGATCCGGGACAGAGGAATTCATATCCCGATCATACATACGGGCAACAGCGCCACAGCCATTGATACGCCTGGCCTGACCTACGATATGGTGCGGGTGGGGGTCAGCTTGTATGGGTTGTATCCATCGGATGAGGTGAACCGCAAGCGGGTGGCGCTGGACCCGGTAATGACGCTGAAGACGAATATCGTCTATGTCAAAACACTGCAGACCGAATGGGGCGTAAGCTACGGCACACGCTACTTTGCGGAGGCGGGGGAGCAAATCGCCACGCTGCCGATCGGGTATGCGGACGGTTATTCCCGCATGTTAAGCGGCAAGGCGCAGGTACTTATACGCGGACGCCGCGTTCCCGTAGCCGGAACGATCTGCATGGATCAGTGTATGGTTTCGCTTAAATCATTTGCGGAGGAATCCGAACAAATTCAAGCGGGTGAAGAAGTGGTGCTCATCGGCCGGCAGTCCGGCGAATGCATTACGGCGGACGAGTTGGCCCTCCAGCTGGGAACGATTCATTATGAAGTGATCTGCATGCTAGCCCACCGTGTACCGCGCGTATATATACAGGGTGGAGCAGCGGTGAAACGGGTTAATCCGCTCCTTCAAACCGAAGCCCTGACGGGTGTAACCGCAGCCGACCGGAATTAAACAGGAATAAATCGTAAACAAACAAGTGACGCAAAGTCTATACGAACCGCCGATTGTAGTTTATAATGGGATGCAGCATACTTGATATACCGGCGGCATATATTCCTTGTATAATTTTCCGCGGTTAATGTTACACTGGAAAGACAAGGGCAAGAAGGTTTGTGGGGGTGGAAGAGAAGTTGGCCAATTTGCAGAACACCAAAAGGATTATGATTAGCTTGCCAGATCATCTCTTGCAGGAAGTGGACGGGATCGTTCAGTTGGAGAATTCCAACCGGAGCGAATTGATCAGACAGGCCATGAAATTGTACCTGAGCGAACGGAGAAAACGGTCGATCCGGGAATCCATGCAGCGCGGCTACATGGAGATGGCCAAGATCAATCTGACGATGGCATGCGAGGCATTCCTCGCGGAGGAAGATGCAGACACTACTCTTGTCCGCTTAGTAAGCGGGGTGTAGACATTGATCGTTAAACGCGGCGACGTTTTTTTCGCTGACCTTTCGCCCGTAGTGGGCTCCGAACAGGGTGGAGTGAGACCGGTACTGGTCATCCAGAACGATATCGGTAACCGATTCAGTCCGACGGTCATCGTGGCGGCCATTACCGCCCAGATCCAGAAGGCCAAGCTGCCGACTCATGTGGAAATCGACGCGGCGTCGCACGGGTTTGACCGTGATTCCGTAGTGCTGCTGGAGCAGGTGCGGACGATCGACAAACAGCGCTTGACCGACAAAATTACCCACCTGGACGAGGATACGATGAAAAAGGTGGACGATTCGCTGCAAATCAGTCTCGGTCTAATCGATTTTTGACCGGACACTTTATAACATAATCATGGAAAGGCGCACTGCCGTAAGGGCAATGCGCCTTTTTTGGCGGGATTTCCGCCGACAATTCGAGGTTTTTCATTTGTAAGCTCCAACTCACTGGGACGGACTGCTGTTAAGCGGCGCACCCAGCCACGCTTCAAACTGCTGCAGCAATCTGCCAAAATGCAGCTCCCGCGTTCCCGGCAGCACCACATCCGCACCGGGGAACCCCTCCTCCGGCCCCAGCGCCACGCCGAACATGCCGGCAGCCTTGATTGCCTGGATTCCTGCCGCGGCGTCCTCAACGCCCATGCAAAAACGGGGATCAGCGCCAAGCGCTTCGGCGGCGGTCAGAAATACTTCGGGATCGGGTTTGTTCCGTTTCAGCTTGCCCGCGTCCACAATAACGTTAAAGTCGCTGCCGACACCCAGCCGGTCGATTACGGTAAACGCGTTTCGGCTGGCCGACGCAATACCTGTCCGGATCCCCGCCGCCCGGATATCATCCAGAAATTCGCGTACACCCGGCAGCAGGTCGTCCGGAGTAATGGTCCCGATCAATTCGACGTACAGCTCGTTTTTGCGCGTTGCCAGGGCCTCAAGCTCGGCTGGCGTAAAATTCCGCGGTTCCCCCAATCCAAGCAGCAGCTTCAGGGAGTCCATGCGGGACACGCCTTTCAAATTCTCGTTGAACTCCCGGGTGAACGGAAGGCCGAGCTCATGGGCAATCGCATCCCAGGCCCGGTAATGAAATTCGGCGGTGTCGGTGATTACTCCATCCAGATCAAAAATCACGGCTTGCAGTCTGGTTGTGTTACTCATACGATCAGCCTCCTTATTCTAGTCAGTTCATCCGGCAAGGGGCCGGCTCACAGAGCTGCCCGGTTCGAGCGTAACCTGCTCGCCGTACAGCGTCAGCTCCACACTGCTTCCTTCAAGCAGCTGCAGCTCCACCCCTTCGGCGGAAATGGACACTTCCACCAGACGGCCGCGGTAAGTAAGGCGGAAGGAGTAGCGTCCCCAATCCGCCGGCAGTGCCGGAGACAGGCAGATGCCGCTGTCTTTCAGGCGGAAGCCGGCAAATCCGTAAACGATGGCCATCCACGTTCCGCCCATATTGGCGAGATGCAGTCCGTCTTTTGTGTTGCCGTGTGTGTTGTCCAGGTCAAGCCGGGCGGTCTCGATAAAATAGTGATAGGCTTTATCCGGCTGCCCCGTCTTTGACGCCATAATGCTGAAGATGCAGGAGGACAGGGACGAGTCGTGGGTGGTGATTTTTTCATAGTAGTCGTATGAGCGGCGGATCGTCTCCGGATCGGCTTCATCCTCCAGCAGAAAATGGGCCAGCACCGTATCCGCCTGCTTGCACACCTGGTAACGGTAAATCGTCAGCGGATGGTAATGCAGCAGGAGCGGGTGCTTGTCGCGCGGTGTGTTTTTGAGATCCCAGACCGCTTTGCGCAAAAAGGTGTCGTCCTGCGGGTTAATTCCAAGTTCCTCGTCATACGGCAGCAGCATCGCTTCGGCTGCTTTGTCCCACTCCTCTGTTTCCTTTTCGGATACGCCCAACCGGATGCAGAGCGCATTCAAATCATCTTCGTCGAACGAATGGAGCAGGTTGTAAATGCGGCGGGCCCATTTTAAATTGTGTTTGGCCATCACGTTTGTATAGTAGTTGTTATTCACCAGGCAGGTGTATTCGTCCGGCCCCGTCACTTCGTCGATATGAAACGCGCCTTGATGATAATGGCCGATTTCCATCCACAGCCGCGCGGTTTCAAACAGCATCTCCGCCCCGTGCTTCAGCATAAAAGGAAGATCCTGCTCCGCCAGGTAATATTGAATATAGCTGTAGGCGATATCCGCGCTGATGTGATACTGGGCTGTCCCCGACGGGAAAAAAGAAGAGCATTCCGTGCCCGAAATGGTCCGCCACGGGAACAGCGCTCCTTTGGCGTGCCCCATTTCCTTGGCCCGCGCCCGCGCTTCGTCCAGCTTGGAGTAGCGGTAGATCAGCAGCTGCTTGGCGAGCTGGGGCCGGGTCAGCAGAAAAACAGGGAACATGTATATTTCCGTATCCCAGAAATAATGGCCTTCATAACCTTCGCCGGACAAGCCTTTGGCGGATATGTTGCTGCACTGGTCGCGGCCAGTCGACTGCAGCAGCTGGAACAGGTTAAACCGGATGCCCTGCTGCAGCTCGTCGTCGTTTTCGATGATGCAGTCCGCCGCTTTCCAGTAATCGGCCAGATAATTCCGCTGCTGCTTGAGCACATCGTCAAAAGACAAGCCCTCCAGCGTATTCAGAATGGCGAAGCCGCGGTCGACCAGGTCTTTGTCGTGCCGCAGCGTGTCGGTGTAGATATTCCATTTGGTGAACCGTACCGGTTCCGTCAGTTCAAACATGGCTGTAAAAGTGGCCGAAGTTACGCCCGCGATGGTCTCCTCCGTGTGTTGGCCGGTCACCTGATGGCGGGTAACACAGGCTGCCGCCATACCGGAGGCCATTGTCTCGTCCTGAACGTACAGGTCGTTGCCGCGCAGGCCGCATTCCGTTACGTTGAGGCGTTTGGCATGTCCGGCGCCGACCCGGGGATCGTTGCTGTTGGTATAATTGCGGACTTCGCCTTCAAGGCCGGAGACGATCCGGATGTCGCCGTTGAAATTAACCGGTTCGAGCAGAATGTCGATCGCGAACAGCTCTTTGTGCGTAAACGAGACCAGCCGGCGGAAGTGCAGCTTGATTTCTCTGCCCGAAGGCGCCTGCCAATGGATGATCCGTTCGCTGTAGCCGCCGTCCATATGGAGGTTGCGTTCGTAGGAGAGGATCGTGCCCACACTGAGAGAAAACGGCTCTTCTTCCTTGCCTAAATAGATCCGGACGCTTTGGGCGTCCATCAGATTTACAAGCTTCTGCTGGGTCTCGGGAAATCCGTGCAGCTTCTCTCCGTACGGAATATCGATTACATCGTGGAATGCGTTGATGTACGTTCCCCGGATACTGCCGGACAGACCGTAACCATAATCCTCTTCAAAATTCCCCCGAACACCGAGATAACCGTTGCCGAGCGCGTAAATGCTCTCCAGATTCAGCAGCTCCTCCAGCTCCAGTTCATTGCGGGTAATCGTCCAGTTCATGCCGGTATCCCTCCTACATAAGTCGTCGATTGGTTGGTTGAACAGGCATTTTGCACCGCTTGAACGGATGAAACCGCGGGAAGATGCAAAATACCGGATACATTCGCTCCGGGTACAAACCGGCGTGTTCATGGACTATACGGTCCATCCTGCTGACGGGAAAACGCCGCCCGGTTAAGCAAATTGCGGAAGATCAGTACAGGATCAAAAAATATGGCTGTTAGCGGGTCCGATTGCCGTAATCTCCCATCGCCCGGTCTCTGCCGGGAGGGTTCCCTACTCTTTGTTTACCCGTCTGAGCGGGATGAACCACGGATAAACAGATATTCGGCTGCTGAAAAACGCTGGGAGCAAAGGATCTGATAAGGCGGGGGGAGCGCCCGAATAGCCAAGCCGGGCAGGAAGGAGAAGAAGATGCGGCGCCCGCTGCCGCTGGATAACCTGAGGACAGGTATGATACTATTTTACATAACGGAACCCGGAAGCGATAGCTGCAAAATCCGCACTTTTGGGATAGAGCACTTATTTTTAGGGATAGCGCGGAACGGGGAAGGTTGGGCCGGTCTGCGGCAGGGAGACAAGGGTTTGCGAACGGCCGGATTGGGCCGGCGCCCTGCACCGGGTTACCTATGAAGAAAGAGGGATTGTCATTTGACTGAACAAGACGTAAAGCTGGCGGTAGACGAAACGGAAACGGCGCGGCGGGAACAGGAAGCCGTCACCGCGCAGATTGCCAAGGAACTGGGACTGTCGGCCAAGCAGGTCCGCACGACGGTCGGTTTGCTGGACGAAGGGAACACCATTCCGTTTATCGCACGTTACCGTAAGGAAATGACAGGGGAGCTGGATGAAAACGCGCTGCGCGACATTGAGGAGCGGCTGACGTATCTCCGCAACTTAGGGGAACGCAAACGCGAGGTCATCCGCATCATTGAAGAGCAGGGCAAGCTCACGCCGGAGCTTCAGGAGAGCATTCAGCGCGCCGTTAAGCTGCAGGAAGTCGAGGACCTGTACCGGCCTTACCGGCAGAAACGCAAGACCCGGGCGAGCGTCGCGAAAGAGAAGGGACTGGAGCCGCTGGCCGTCTGGATCATGGAACAGCGGAAGCAGGGAGCTCCGGAAGCGGAAGCGGCGAAATACATCGACCTGGACAAAGGCGTTGAATCCGCCGAGCAGGCACTGCAAGGAGCGATGGACATTCTCGCTGAGAACATCGCCGACGATCCCGCTGTCCGGTCCTGGGTACGGCAATATTCCCGCAGCCAGGGGATTTTGGTCTCCGAAGCGAAGGACCCGGAGCAGGAGTCTGTCTACGAGAACTACTACAATTACCGGGAGCCTGCAAGCAAAATCCCTCCCCACCGGATTCTGGCCATGAACCGGGGCGAACGGGAGAACGTGCTGCGCGTAGGGCTTGAGGTTGCACCTGATAAAATATACGCATTTATCGCGCGGAAATACATCAAAGGCCCGTCCCCGGTGCACGGACTGCTTACGGCGGTGGTCGAAGACGCTTATAAGCGGCTGATCGCTCCTTCTGTTGAGCGGGAGGTGCGGGGCGAGCTGACCGAAAAAGGCGAAACACAGGCGATTTCGGTCTTCTCCGCGAACCTGCGCAACCTGCTGCTGCAGCCGCCGGTCCGGGGACGGAGCGTGCTGGGTGTGGATCCGGCTTACCGGACCGGCTGCAAGCTGGCGGTTGTCGACGAGACCGGCAAGCTGCTTGAGGTGGCCGTTACTTATCCGACGCCGCCGCACAACAAGAAACGCGAGGCGGCCGAAGTGTTCAAGCGGCTAATCGCCCAATACGGCATCCGCTTGATCGTGATCGGCAACGGGACCGGCTCGCGGGAGACGGAGCAGTTCACGGCTGAGGTGATTGCTGACATTGGCGATCCCGGCCTGCACTACCTGATCGTGAATGAAGCGGGCGCCAGCGTGTACTCCGCGTCCAAGCTGGCACAGGAGGAGTTCCCGGATCTCGACGTGGCGGAGCGCAGCGCGGCTTCGATCGCCCGGCGCGTCCAGGACCCGCTGGCCGAGCTGGTCAAAATCGATCCCAAAGCGATTGGTGTGGGCCAATATCAGCATGACGTGTCGCAGAAGCATCTGGAGGAAAGCCTGAAGGCGGTCGTCGAATCGGCGGTTAACCACGTCGGCGTGGACGTGAATACCGCCTCGCCTTCACTGCTGTCTTATGTGGCGGGCGTAAACGGAACGATCGCCAAAAACATCGTCAAATACCGGGAAGAGAACGGCAAATTTGAGAACCGCAAGCAGCTGCAGAAGGTGCCGCGTCTTGGGGCCAAATCCTATGAGCAGTGCATCGGGTTCCTGCGTGTTCCCGAAGCGGAAAATACGCTGGACCGTACTCCGATTCACCCAGAATCATACCCGGTTGTGGACCGGCTGTTTAAGGAGCTGGGGCTGTCGATGAGCCGGATCGGCAGCAAGGAGCTGGCTGCCGAGCTGGCCGTGCTGAATCCCGAGGAGCTTGCGCCGAAGCTGGAAGTCGGCGTGCCGACGCTGCGCGATATTTTGGAGAGCCTCCAGCGTCCGGGCCGGGACCCGCGCGAGGAGCTGCCGCCGCCGATTTTCCGCACGGACGTGCTGAAGATCGAAGATTTGGTGCCGGGCATGGAGCTGCAGGGTACGGTGCGGAACGTCATCGATTTTGGCGCATTTGTCGACATCGGCATCAAAAACGACGGGCTGGTGCATATTTCCCAGCTTAGCGGAAGTTTTGTGAAGCACCCGATGGATGTTGTGTCTGTCGGAGACAACGTGACGGTATGGGTGCTGAACGTCGATTTGAAAAAAGGCCGCGTCGGCTTGACGATGCGGCCCCCGCGCGGCGAGGCGGGCGAAGCGCGGTAACGCCGGAGATGATTGAGAAGCGGACGGCCTTTAGGGGCTGTCCGTTTTTTGTGTAAAGGGGCGAGGAGTGGTTGGAGGAGTGGTTAACATTTAGTTTGTGAGCATTTATAATGAAAAGGCACGTATACCCAACCAATAGGGAGCTGCACATTCATGATCCATTACATTCGTTTACGTTAAAAAAAGGTACAGCCCGGTAGACCCGCCCGTTTTTTTTGAACAGATGGAGCAGGGGTCTATTTGCTGTGCCTTTTTTCATTCCTAACTAAACGAATGAAATGAGGTTTTTTATATGAGCAGCGCAAACAAGAGGGCGGCGGAAACGCTGTCCAAGCATGCCGGACGGTTCGCGTGCCCGGTGTGCGGAACAGAAATGGCCATGAACAGGGAAGGAACGGCGGGACTGGTCTGCACGGCCGGCCACCGCTTTGATATGGCAAGACAGGGGTATATCAATCTGCTGGCAAAAGGCGGAACACCCAGCTATGACAAGCAGTGGTTTGAGGCGAGACGCATCGTCAGCCGGAGCGGTTTTTTTGCTCCGCTCGATAAGGAGCTGGCGCGGATTCTGCAGGAGATTCCCGAGCTGCTTGCGGAAGAGGGCGCGCTGCTGGAAGCTGGCTGCGGCGAAGGGTCGCATCTCGGTGCGGTTCACGCCATGCTTGCGGTGGATGGCCAGAGGCAGCCGGCCGCATGCGGCATGGACATCGCCAAAGAAGGCGTACGTTTGGCAGCGGCGGCTTATCCTGACATCGCGTGGTGTGTAAGCGATCTGGCCGGTTGCCCGTTCCGGGACGGACAATTCGCCGCCATTCTAAACCTGCTGTCACCCGCCAACTATACGGAGTTTCACCGGCTGCTCGCCCCCGGCGGACGCCTGGTTAAAGCGGTCCCGGGAACGGAGCATCTGCGCGAGTGGCGGGAGCTGCTGTACACAGGAGCAGAACGCCGGGAATACGCAAATGACCGGACCATCCGCCTGTTCGAATCCAGGTTTCGGATAACGGACACCCGGCGGGTCACGTACCGGTTCCCTGTGCCGGTTGAGCTTGCGGAGCCGCTGCTGCGGATGACTCCTCTGTCCTGGGGTGCGGACGAAACGGCCAGACGCCGCGCTGCCGAGTCGGGCATCCGTTCGCTTACCGCGAATTTTATGCTGCTGATCGGTGAGAGGCCGGAGGATTGAGAGCCGGGACAGCTGAAGCAGTGGGGTAGAAGCAGTGGGGTAGAAGCAGTGGATTAGAAGCAGTAGATTAGAAGAAGTGAAGTAGAAGCGCGCGCCGCCATGTTCGGCGCGGTACAAGAAAACCGTCAGATTCCTATGGGAACTGACGGTTTTTCTATACTTTGGAGCCGTTTTGCTTGTAATGCCGCAGCTTCGCTTGAGGGCAATTTTTTTCATCGTGGAAACCACTGCGCTTGTTATTGCAGCAGCTCCGCTTGCTATTCAGCAACGCCCGCTTATTATTGCAGCGGCTTCGCTTCGGTGGCCGAACCGGTCACCGGCTGAGCGGTAACCTTGTTGTACCATTCCGGAACATAAGCGGTGACGCGGCCTTCCGAGATGACCTGGGCGTACATTTTGCTTGGATCGGGGCTCGTAACTTTAAAGAAAATGACCGCAGTCTTGTCATCACCAAATTCAATCCGGTCTACCTTCAAGCCGTAGCCGGGGTTCGGCAGGTTCGATACCGTTAAGGTGACTTTGTTGACGCCCTCGGCTGCCTTCGTGATATCAATCGCCGTTTCATAGACCGGGCCGGACGGCTTGGTTTCGCTGCCGCCTTTGGCATCCGTCAATCTCTTCACCGTCTGCGCGGCGTCATAAACCATGGCAGCGGCTTCCGACCGGGTCACCGGCTGATTCGGACGGAATTTCCCTCCCTCTTCCAGCTTGATTATTCTCATGTTAAGCAGGGTTTGCAGGCTGTTGTTAACCCCGGAATCGAGTTTTTGACCATCCGTAATTTCAAAATACATTTGGGTCACAGGGAAATTCCCCTTGGCCTGTACAGCCTGGTTAAGCATGTGGGCAAACTGGGCGCGCGACAGGGTTGCGGCGGGATTCACTCCCTTGTCCAGCGTGATTCCATTGTCCCGGGCGGTAATAAATGCCGGGGCGTACCATGCCTGATCTTTTACTTTGTCAAAATAGCTGCTGGCTTTCGTATCGGCCGGAGAGGTGCGTTTCAGCTCCATTCCGCTAACGATAAACTGAATGCCCTGCGCGTAAGTTAGGGATGACTTGGGAGCGAAGCGGTCCGCGCTTACGCCGCTGATGGCGCCGGATTCGTGCAGCGCCCGGATTTTGGACTCTGCCGGGTCTCCTTTAAGGTCGGAAAAAGCATAGGCGGAAGCTCCAAAGCTCAGGGATGCGGCGATGAGGCCGCAGGCCAATGTCATGGATTTTGCTTTCCGTGTCTTTTTATTGAACGGATTCATTTTTTCATCACCTCTTAATCTCTAGATGCAATAACCGCGGAAAAGGTTGCAGGCCGGGTAAGAAAGAAAATCTTCTTTTCCCGTCGTTTGGTACGGGAAGGCGGTGCTGCGGCTTAATATGACGCATGCTCGAGTAGGGTATCTACAGTGTATCAATAGTATATCTACTGAGTGTCTATTTTACTTTCTGCTGTATATCCCCTGTGTATCCCCTGCATCTACTGGCGTACTTATTGTGGTGTATCGTAAAGAACGCTGCTGTACACACTAGCCATTGTGGACGTCTTCGTTAGTTATTATAATAGATGAGACGAAGCTTTAAACTCATCGGAGACGTGTTGACTGTGCTTTTAGCGCGTCATTGTGCAAAAGAACCTCCGGCGGATAAGTACGCCACAGTTACCGTCTGTCCGGAACGGTTCTGCGCTGCATGGATGAGGGCGCGGCAGTCAAATCCCCAAATCCCACGGACAGCAGAAATGGAGGGCGAAACTGATTTCCTTTATATTGAAAAAACTTGAAATGGTAACCATTGTAATTCCAAGTATTCCGATATATAATTCACTACAGACAAAAAAACCTACTTGGGGGAGAAAACATGCGTAAACGATTTAACGGAATGATTGCTTTCATCCTGCTGGCCCTGTTTGTCAGTGCCTGCTCCGGCAATAACGGCGCCAGCGGCAACAATACGGCAGCTCCCGCAGCAAGCACGGCTCCGGCTGGAACGGCCGCTCCGGCGGAGAATGGACAACCGAAGGATGGAGGCAGCCTGATTATTGGCGTGCAGGCCGACCCGGTTATTCTGAATCCGATTTATGCGGGCGACCGCGTCAGCCTGACGATTGACCAGGCACTGTTCGCGCCGCTGTTCCAGGTGAACAACGGAGAAAAGACCTACTACCTGGCGGAAAGCCTGACGCCGTCAGAGGATAACCTAAAGTACACACTGAAGCTGAAAGACGGCCTGACCTGGCATGACGGCGAGAAGCTGACGGCCGATGACGTGGTGTACACGATCAACAGCATTCTCGACGAGAAGCAAAACAGCTTCCTGAGAGCAAACCTGATCATCAACGAGCAGCCGGTCAAAGCCGTGAAAGTGGACGATTTGACTGTAGAGTTCCAGCTGCCGCAGGTGAGCCCGGCGTTTGAAGCTACGCTGGTGCAGATTTCGCCGATTCCGCAGCATATTTTCGAGAACGAAGCAGACCTGGAGAAGAGCACCAAAAACGCCGCTCCTGTCGGCTCCGGCCCGTTCAAATTCAAAGAATACAAAAACGGCGAATACCTGACGCTTGAGCGGTTCGACAACTACTTCGGCGGCAAACCGCATCTGGATTCCGTTACGTACCGGGTGACCAAAGACGCGAACTCCGCAAATCTGGCGCTCCAGAACGGCGAACTGAACGTGAAGTACATGGACCCGCAGGACGTTTCGACAATTGAAGCAACCAATAACTTTGAAATCCTGCCTTACAGCGAAGGACGTCTTGCTTACCTGATGTTCAACGCAATGAGCGATACCGGTGCTTTGGCGAAAAAAGAAGTGCGTCAAGCCATTTCCTTGGCCCTCAGCCGTCAGGAGATGATCCAGGCCGCTTACATGACGGAAGATTACGCCGATCCGGCCAAGTCGTTCCTGACCCCGGACGCCCTGTACTACACCGATGACGTAACGACATTCGACAACGATCCGGCCAAAGCCCAAGAGCTTCTGAAAGCTGCAGGCGTAAGCAACCTGAAGCTGCGGTTTATCGTCTCCAGCGGCAACAAAGCACAGGAAGCCGTGTCCCTCTACGTTCAGCAGAAGCTGAAAGCCGTAGGCATCGACGTTGAGCTGCAGAACCTCGACCCGAACGCGTACAGCCAGAAGTTCACGGACGTCAATTCGAAAGACTATGAGCTGGCGTTTGCCGGATACATTATGGGTTATGACCCGGATGCGTACCAGATTCTTTACACTACAGGCAGCTCTTCCAACTACTCGCGTTACAGCAATACGGAGGTTGACAAGCTCTTCAAACAGGGAGCGGGCGAAGCCGATCCGGCGAAACGCGAGGAAGTTTACCACCAAGTGCAGAAGCTGATCGCCGAGGATGCTCCGATTTATCCGGTAGCGTACACCAAGACGATCGTGGCCGTATCCAAAAACTACGGCGGATTGGAAGAGGCAGTACTGAAGCCTGTCGTTATTTTTGAAGATTTGTCCAAAATCTACCTTAAATAATCGCGGGGAAAAATAAGCCGGCGGAGTTCCGGCTTATTTTTTTGCCGATACGAGCTTAGGAGCGTACACGCATGAGACAACTCATCGTCCGAAGATTGCTTCAGACCCTGCCGATGCTGTTTTTCGTATCGGTGGTATGTTTCACATTGATCAAACTGGCGCCGGGAGATCCGGTGCTTTCCTTCGTTACGCCCAATATGCACGCCGAGGATATCGAGCGGGTCCGGCATAATTTGGGTCTGGACAAACCGGCCTATATTCAATATTTTTTATGGTTAAAAGAGATTCTGCAGGGCAATTTCGGCTATTCCCTTGTCAATCACCAGCCTGTGCTGGATCAGATTCTGGACCGTCTTCCGGCGACGGCGGGCTTGATGGGAAGCGCAATTGCGCTGGCCGTGCTGCTGGCGATTCCGCTTGGACTTGTGGCCGGAGCGAACCGCAACCGCTGGTCCGACAAGCTGATTAATTTTTTGTCCTATATCGGCATTTCCATTCCGCTGTTTTGGCTTGCTTTTCTGCTGATCTATCTGTTTGCGATCAAACTTCAGCTGCTGCCAAGCATGGGGATGCGCACCATTGGGGTCGAGTCGGCCGCCGACGTACTGAAACACGGGATTTTGCCCTGCTCGGTGCTGGCATTTGGATTCCTGGCTGTATACGTCCGCTATATTCGTTCGAGCACTATCGGCCAGCTTAAAGAGGATTACGTGCAAATTCAGTATGCCTTTGGTTCATCCAAAACCACCGTGCTGTTCCGCCATGTGATGAAGCATGTGCTCCTGCCGATCATCACGCTGCTTGGCATGTCGATGGGCGATCTGGTCGCCGGAGCCATCGTAACCGAAACGGTTTTTTCCTGGCCGGGCCTTGGGTCGCTGGGCATGACGGCCGTGCGCGGGATGGATTATCCGCTGATTATGGGCATTACGCTGTTTTCTTCTGTGGCGCTTATATTGGGCAACCTGGCGGCGGATATCCTCTACAGCCTGGTAGATCCGAGAATCAAATGAACGGGGTGACCTCATGAATCGCAGTAAATGGAGAAGTGTGACAAGCGAACTGTTCTCGAACGGGATGGGCGTCGCCGCCGTCGTTATTTTGACCGTGTTAACGCTGGCTGCCGTCTTTGCCTTTCTGTCCGGGCACGATCCAAACGAAATGGATGTGTTGTCCCGCTTGACCGCTCCGGGAGCGGAGCACTGGTTCGGCACGGATGATTATGGACGGGATTATTTTGCCCGGGCGCTGTACGGCGGACGTGTATCGCTGCTCGTCGGTTTTGCCTCCATGCTGATGGCTACGGTGATTGGCGTTACGGTGGGCGTAATCAGCGGTTATTTCGGGGGTTGGATCGATAACCTGCTGATGCGGATGCTGGATATCATCATGTCCATTCCGTCGTTTCTTATTCTGCTGCTGCTCAGTGTGTATCTGAAGCCGAGCGTCGGCAACATTATATTGATTATTGCTTTATTGATGTGGATGAATATTGCCCGCGTTATCCGCGCGGAGACTATGTCGATAAAAGAACGGGAATTTGTGCTGTACGCCAAGGCATCGGGCCTCGGCGCGTTTGGCATCATCCGCCGGCATATTTTGCCCGGCCTCACTCCGGTTGTCATCGTTGGAGCGACAAACAGCATCGCGTCGGCAATTATGATGGAATCCTCGCTCAGCTTTCTTGGCTTCGGCATCCAGGCCCCGAATGCGACCTGGGGGAGCATGCTGAATAACGCGCAGGGCTACATAGCCCAGGCTCCGTATCTGGCGTTGTTCCCGGGACTGCTGATCCTGCTGACCGTGCTGAGCTTTAATGTGCTGGGCGATATTCTGCGGGTGGGCTTTGAGCCGAAGCTGATCAAGAGATGATAGAGAAAGGGGGAGACCTGCATGACGGAACGATTGCTGTCGGTGGAAGACCTTCGGGTATCGTTTCCCACCAGAGAAGGAGAAAACCAGGCGGTCCGCGGTGTCAGCTTTCATATTGATGCCGGAGAGACCGTTGGCATTGTCGGCGAGTCGGGAAGCGGCAAAAGCGTAACCGCCAAGGCGGTAATGTCGATGATCGCGTCGCCGGGCCGGATCGTCTCGGGAACCATCAAGTTCCAGGGAGAGGATATTGGGCATCTGACGGAGAAGCAGTGGCGCAAGATCCGGGGCAACCGGATTGCAATGGTGTTTCAGGACCCGATGACGTCGCTAAATCCGGTAAAACGGATCGGCGACCAGCTCACGGAAGTGCTGCGCAGACACCGGGGGCTGAACAAGGATCAGGCGGCGGCGGAAGCGGCCAAAATGCTGGGCCGGGTCGGCATATCCAATCCCGAGCAGCGGCTGCGCCAGTATCCGCACGAATTCAGCGGCGGTATGCGTCAGCGGGTGATGATCGCCATGGCGCTGTCCTGCGAGCCGGAGCTGCTGATTGCCGACGAACCGACAACCGCGCTGGACGCAACGATTCAGGCGCAGATTTTGGAGCTGTTCAAAGAGCTCAAAAACAACACGCGTACAGCAGTTGCGCTGATTACACACGATCTGGGTGTAGTGGCGCAGGTGTGCACCCGGGTGATTGTAATGTACGGCGGTCTTATTATGGAGGAAGGGTCGGTAGAGGATATCTTCTACCGCCCGCAGCATCCCTACACGCTTGGGCTGCTGCGTTCCATCCCGAAACGCGGCGGGGGAGCGCGGGAGCGGCTGGTGCCGATCGAAGGCACGCCGCCCGATCTGATTGATCCGCCCGCTGGCTGCCCGTTCCGGGAGCGCTGCCCCCATGCGTTTGCGCGCTGCGTGGAGCGCCCGCCGGCCTTCGAACTGGGGCCGGGACACCGCTCGGCCTGCTGGCTGGCGGACGAGCCGGAACGCGGCGGGGAGGCGGCGCTCGAGGACGCCGCTGCTGCTGTGATACCGGCCGGAGGCGAATCCGGTACAAGCGGCACAGCGTCTGCTGCACCCGCTGCGTCAGGAGGAGATTCGCATGAGTGATAACCGCATTTTAGTGGATGTGCAGCATTTGAAAAAACATTTTTCCAAAGGCAAGGACATCTGGGGCCGGGATACATCGGTGCTGAAGGCGGTTGACGATGTCAGCTTCCAGATCCGCAAAGGGGAGACATTTGGTCTCGTTGGCGAATCCGGCAGCGGCAAATCGACGGTCGGGCGCTGTCTGCTCCGGCTGTATGACTATACTTCAGGCGAAGTGGTTTTTGACGGGCAGCCGATCGGGAGTCTCAGCGAAAAGCGGCTGAAGCCGTTCCGGCGGCGGATTCAGTCCATTTTTCAGGACCCGTATTCTTCGCTGAACCCGAGTCTGAACGTGCTGGAGCTGATCACGGAACCGATGAAAATTCACGGCGTGCATCAGGGTGCGCAGCAAAAAGAAGCGGCAGCGGAGCTGCTGGAGAAGGTGGGGCTGAAGCGGGAGCACCTTTACCGTTACCCGCATGAATTCAGCGGCGGTCAACGCCAGCGGATTTCCATTGCCCGCGCGCTGTCGGTCCGTCCGGAATTCGTCGTCTGCGACGAGCCGATTTCGGCACTGGACGTTTCGGTTCAAGCGCAGGTGGTGAACATGCTGGAGGATCTGCAGGCGGAGTTTGGTTTGACCTATCTGTTCATCGCACACGATCTGTCGATGGTCCGGCATATCTCCGACCGGATTGGCGTTATGTACGCCGGCCGGCTGGTCGAAGTGGCGGACAGCGACGAGTTGTACGACAATCCGGAGCATCCGTATACGAAGGCGCTGCTGTCTTCAATCTTAGAGCCGGATCCGCGGGCAGGGAACCGGAACATCGCCGTGGAACGCTACACGGCGCAACCGGGCGATGCGCCGGCGGCGCTGCGGGAAATCCGGCCGGGGCATTGGGTGGCCGATTACGAGTAAATCGGCTTTTGAGTTCCGCCTGTATTCATTTAGGGTCATAGAACTAGGGAGAAACGAGGGGATAAAGCATGGAACAATCGGAACGGGTGAAGTTGTCGCAGTGGGACGCATTGCTGCTGGAGTCGCTGCGGAGCCGGGGATATGCGGACGAAGAGCTGCTCCAACGGGTAAAGTCCGGCGATCTGCCGGCCGATGATAGCGAATATGAATTTGATTATACGCGGCTGACGGAGCTTTCCGCCGAGGAACCGGGTCTGCTGGAGCAGGCGCTGCGCGGCGGCTACCAGATCAAGTACAACACGATCCGCGGCATCTTCAGCTGGATCAAAGTTGCGCTTGGCCGCCAGGCGGAGCTGAAGCTTGAAGAAGGCAGTGAGGCGGTGGAGGCCTGGCTTACCGAGGCCGAACGAAGCCGGCTGGAAGCGGTGCTGTCGCACGGGTGGAAGCTGACGACCCCGGACAGCGGTGCGGACGCGGCGGAGACGGATGCCGTATTCTGCCGGATCGAACCGCTGCGGGGGTAAGCGGCAGCGTTATTTATCTAGAGCATTTATCTAAAGCTGATGTCATCTTTTTGACGTCAGCTTTTTTTTATTTGAACTCAAGGAGCTAGAGAGGGCTTCGGCGCATGTGGTGTGGTGCTGGGGTTAACGGGCGCAAGACCGCGGATGGCATTTATCCCCGCTTCCTACGCTGTCCGCTTAGATACAGCAGCATGTAGAGCAATACGACGCCGCCGATTGTCAAGTAGGCGAGTTTCAGGCCCATCGCGCCGGTAAGGGTGCCGCCCAGCAGCGGCCCGAGCAGCATGCCGACGGAGTAGGCAGTATTGTAGATGGCGAAGGTAACGCCATACGTGGCCTGGCCGCTTTCGTCGGTCAGATCGGCCAATGCGGGCAGCGAGGGGGCGAGCACGACGCCCATGGCGATGCCGAGCAGCGCCAGCGCCGCGGCCTGCAGCCACACGCTGCCCGGAAGGGCGGCAAGCGGCAGACAGATGGCAACTGCCGCCAGCCCGGCGGCAATCGCCCGGCGGTAGCCGAATTTGCCGGACAGCTTGCCGATCAGCGGAGTAGCCAGGCCGTAAGCAAGCGTCGGCACCGCAAACAGCAGACCGATCGTGCCCGGCTGGGCCCCGAGATGTTCCTGCAGGTGCAGCGGGAGAGTTGGCTCAAGGACGCTGGGAATCCCTGCCCCGATGACGACAACTCCGGCAAGCAGCAGAAGGCTGCGGCTCCGGAGCATCCGGAAGGGGGAAAGCAGACCGCCGTCTGCTTTGGGCTCGGGCAGGTCCTTGAGCAGAACGACGCGGAGCACGCCGTCCAGCATGGCCAGGCCTGCGGCAACGAAGAACGGAAGCCGGTAATCTCCAAGCTGGTACAGCCAGCCGCCGGCTACCGGTCCAAGCAGCATGCCTGCCGCTTGGCCGGAAAGCGCCATTCCCATGGCGCGGCCCCGGTCCGCGGAAGGGTATACGTCGGCGATAATTGCAAGGCCCGACGTCCAGGTGATGGCAGCTGCAAGGCCCTGCAGCGAACGGGCGGCCACCAGCATCGGAAAGTTATCGGCAAAAGCAAACAGCAGCGTTGCGGCGGCAAGTCCGAGCAGTCCCCACAGCATGGGCCCCCGGCGGCCGATCCGGTCGGACAGTGCGCCAAAAATCGGTGTGGCGATAAACAGAACGACGGCATAGCTTGCGAACAGCAGGCCGATTTCCGTCTGGTTAGCCCCGAGCTGTTCCGCGAATCGGGGAAGAATCGGCACAACGAGACCATAAATCAACATATCCAAAAAGATGGCCAAACCCACGACGAGCAGCGCGGATTTTTGTTTGGCAGGCGATACAGAGTTCATAGGGGTACTCCTCTCCACTAACTATACGTTTAATACTAAAATTATAGTATTAATAATGTAGTAAGATTAGCATGCGAAATTGCGTTTGTAAAGCGGCCTATTTCGGGCTGGTTTTGAGCAAAGGACAGAATTCGGCTATAATAAGGCGAATCATAGAGTTTTTTCTCTTTAATACTGAAATTTTAGGATAGGGGAAGTGAACAATGACCGTTGTCATGGTGCTTGGCGTTCTGCTGACGTTTGGAGCAATGTCGGGGTACGAAATCCAGCAGAAAATGCAGTCGGCCCAGACGGATATTTGGGCGTTTGTGCAGCCGGCCTCGATTTATCATGCCCTCAGGAAGCTGGAGAAGGACGGATATGTTGCGCTCCAGACGCTGGAACAGACCGGTAACCGGACGAAAGCGATCTATGAGGTCACCGAAAAAGGACGTATGGAATTCAGCCGGCTTCTGGTTGAGGCGTTCCAGAAATCGCCGGTGGTGTTTCCGGCGCCGCTGTACACGCTGCTTACTTTTGTGGATCAAGTGCCAGGTCCCAAGCTGGAGCAGGCGCTGAATGACCAAATGAAGGAAATCCGGGCGATTCATGATCTGATGGTGGAGGGACAGAAGGCGAAAAAGGAATACCTGCAGGAAATTCCGCGCAGCGTGGAGCTCATCTTCCAAAACATTTACGATCAATGCGAATTGCAGCTAAAATTTCTGGAGCAGTTGAAGCGGGAGCTGTTCGAGCAGCGTACACAACGGGCTAACCCGGAGGGTAGCTGACCAGATAGCGATTTTGAAAAAAAAAAGCGGAGCGGGTTTATTCCCGTTCCGCTTTTTTGCGGGCCCGATGGCGGCGCACCTTCATCAGGTTGCCGCAGGCTTTGTCATCGCAATACCGCTTGGAGCGGTTGCGCGTATCGTCATAATATACCCAGAGGCAGTCCGGGTTGTCGCAGACCCGAAAACGCGACGGTTCTTTCAGCAGAGCCTCCGCAAAGGATGCGGCAATCTCGGCCATGACTTGAGCCCAGCTCTGTTCGGCCGGCTGCAGAACAAGCGACAGGGTTCCGTCTTCCGACGTTTCGAGCGTACGAGTCACCGCGCCTTTTGCCATATAGACGTTAAGGCCGGCCGTCACCAAGGGATCAAGCGGGTGTCCGCCGGCAAGCTGCCGAACCGTGTCAAACAAGCGGCTGCGCAGTTCCTGAAGCTTGCGAAGCTCCTGTTCGTTTGGAGGGAGCGGCGCTTCAAGGCGGTGCCGGCGCAGCCAGGCTGCTATCCATTCGGGGTCTTCCAAGCGGTCCCGGTCGCCGCTTCGGTCGCTTGTCCGCCAATTGCGCCAGTAGCTGTTGATAAAATCATCCCAGAGCATCTGATCTTCTTCCTTTCTGCTTTTATTGTAACAATTAAAACTCCGTTTAGCCAGTTACTTGATTTGCTGCGGCGAATATGCTAAATTTCAAATGTAACGTTCTAAATAAAGAAATGGTAGTTACAATGCGCGGACAAACTCATTCAGATGGAGGCGTACCTATGGAAAACAAAATTAGTGAAGTGCTGCTGCAAAACTGGGATTATGTGATGGACACGGAGGACTGGGCTCCGCCGCTTGCAGACGCGTTGAACGGCGTCACACGCGAGCAGGCGCTTTGGAAACCGGAAGGCCAGGCGGCTAACTCGATTTGGGAGACGGTCAATCATTTGACGTATTACAAAGAGCGGCTGCTTCAGAAGCTGAAAGGGCTGCCGCAGACGAATCATGCGGACAATAACGACGGTACGTTTACGGTGGCCGAATCCGGCGAAGGGGCTTGGGAGCAGGCCGTACAGCGGCTCAAGGACGCTCATGCGGGGCTGCGGGAGATTATTGAGGCACTGGGGGAAGGGGCTTATGACTGGGGCGGTTCGGGACACGCGCCGGGCGAGGAAGTGATGAGCCTGATTTTGCACGATGCTTACCATACCGGACAAATCGTCCTGATCCGGAAGCTGCAGGGTTCTTGGCCGTCTACCCGGAGATTCAGTTAAGCCAGGGCCGCTCTCGCTAACCAGATCTTCTTTTCGCTAACCAGATCTGCTCTTGATTCGTTTAGGTAAAATCCGTCCTTGTTTAACCTCTTTGGGGCCAGGGTAATGATGCGTAAGCCCGACACGGCAGAACTTGGCTAAACGCCCGAAAGGAGAGATCAATGATGGATCCGCATTACAAGGACAGCAGTGTGGAAGTGGAGCACAGGGAGGTACAGAAGAAATCGGATTCCAGTCTGGTCGCTTCCACGCTGATCAAGTACTTGGCCTATATCATTATTTTCTTCGGTCTGCTGTATTTCCTGGTCCGCTATGTATTCCCGATGTTCTAAGGAATGTCTCCCTTATATCGCTAACGACTGCCGCCTTGGCTTGCCCGGGGCGGTTTTTGCTGTTTAAAGTGGAATAGTCTAGGGTTTATCCTAACAAAAAACGGATTCCCAGCCGGGAACCCAACGTTTACTCTCCTGTATAGCTACAGCCAATCCTGCTTGCGGACGTCCGCGGAACCCCGGTAATAGAACCAGCATTCGTTTAGGAGCTTGATCTGACGCCGGTCTTTTCGGCTGTAGGCTTTCATGAGCTGTTGACAGAGCCACTGCGGCAAGAGAACCCCTCCTCTGACTTGGTATTCATGTAATGTCAGCATATGGGCGAGTGGGGCGGCAGGTGCCTGGCTACTGGCAAAAAAAAGACCCGGGCTTATGGCCCGGATCAAAGTCGGCATACGGTTAGTCTCGGTCTCTTGAAAAAAAACAATTTCCGGCTGCGCCTCCAGAACCCGGTTAAGCCTGGGTCCGTTCGGCTTCTTCTTCATACCACTGCTCCAGCTGCGCCTGCAGCGCACGAATTTCGGTCAGCAGCGAAATCAGCGGATATTCCCGTTCGTTGATCGAAGCAAAAGCCTGTTCCAGCCGGTTGATATAAGACAGCCCGGTCTCCAGCGTGTCCTGCTCCCGGAGCAGCTCGAGCGATTCGCATTCCGCCACCGCGGCCGGAAGGGCCGGCACATTGTCGGCCGTCAGCTTGTCGATCTCCTTGTTCAGCCGCAGATTCAGCGCGCTCAGCTGGTACGCATATTCCTCCGGCAGTTCCACGAACTGCAGCTCCCGTTCCTGCTGCAAAATAACATAACGCATACGTTGCATAAATACGATTCCCCTTCCGAGCTTGTCTTCTCTTCTTGACAGTGTATCGTATGGGCAAGTTACAATTCAAGAGAGAAAATTAGGCCTTGAAAGGACAGGGAAGCAGACCATGGAGCAAATGAGCAACGAAGAACTTCAGCAGTGGGTCGAGCAGGTGTCGCGGGACAGCTTTGGACTGCCTTTTCGGCATCAGGCCGTGTTTAACGGCCGATTATCCACTACCGGCGGACGATATTTTATGAAAAGCCACAATATAGAAATTAATCCGCGCCAGCTGGAAACCTTCGGCAGGGAAGAAACGGAGCGGATCATCAAACACGAGCTGTGCCATTATCATCTGCATCTAACGGGCGGCGGGTACCGGCACCGGGATGCCGACTTCAAACGTTTGCTGGCTCAGGTTGGCGGAAGCCGCTACTGCCAGACGCTGCCCGGCGCCAAGCGGCGCGCGCCGCTTCCTTACCGGTACAAGCTGGTCTGCACCGCCTGCCGGACCGAGTATTTACGCAAACGCAAGCTGGACCCCAGCCGCTACCGGTGCGGTAAATGTGCGGGCCGGCTGAAGCTGCTGACGATACCGGATGCCGGCGTGCGTTAGCAGAGATTGGGCATACTTGCCAAAAAACCAGGAAACCCCCTATAATTGAACAACTGAGCTTCCGCATATATAGAGAGGGGAAGAGCAAGAAAGCGGAAGACGGACGAGGAACGAGCCCAACCGGCGTAATCGGCTGCTATGGCCGGTAACGTATTTTTACCTGCTAATTTAAAGGGTGGGTGGCGGCGGGGCGCTCGATTTTGTTCTGCATCCGTCATGATTAAGGAGTGTTGAGAATGGCAATGGACAGCAAGAAATGGTCGCTGCCGATCATCTGCGTCAATATGTTTGTCGCACTGCTCGGGGTGGGCATTATTATTCCGGTGCTGCCGGATATGATGGAGCATTTTCATGTGGGCGGAACGACGGCGGGTTATTTGACCGCGGCGTTTGGCATCACGCAGTTTTTCTTTTCCCCGCTTGGGGGGAGCTGGGCCGACCGCTTCGGGCGGAAGCCGCTTATTTTGTCGGGGTTGTGCCTGCATGCGCTGTCCCATTTGATGATTGCGCTGGCGGACGGATTGTGGCTGCTGTATGTTTCCCGGTTTTTGGGCGGCATTGGTCTCGGACTGATGATCCCGGCGATTATGGCTTATGTCGCTGACATCACCGGCATTGAGAACCGAGGTAAAGGAATGGGTTATCTCAGTGCGGCGATGAGTCTGGGGATCGCGGTTGGACCGGGCATCGGCGGGTTTTTGGCCGAGGGCGGATACCGGGCGCCGTTTTATGCGGCTGCGGCGGTTACGGCTGTCGCCGTGCTTGTTACTTTGTTCATTCTGCCGGAGAGCCTGCAGTCGAAGAACAGAGGGGCGGCGGTCAAACAGGACAATCTGTGGAAGCAGCTGTCGGGATCGCTGCGGTCGGCGTATTTTATTCCGCTGTTCCTGGTGTTTATTATGACCTTCGGTTTGATGAACTACGAGACGGTGTTCCCGCTGTTTGCGGCGCACGGCTACGGTTTCTCAGCCAAAGAAATTTCCGTATTGATCACCAGCGGCGCGATTATCGGCGTCATTACCCAGTCCTGGCTCATCGGCAAGCTGCTGATCCGCTTCGGCGAGCGGAAACTGATCAATGCCACGCTGCTGCTGGCGGCGCTGTCGATGGCGGCCCTGCTGCTTTCCGGCAACTTCTGGTACATCTTGATCGTCTCGATGCTGTTCTTCTCGTTTACGTCGCTGATGCGGCCGGCGCTGAATACCATGCTGTCCAAAATGGCAAGCGAAAAAGACCAGGGTTTTGTCGCCGGACTGAACAATACGTATGCGAGCCTCGGGAATATTTTTGGCCCAATGCTGGCCGGCATGCTCTATGATGTGCACATTAATGTGCCGTATTCGTTTGGGGCGGTGGCGCTTGTCGCTGCGCTGCTCATCTCACTGAGCTGGAAGGCCAAAGGCAGACGCCCGGTGAAACAGGGAGCGTAGGATAATCCGGGCCGTTCCGGCTGCCAGGTGCGGACGCAAACTGCCCTTCAGAGCGGAGGCGGCCAGACTGTCAGGTGCGGGAAGCGGCCAGCCGGAGAATGATCGTATGAATACCTCGGATAAAGGAGCGGTCTGTGGAGGAAACTCTGCACCGCTCTTTTTTTGTATAAAGAAACGCCCCGGCATGTTCCAGCTTTAGCCTATCTCAGGAGTGAACACGGTTAATGGCGAGGAGTTATTTGATTTGTCCGATTGCCAGACTTAGCTTGTAATTGCCGAAGGCCAGCAGCTCATCCAGAAAACCAGTCAGTTCAGTCTGATCCCCGGCGCGTACCCGCATCCAGTAGCAGCCTTCGCCGCTAACCCGGTGCGTCTCCGCGACCAGGCGGTGGCCCCGCGCAAACTCCTGGAAGGACGAGTGGACGGACGCCGAATTTAAAAAGATGGTTACAAAAGCGTGCACAGCGAGCCCCGTTTTCTCCGGATTCCAGCGGATTGTGTAGCCTTCAATCAGCCCGGCGTCCTGCATCCGCCGGATGCGGGCGCCGACCGCCTGCCCCGTCATATGTACCTTTTCTCCAATTTCTTTATGCGTGCGGGTGGCGTCTTCCAGCAGACACTGGAGGATCCGGTGATCCGTTTCATCAAGCGATATGGCGTTCATCGTCCGTTTCCTTTCATTTTGAATGATTTTGGCGGAAATGCCTTTCAGCGGGCCCTGTACCGCTCCTCAATCCGCATACTACAATTGTAGCAGATCGCCGATAGGCAGCAGAAGGAGGAAAACGGGATGAAAATCCAGCTTATACGCCACGCGTCGTTGTGGCTGAAATACAGGGGACATACGTATTTGGTCGACCCCATGCTTGGTGGAAAAGGAGGGCAGCCGCCTATTCCGAATACGGCCAACGAACATCGTAACCCACTTGTGGAGCTTCCCGCGCCGGCAAATTCCTGGGCGCAGCCGGATGCTGTGCTAGTTACGCATCTGCACCCCGATCACTGGGATGTGTCTGCAGCGGAGCTGCTGTCCAAGGAGCTGCCCGTGTTTAGCCAAAAAGAAGACGAAGGCGTATTTGCCGCGGCGGGCTTCTTGCATGTTACCCCGGTGGCGGAGCAAGCCGCTTTTGGCAACACCACCATTACCCGGACTGGAGGCCAGCATGGAACGGGGGAGATCGGCCGCCAGATGGGGCCTGTGTCCGGTTTTGTGCTGGAGGCGGACGAAGAGCCGTCCGTGTATATCGCCGGGGATACGATTTGGTGTGAGGAAGTCAAAGCGGCGCTGGACCGGCATCGTCCGCAATTTACCGTCGTGAATGCGGGAGGGGCAAGATTCCGGGTTGGGGACGCCATCACCATGGACGGGGAAATGGTGGCTGAACTGTGCCGGTATGCGCCTTACACCACGGTAATTGCGGTCCATATGGATGCGATCAATCACTGTTTCGTCACGCGTGAACTTCTGCGTGAATATCTCCGTGCAGAAGGATTGGAAGACCGGGTGATCATTCCGGAAGATGGTGAGTGGGTATAAATTGCCGCCTTTGGCGGCTTTCTTTTTATACTGGGTGGAAACGGTAACAAAACCATAACACTTTGCTTGACTTCACCGCGAAATCGTGATAAATTATTTCTTGTTCACAGCGTTCCCTGATAGCTCAGTTGGTAGAGCACTCGACTGTTAATCGAGTTGTCACAGGTTCGAGTCCTGTTCGGGGAGCCATTATCTTGGAGAGATACCCAAGTGGCTATAAGGGGACCCTCTGCTAAGGGGTTAGACTGCGTAAGCGGTGCGAGGGTTCGAATCCCTCTCTCTCCGTTCCGAATTTTTTATGTGATGTTTGAAGATAAGAGCTCCTGAGGAGCTCTTTTTTTGCGTTTATCAGTAACTGCGTCCCCGATAAATCTCTGCTACTCTCCTGTCTATATTTTTTTATCCCCTCCCCCAAAAAAACTGATGTTTCCAAATGGAATGAGAGAAATGTTATAGCGGGTGTCCTGTTTTGCTATGCAGTAAATGCAAATGAGGAGTCCGTGGTTAGATGAAAAGGCCGTAACCTACGTAATCCTAGTCAAACCTATGTTAGTCTATGTTACATTCGGACTATATTATTACTTGTATAAAGTTCATGTTACTTTAATTAACACATATATTTGAAAAATGTATGTAATACAGTACAAATATAGTGACTGAAAAATGAAGCTGTGTTACTATAAGTAACATTAAATGGATATAAGGGTGAGAAAGGGGATTATGGATGATGATGGAAAGAGGAGGTGGCGGCGATGGAGTACTTTATTCAGCAGCTGATTAACGGGATATCCGTCGGCAGCATTTATGCGCTGATCGCGCTGGGGTACACCATGGTTTACGGTATCATTAAGCTCATTAATTTTGCCCACGGCGATGTGTTTATGGTCGGCTCCTTTATCGGCCTGTTCAGCGCGAGGTACCTCGGAGCCGCCGGACTGCCGCCAGTGCTCGTGCTGGTGCTGTCGCTGCTGATCTCGATGACGGTCAGCGCGCTGCTCGGGATGTCGATCGAACGCCTGGCTTACAAGCCGCTGCGCAGAGCTTCGCGTATCGCGGTGCTGATTACGGCCATTGGCGTTTCCTTTTTACTCGAATACACCGGTGTGCTTGTGTTTGGCCCCCAGGCCAAAGGGTTTCCGGAAATTCTCGACAAGGCGCAGTACACGCTTTTTGGAACGGTTCAGGTGGATTCCAACCAGATTTTAATCCTCGGCACCACCGTCGTTCTGATGATTCTCCTCCAATACATCGTTCACCGCACCAAAATCGGCAAAGCCATGCGCGCCGTATCCTTCGATATGGAAGCGGCACGGCTGATGGGCATTAACGTGGACCGCACGATTTCAGCCACCTTTGCCATCGGCTCGGGTCTCGCGGCGGCAGCCGGCGTCATTTTCGGAATGACGTACAACTCCGTTGACCCGATGATGGGTGTACTGCCCGGACTCAAGGCGTTTGTAGCAGCCGTTCTCGGCGGCATCGGCAGCATTCCCGGGGCGCTCGTCGGCGGCCTGCTGCTGGGTACGGTGGAAACGGAAATTTCCTCACTCGGTTACTCTTCCTGGCGTGACGGCGTAGCGTTTGCCGTGCTGATTCTCATCCTGATCTTCAGACCTTCCGGACTGTTCGGCAAAAATGTCCGGGAAAAAGTGTAGGAGGACACTGAGATGAAGAAAATCAACAAACGGTTCTGGTCCGGAGTCCTTGCCTCGCTTGGCTTATATGCGCTTATTCAAATATTGCTGTCGGCGGGTGTCCTGGACGACGTCGCCGAATCAACGCTGGTTCTGGTCTGCATCAACATCATGCTGGCGGTTTCGCTGAATTTGATTAACGGCATCACCGGTCAGTTCTCCATCGGGCATGCCGGCTTCATGTCGGTTGGCGCCTATGTCTCGGCCGTTCTTACTCTTGAGTTCAATCTGCCTTTTATCGTTTCGCTCCTGGCCGCCGGCGCAGCCGCCGCCTTGTTTGGGCTGCTGATCGGCATCCCGACACTTCGGCTGAACGGCGACTATCTGGCCATCGCTACGCTGGGCTTCGGTGAAATTATCCGTATTGTGCTGCTTAACACGGAGTATGTAGGAGGTGCCTCGGGCCTCAGCGGCATTCCGAACCAGACGACCTGGACGATCATGTTTCTTTTTACACTGGTGACGATTCTGGTGATCAACAATTTTATCGTCTCAACACACGGCAGAGCCTGCATTGCCATCCGTGAAAATGAAATCGCAGCTGAAGCGATGGGAATCAATACGACGCTTTATAAGGTAATCGCTTTTGCTTTGGGTGCCCTGTTTGCGGGGATTGCCGGCGGACTGTCGGCGCACAAATTTTATGTCATCAACCCAGGCAGCTTTAACTTTCTTAAATCGTTTGAAATTCTTGTCATGGTGGTGCTCGGCGGCCTTGGCAGTACGCTGGGCTCGATCATTGGGGCTGTCGTGCTGACGCTGCTGTTCACTTATCTCCAGGATTATCCGGAAGTAAGGATGATTATTTATTCCGCCATGCTGATTGTAATGATGATCTTCCGGCCAAAAGGACTGCTCGGCGGGCTGCCGCTGACCTTAGGCCGGAAATCCGCCAAGTCCGGGAAGGAGGGGGAGACAAGTGACGGCATCAGCGCAAGCACCAGCACTACTTCTTGAGGTTACACACGCCAGCCGCTCCTTCGGAGGTTTGAAGGCGCTCAGCGAAGTATCGCTTCATATCGCCAAAGGCGAGCTGATCGGACTGATCGGACCAAACGGAGCGGGAAAAACCACCTTGTTCAACCTGCTGACCGGCGTTTATCCGCCGTCAAGCGGAACGATCCGGCTTGGAGGAGAATCCGTCGGCGGGATGAAGCCGTACCGCATCAACCGCAAGGGAGCGGCCCGCACCTTCCAGAACATCCGGCTGTTTACAGCCATGACCGTGCTGGACAACGTCAAAATCGCGTTTCATCAGCACGCAAAGCATTCGGCGGTCAGCTCCATGTTCCGTCTGCCCAAGCACTTTCGCGAGGAAGCCGATATTACGCGGCGGGCGATGGAGATGCTTGATATTTTCAGCCTAAAGGATCAGGCAGCAGAGCTGGCCGGGAATTTAAGCTACGGCAATCAGCGGCGTTTGGAGATCGCCAGGGCGCTGGCTGCCGGACCGAAGCTGCTGCTGCTCGATGAGCCCGCGGCGGGCATGAATCCGAATGAAACACGGGATCTCATGAACCTGATTGCCTGGATCCGTAAGCAGTTTGATCTGACAATTCTTCTGATCGAGCATGACATGTCCCTCGTAATGGGCGTGTGCGACCGGATTTATGTGCTGGACCGGGGGACGCTGATTGCCGACGGAACACCCGAAGTGATCCGCAGCCATCCCAAAGTTATTGAGGCTTATCTGGGACAGGAGGGTTGAGCCATGTTGAGCGTGCAGGGGATCAATGTGTATTACGGTGCAATTCATGCCTTAAAAGACCTGAGCATTCACGTGCGGCAGGGGGAAATCGTAACGCTGATCGGAGCCAACGGTGCGGGGAAATCAACGCTGCTTAAGACGCTGTCAGGCCTGCTGAAGCCGAAGACCGGGACAGTCGAGTTTCTCGGACAGCCGATCACCAATCAAAGTGTGCAGGCGATCGTCAAGCAGGGGCTGATTCACTGTCCGGAGGGCCGGAGAGTATTCGCCAACATGTCGGTCGAAGAAAATCTGGAGTTGGGCGCTTATCTGCAGACAGGCGGAACGTTGGCCGAGGATTTCGAGAAGGTCTACACCACTTTTCCCAGGCTGCGGGAGCGAAAAAAACAGCAGGCCGGAACGCTGTCCGGCGGCGAACAGCAGATGCTGGCCATGGGCCGGGCGCTGATGGGGCATCCCAAGCTGCTGCTGCTCGACGAGCCGTCGATGGGGCTGGCGCCGCTCCTGGTGCAGGATATTTTTCGGATCATCCAGGAAGTGAACGCGGCGGGGACGACGGTGCTGCTCGTTGAACAAAACGCTCACCAGGCGCTTAAAATCGCTCACCGGGCATACGTGCTGGAGACCGGCAGAGTGGTGCTGGAGGGAGACGCCAGCGAGCTGGCCGATTCGGAGGAAATCCGGATGGCTTATCTCGGCGGACATTAAGCCCGGGCCCGGGGGAAGCGGGATCCGGCTGAAGGAGGCTTCACAGAATCAACATATAGATTACATTTTGTGTATAGGAGGCTGGAAGAGGATGAAGAAAATCGGGGCCATACTCATGATTGGCGTGCTGACGGCGGTGCTGGCGGCAGGCTGCGGGAGCAACACGGACAGCAGCGCAGCGGACAGTACCGCAAATGGCGGAGATACCGGGGGAACGATCAAAATCGGCGCAAATCTGGAGCTGACGGGAGGCCAGGCTTCTTTTGGCGACTCTGCGCTCAAGGGCGCCAAGCTGGCAGTGCAGGAAATCAACGCTGCGGGAGGTGTGCTTGGCAAAAAGCTGGAACTGGTCGAAGCGGATAATGCCTCCAAGTCGGAGGAAGCGACACGTGCTGCCCAGAAGCTGATTACGACTGACAAAGTGGTCGCCATTATTGGCGCGACAACTTCCACCAACACGCTGGGAATTGTTCCGGTTGCGCAGGAAAAAGGCATCCCGGTTGTCAGCTCCTCCGCAACCAATCCGAAAGTAACAGTCGATGAGCGCACGGGCAAGGTGAACGAATGGGTGTTCAGAGCCTCCTTTATCGATCCTTTTCAAGGCCAGGTGATGGCGAACTTTGCCAAGGACTCACTGAAGGCCAAGACAGCCGTCATTTATACCGATACTTCCAGCGACTATTCAAAGGGCCTGCAGACCTTTTTCGAAGAGACGTTCACCAAAAACGGCGGCACCATCCTCGGCAAGGAGTCGTATCAGCAAAAGGACTCCGACTTCAAAGCCGTCTTGACCCGGATTAAAGAAGCGAATCCCGATGTGATTTATCTGCCGGGTTATTATGAAGAAGTGGGCAAAATTTTGAAGCAGGCGCGCGAAATGGGCATTACCGCTCCCTTTATGGGCGGCGACGGATGGGATTCCCCGCAGCTGGCGGAAATCGCGGGAGCCAAGGCGCTGGAGAATACGTATATGTCCAATCACTATTCACCGGAGGATACGGCGCCGGAAGTCAAGTCGTTTGTTGATGCGTTTAAGGCGGCGAACGGCGATCTTGTCCCGGACGGCATGGCCGCGCTTGGATATGATGCGGTGAAGCTGGTGGCCGATGCGCTCAAACGGGCCGACTCTACCGAACCGGCCAAACTAAAAGACGCGCTGGCAGGTACCAAGGATCTGCAGCTGGCAACGGGCAAAATCTCGATGAACGAATCGCATGACCCGGTCAAAGCGGCTGCCGTGCTTAAATTTGTGGACGGCAAGCAGGTGTTTGAAACAAAGGTGAATCCGTAACAGCGGAAACAACACTAACAGTAATCACAACAGTAACAGCGGCACAACAGTAAAAGCAACACAAAAGTCACAACCATCTCCGCGGTTACAGCGGCTACAGCAGCTACAGCGGCTAAAAGCCCAGCCGGGATTTCCATACTTTATGCGCGGATGAAGACGGCCCGCCGCAGCTTGCGGGGGCCGTTTTGCCCGGCATCTATCGGCATCTATAAAGGAAGTAAATTACACGAAATTATTTTTTTGAAATAGATCTTGCCAAGGTTAGAGGTATTTGATATACTCATTTTTGTTGTCACGCAAATTTGGTGTGAACAGTAAGGCCCGTTGGTCAAGGGGTTAAGACACCTCCCTTTCACGGAGGTAACAGGGGTTCGAATCCCCTACGGGTCACCATATGCGGTAGTGGTGGAATGGCAGACACGCTATCTTGAGGGGGTAGTGGGCTTACGCCCGTGGAGGTTCGAGTCCTCTCTACCGCATACAGCCAGATAAGTCCGGTTCAGCGGCCGCATATGCGGCGCCGAACCGGACTTTTTGCGATTTGGAGCGGATGGATCAGGTGATGTACGTAAAGCGGACAGTCCGGTCAGCTCTCCGGCAAATGCGGGAGGCAGGTATCGGAATCGTCAGGAAGCTGAAGCGCCGAGGCATATTCCGGATACAGTTTGCGTATGCAGTCGGGACAAATATCGTGCGTAAATTCAGCCTGAAGGGTCTTCCGGATGAAGCTCTCAATCGGCATCCAGCGGTCCCGGAGATCACGGATTTTGCTGCAAGAGGCGCAGATCGGGACATAGCGGGAAGCGGGAACAAGCTCGCTGTCAGGATGCGCATGCTGGAGGCGTAATTTTGGGGCAAGGAAGACGGACTGGTGATAAATCACAATAGAACGGTATCGTCCCGGAGCAAGAAGCGGGAACAGCTCCACGCGAAAGCTGCGGATTCCCTGAGCGGTCATTCCCGGGAAAACATCGCTGTATACCAAGCAGCCGCCTGACTGAATTTCCTGCAGCGCACGGCGAAGTCTGCCGATTCTCCGGCAGTCACCCGTAATTTCCTGCATCAGGTCGAGATAATTGCAGCCAATTCGGACCGGACGGACGGGAATACCGCGGCCGTGTGCCCAAGAGATCCAGGAATCGCTCATTGTCTGGATGCGTCCTCCGTTATCGATGAGCAGGGCGCGTTCCGGCAGAGCATCCATACATTGCTGCGCAGAATGAGACGAAAAGTTTGACATAGGATCCTCCTTGACACTTGCGGGATGGAAGACTAAGATGAAGCCATCTGCCGTCTTTTGGAATCGGAGCCAGAATCAGCGGGTTCGTCGGGCGGCTGTGCATGCAGGCCCAACAGCTCATCGATTTGACGGCGGTACCGCTCGGCTTTGCGGGTGCCGTGTATAAGATTGGACAGACGGTAGGGCGGAATTCCGTGCATCTCGCAGAACTGCTTCTGGTCGAGGCGAAGCTCCGCCAGCCGGGTTTTGATTGCCCAGCCGTAGGGAGTTACAGGCCGCTTTCTGTTCATGTCGCACCTCTTATCGGCGTTTCGGCAGGTATGGTATAATGGAACAAATCATAATAATAGTTAATGATATACTTTTTTACGTCATTTTACAAGTGATTATAACGCATTTGCGTGTTATTTTTTGGTCAAAGGCGGTTTTGGGCGATGCAGTCAATTTATGATCGGATTGAATACCTGATCCACAATAAAGGAATGACCAAGAAATCGTTCTGCGAGCAGCTTGGAATCAGCACCGGGAACCTGGGCGATTGGAAACGCGGCAAGTCCACGCCGGGAACGCATAAATTGATTGAGATCGGGGCTTTCTTCAACGTCAGTCTGGACTGGCTGATTTTGGGCAAAAACCCGCCGGCAATTGTGCGTGAAGAGGCGGGCGATTATTTTTTTGACGATAAACGGCAACCGGATTGCCACTTACGGCGTTTGACGGCGGAGGAGCAGACCTTCATTAAGGAGTATCTTGCTTTTACTGAATACCGGAGGGGCCTGGAGAGTGGGGAGAACCCCGAAGAACCGGGGACGCTGAAACAATCGGACAATCTGGAACACGCGGAAGACCCGGATAACGTGGAAGAACAAGAGAACCCTGAAAGCGCGGAAGCCTTGGAAGATACGGAAACTCCGGAAGGCGGAAGCCATTAAAAGCAGGGAAGCCTTGGGGGATGCGGTTCAAACCCGGATACCACGGGAGACCAGCACCCAGAATCTGACACCTAAAACCGCTTTACTTTTTATTATTCGATATGTATAATAAGAAATGTTCGTTTCGAACAGAGCAATACACCGCGCGGTAGTGGTGGAATGGCAGACACGCTATCTTGAGGGGGTAGTGGGCGTACGCCCGTGGAGGTTCGAGTCCTCTCTACCGCATAACATTTAAAAAGCAAAAGAACCTTGATGATTCAAGGTTCTTTTGCTTTTTAGTTTTTATTACTTAGGGATGAAGTGCTGTATCCTCACATCCCTGAAAATCGCGGTACCTCCCTGGGAAAACAGAGTGATTCCCGTATCATTCGCTTCCGGAAATACGACATTGGAATAAACGACGGCCCCGTCATCAATAAAGACCTCGATGCTTGTCTTATCTACGAATATCTTCAGGTGAACTTTCTTTTTGCTCACTTCAAAGGGAGCCCTGCTTTCCAGGTATTGTCCGCTCTTGTCCGGTTGTCCTGTATAAGCTCTATTTACATAAGTGTATCCGCCGGTAATGAACACTCCCACATCTACATGACGGGTTGTATCCTGCGATTCCCGAACCCTTATTCCTGCATTCTTAAGCTCAGACCATGACAAATCGGCATCCAGCTGGTACGAATCACCGGTTACAGGAAGGGTATGTGTGCCGTTAACTATGATTTGATTAAAATAGTCCGTGGCCTGCGATAATTGCTCCAAGGCTTCAATAGGCTGTGAAACCAAACGATAGTTACCGTTGTTACCCTGCTGAAGCATTATCCGGCGGACAACGGAGTCCATACCATTAAAACCCTCCCGCAGTGTCGGTGTTTCATGGGCATAATCCCAATTGTTCATCCAGGCCAAAGCATATCGGTGATCGTACTTATCGCTGCTGTTCCCGTCCTCAAAGGTTACTGCTCCATACCAATCGAATCCATAGTCAAGCCACTGCGGCTCCCTGTAATCTGCATTAAATTCCTTCCCGTTGAAGCCGCCTGTCCAGTAAGCATAGGTATTGGGTTTACCGGCCGCTTTGCCATTTGCGCTAACGCCAAGTATCCATTTATAGGTGCCGTCATTTGCTCTCATAGGATAGAGGTCGGGGCATTCCACAAGTCCTATATTTTCCGTCATAAAACCGCCGGTGTATTTCCAATCCTTTAAGTTGGAAGACTCATAGAACCCTACTTTTGTTCCTTCTGCCATGCTCATAACCCATTTATGAGATTCAGGATTCCAAATGACCTTTGGATCTCTAAAATCGGCTGTACCCGGATTTGGGAGTACCGGCTTATCGCTGTAAGATTTGAACGTTGTTCCCTTATCCGTGCTGTACCATAAGTATTGTTCCTGCTTTCCCCCATCCGCAGAGGGCTGTGTAACAATCGCTATAAGAGCGTTTTTTCCAAACCCGGCTGTGTTGTTCCCGTCCATAACCACCGAGCCTGACCACGGGTCTCCGTTCGGGTTCGTATATTTTGGAATGGCGACTCCTTCATCCTTCCAGTGTACCAAATCCGTTGAAGTCGCATGCCGCCACTCCGTTCCGCTTCCCTGTGGATAATCACGATTGTAGAGATAGTAATAATGATATTTTCCATCCAGGAAGATTGGCCGCTGCGGGTCGTTTTTCCAATGGTCCAGAACCGTAAAATGATAGTTGGCCCGATAAGTTTGCTGATCTTCCTGGGGGGCGGGTGATAAGGAGCTGTGTAGGATAAGAATCAAACTGCCTATACATAGAATAAGGACGATTAGCTGTGGGCGAAATCTTCTGGTCGTGTTCATGAATACCCCGCTGTCTATTAAAAAGAGAAAATGCCGCATCGGCATCTTCTCTTTTATAATTATTCAAAAATAGTTAATCCTACTCGATCGTAATTTGTCCTTGTTCAAGGATGCTGTCTTTGACGACCGAAGTTTTGGACCCTTTAATGTTCAGCAGGAAGCTCGGTGCAAAAGTAGATTGATGATCTGCGAAATAGCCTCTGTTTGTCATGTAGCTGGTAACGACGACATTATCGCCTTTCACCTGCGGAGTGGCAAAGTGAGCATAGGTCCAGGTAACGTCATAAGGGTTAAGATCCTGATGCAGTACAAGGCCTGTTTTGTTCAAAGGCTTATAGGGTCCGGTTAAAGAATCAGCTACATAACCAAGCATGTATATGTCTTCTTTATCGATTCCTTCAATGAACATCTTGGCACCTCTTGTGCTGGTGAACAAGTACCACTTGCCGTCTTTTTGAAATACGTTAGCCCGCTCAATTTCATCCGTGACCAGATTAGACGCGAGCAGCGGCTTCATTACTTGCTTCAGAGTAAAGTCATCATTAATCTCTATGATACCCAGCGCACCGTTAGCGATGGACATGAACTTCTTGTCAGGGCTTTGCAGCAATTTCTGTTTCTCGGCTTCGAAGAAGACGTTGCTTCCGCCATAGAAAGCTTTATTGAAGAAGGAATTTTCACCCTGGTAGCCCGTTTCTGTTCCGGTGTTGGCTTCAAAGATAAGGTACTTGCGGCCGTTATCTTCCACATAGTGAGGATCTCTTAGTGTGTGGTTATCGGAATAGTCACCGGCACCGAATGCCTGATTAACCGTCTGATAGTTTATACCGTCGCCGTCAAAGATGGATTTGAGGTCTTCCACGCCGTCGATTTTAAGTGTGCCGGCTTCCGGCTGAGATATATTGATTTGAGCTGTTGTCAGGGTTTGTTTGCCGAAGAATCCCTGCTCAGGCGCCCAAGGATGACGGTTGGTATAGAACAATCGAACTTCCCCGTCAGAGGTTAACGTTGCCGAACCTGACCATTCTTCCGATTGGTTATTCAGGATGGAATCGTTTGGACCTAATTTGTCAGTATCTTTAAATACTCTGCCGGCATTTTTCCAGCTCTCAATGGTGTTGTCGCCAGCTTTTTTGTAGAACAAATAAATGAAAGTGTCGGATCCCCTCTTCGGGTCGCCCGCCAAACCAAACACAATGTTATATCCCTTATAGTTTGCCACGGTTCCATCTGCGTTTTGCAGCGGCCAGGTGTCCCATACGTCCATATTAATCTTGTTGCCATTTTCATCGTATTTTACTGCTGCAGGAATGTTCTTGATTGTTGAAGCGTCGAATTGCGGGACTTTAAATTGTTCGCTGGTCTGTTGCTCAGGTAATTTCAGCATGTCTGCGCGTGTAATGTGGGAGAAGCCGTAGCTTTCCTTGTAGTCCGTGCTTTGTTTTGCAAAGGCGGAAGCGCCGCCGCCTACCAGCAAAGCTGTTGCAAAGGTTGCTGCTGTTGCCTGTCTCACAAACGTTTTGATATTCATATTCTGTCTCCTTTTCCGCTTCCTTATTTTGGGATCCTGTTAAACATAAAAAAAGACCTAAAAATTCCCAAAGGGGTTTACAGCGATAGTAAACGATCCCTCACGGATTTTTAGGTCTTGCCTGCTTAACAGTAACAATCCCGACATATTTGTTTGTCACGGTTATTCTATAACGTTCTTACGAAGAATTTCTATAGGTCTAAAGTCTCTATTATTTCATTATGGCGTAAGCAAATCGTTAAATCGAGTCTTTATCCGGTTAATTTCCATAGCGATAAATACGATCTGACTGTCGGTAAAATTATACCCGTAATCCTCTGCTGCCTCATCACTGATCCGGATTGCCTGAGAGAAAGCTTCCGTGTATCGCTCTTTAGTGATGGATACGATTTCCGGGTTAAGCTCATTTTGAAGCTTGTTCGTCTCATCTGTTTGCAGGATATTCTCGAGCTGGGTGATTAGACGTTCATAGCTTGCGGAGCCCCGGTCAAGCGGAACGCCGACAGCTTGTTCTATGCCATCAGCAATATCACGGATAAGTGGCATGTTATCCTCATTCGTTCCGTGAGCACCGGCACTTTTCCAGGCCGTATGGATGTGCATAGCAATGTAGCCGACTTCGTCCGTGGGAATTTCTACCTGCAGTTTCTTGTAAATAATTTTTTGAGCATGCTGCCCGATCTGGAACTCTCTCGGATACAGAATCCGTATTTCATCGAGAAGCGTGTTCTGAATCGCAATTCCCTTTCCGATCCGCTCCAGGGCGAATGAAAGGTGATCCGTTAGCGCAATATGGATATGCTTATTAAACGTTACCTCCAGCTCACGCTCGGCGAACGAAATAATTTGCTCCGACACCTCTATTTCCTCCTCAGGCAGGGTCCGGAACATTTCCTGAAGGTGGCTGTACTGATCCGGATCATCCATGATAAATACCTTTTCAACACGGGTCGCATCAACAATATCGTTTTTTCCCTTTTGATAAGCAATACCTGAACCCATGACAATCTTTTCTTCCCCCAGGTCATCTACTACAACCGCGTTATTATTAAGAATTTTTTTGATTTTCATGATTGTTCCACCCCAAGAATCCAAGTAACCGCAAAGGCTGTTCCCGCCGCAAGCAGGAATCCGATCAGATAATGAATTAGATTTATGTACCCGGGCAGCACGATAAATGCAATCATCGGAATGCCGGTCAATCCAAATGAATTGGCTACCACTTGATGAAAAGCAACATAAGCGCCTCCTGCGGCTCCGCCAACAGCAGCCCCTAAGAAGGGACGGCCAAGCTTCAGGTTTACGCCGAAGGCAATCGGTTCAGTAACGCCCAGGAAGGCAGTTAATGAAGCAGGCAGTGCTGTTTTTTTCAATGCTTCATCCCTTGTAAAGGCATATACCGCAAGTCCGGCACCGCCCTGCGCGATATTCGCCATGGACCAGATAGGCAGCAGGAAGTTAACTCCGGTTTCGGGATTTGAGATCAGTCCGACTTCAATAGCTTGTATGCCGTGGTGCAGTCCGGACATTACGATTGTGCTATAAACTCCGCCAAGCAGAAGCCCGAACACGGTACTCCCGTACTTAAATACGTGTTCCAGCGAACTGCTGAGCACCCCGCCCAGTTCTGTGGCGAGAGGGCCAATGACAAGAACGCCAAGGGTGCCGCCAATGATGAAGCTTGATAAGGGGATTATCATAATGGCGACAGATGAAGGAATAATCCGGCGAAGGCACTTCTCTACAAGAGTCATCAAAAAAACAGCAAGAATAATCGGAATCACGGTACCGTGATATCCGAACTGAGGTGCGCTAAGAATACCCATCCGGCCTGTTTGCTCACCGGAAGATTCTAATGTCCAGACCAGGTCGGGCCTGGTCATCAGAAGACCGACTGCAGCACCAAGCGGCGGAATGCCTCCCAGCCTCTTGGCTGCCTGGTAACCGAACATTACGCTCATCCCCTGAAAAGCGGAACCTGTCAGAAGCGACAGGGTTCGAACGTAAAAGCTGTCCTGTGGTGCCCACCCGAAGGCTTGTATGATTCCGAGTAAGCCCAGCAGCAGGCCAACCGCCACAAAGAGCGGGATCATCGGCACAACAATATCGGAAAAGAGGAATACTGCATCCATAATCCGGCGGATCAGGCCCTTGTTGCCCCAGGTTGACCGCACACGCTTTTTCCAGTCCTGCAAGGAAGGGGCCGGTGCAGGTACCGGTACATTAACGGCTTCCTGCTTTATTTGTTCCAGCAAACCACCAGGCGGTTCCTCTTCCCGTTTGAGAGATGTTGAATGTTCCTCAAGAATACGGGCAATCTGACGGTGTATCTTCATGACAATGGCCGGTCCCAGTATAATTTGCAGGTACCCGGTTCGGACAAATACACTCTGAACCGCCTGCATGCCGGTAAGGCCAGCCTCATCGGCCATTGCACTGTTCTTCAGCTTAAGCCGAATACGGGTCGTGCAGTGAGAGACTTCCGCCACATTATCCGGTCCACCCGACAACTCAATTAGACGCATGGCCAACTCTTGCGCCGAACCGCGGCTTTCCTTGGAGCTTTCTCCGTTTTGGTCAGGGGGGAGATTCTTTTTCTCCATTTCAATCCTCCCTACACATATTGAACATCAGCTTTTATAAATACAAAAAAAGGACCTTGAAGGTCCGCTAAAAGTTACAAATTCGTAACATGTTTTAATCCTATTTTGACATTGATCCATTTCAAAATCAATGGTCAGTAATTCCCAGACAAATAACCCGCAAGAGAGTCACTTGTGGAAAAGTTTCCGTCTTGCGGGCTATAGATCAAGAGTGTAGAAAGGGCGCAGCAGTGTTTGATTTTCTAAGTAAGAGTTGTACATTTTCAACTTTAAAGGGGAGAGTTCAGTCTGTGCATGCAGCCTGGCGGCAATCGGTGTTTTACGTCGGGGTTAGGTAATTGAGGTAAGGCTTATAAATTCCACTATTTCTGTGGTAGAATTTTACTAGATAGGACATTGATGGAGCGGGGGGATCTCCGATTATGTGTTCGAGGTCAGCCTTGCAAACAATTGTGCAAGTAGATAGACATAGTTTTAATGATGTAAAAAAATTATTTTTTACGGAGGGATATTCGGATGATCGTCAAATCTCCCGGGGGTTCAATTTTCCCTTATCACTACAAGGGTGGAGAAATACATTGTTTAAAATATGGCAGCTTCCATTCAAATAGCGAATCCTTGTTCAGCTTGATGAAAGAAGAGGAGGCTTTTATTCTGGGACAGCCTAGGCGTCTGGCCATATGGGTGGATTTTTATGAAACAGAGCTTACAAGGGAGGTTATGCTTGAATTTGCAGCGAATCTGACCAGACTGCAGTCTCATATCAGAAAACTGGCGATTGTCGGGAATTATGGCAACGTACATCGGCTAAATAGATATTTGCGCAAGCAGGCCCACCAATTTACGATGCCGATTCAATATTATGGCGACCCGGAGGATGCCAAGACGTGGCTGGTTACGGGGTAATCCGATATATTGCAATCCTTGGTTACAGTAAACGGCCTACCAGGTCACGTCTTTTTGCTCGGCAAATGCTTTGGCAAACGTCTGCAGGACCAGTTAACGTTACGTTTGCTTAGCTGATAGGCTATAACCCCTTAGAATTCATCGGAATAACCGGGGGCCCATGTCTATTCTAAGGGGGCACTTCAGAGGTACGTATAAAGCCAGTGTGCAATTCCGTGTATTCCGGGAGACTCGGGTCCAACAGTACATAGAACGCCAAGACGGCGGAACGTCAGATATGGCGTCCTGCGCCGCAAAAAGCCGTCCCAAACAAACCAGCCGGCTGCTAGTCGAGCATTTCGGCAATGTCCGCTTCCATTTTTTCCGGAGAAGTGTTTGGAGAAAAACGCTTGAGGACACGCCCTTCCCGGTCCACGAGGAATTTGGTGAAGTTCCATTTTACTGCCTTCGTGCCAAGTACGCCTGGCGCCTCACGGGTCAAATACTGGAACAGCGGATGGGCGGTGTCGCCTTTGACGTCGATTTTTTCGTACATCGGGAAGGTCACGCCGTAATTAATCTGACAGTATTGCTCGATATCCTCGCTGCTCCCCGGTTCCTGGCCTGCAAACTGGTTGCTTGGGAAACCCAACACCTCGAACCCGCGGTCTTTATACTTATCATACAGCTCCTGCAAACCTTTGAACTGGGGAGTGAAGCCGCATTTACTCGCCGTATTGACCACCAGCAGTACCTTGTCTTTGTACTTCGACAGCGATTCTTCCTCACCGCGCAGTGTAGTTGCTTTAAAATCGTATACGCTCATCGCCAAATCCTCCTTGAAAAGATTTTCCGCAATTTAATTTTACAATTTTTATTCAGGGTGTCAACCGTGATAAACGGAACAAACCGTTTCAAAACCCGGGATACGTGTAATGTAAGTGTGAATGAAATTTTTGACGACAAAGGAGACGATGACGAAATGGACGCTTTGTATACGGCGACAGCAACGGTCCGGGGCGGACGCGAAGGCTCTTTTGAAACCTCAGACGGTGCGCTTAAATCCAAGCTGGTGATGCCAAAAGGTCTGGGTGGACCGGGCGGCGAAGGCACAAATCCTGAGCAGCTTTTTGCTGCGGGATACGGTGCTTGTTATGAAAGCGCGCTGGCGAATGTCGCCCGCAAAGAAGGCGTGAAGCTGCAGGACGTGGAAGTTACTTCAAACGTGATGATCGGAAAAGACGACAGCGACGGCGGATTTAAGCTGGCGGTGAAGCTCGATATCCGCATTCCGGGCGTCGACCGCTCCCAGGCGGAGGATTTGGCCCGCAAAGCCCATGATTTCTGTCCGTATTCCAAGGCAACGCGCGGCAATATCGACGTGGAGCTGAATGTGATCTAACAGGAAAAAAGGCTGCGGCAATCAGCCAAAGCGCGGATTGTGCGGTTTTATTGAAAGTCCGGCGGGAACGCCGGGCTTTTTTTGCATGGGAAACATGGGGAGCAGCTGCAAAACAGACCTCTACAGGCGGCAGCAGGAATGATCCGGAGGGGATGTGGTTATAATGGAGAAGCGGGGACTGCCGGTTAAACGCGGAAGAGGGGCAAACGCTTGATGGAGTTGGTTGACAGGCACTCTAAAATTCTTTAAGATGTCTAAGTACCTAGTACACGTCTCTGTAGATATAAGGATTTGTTCCATAGAAGTGCAAATAACTTGGCTTATCTTTGAGATTTGAGTTACTAGGCGTACTCTACGTGTTGACGGTTGGAACACAGGAATTATGCAAATGGTGATGCGGATAGCGGATACAAGCCGATTGTGCTTTCATTTATCAATCCATCATTGACAACCAAAAATTTAAATAAATGGGTGATGAAGATGTCTTACAGACCGACAATTACGAATGTGACCAAAGCCAGCAGCAATGATAAGGATGGGTTATACGAATTCATTATCAAACTGGCCGACGGTACGGAATGCCGAGCGTTCTACCATCGTCATCCGGAATGGAAGATGACCGCTGTGAGCCGGCTGCTCAAGACGCCTTGCCCGATCTGCCGCAAGGACTTCATCTGCAGATGTATGGAGAACTACACCTCCGAATTCGATCAGCAGATGGTTGGAGATGGGTGGATCGAGAAATCCATTGCCGAATAAAGCATACCCTATCGCAGGCACGGAAGCCTTTTCCGTGCTTTTTGTTGTCTTTAGGGGGATTATCGCCGGGTACAGTTGCGGATACAGATGAGATGCGGATACGGATGCTGAAGTCCAACTGAAAATGGCGTTTATGCCTACGTGGATGAAGGAGGGACACCATGAAGAGGAGCGGGCAACTGCCGGAAGGGGGAGCCGGAGCAGTAGTGCTGATCGATGGAGTGTGTCATTTGTGTCAAGGTCTGGTAAAGTTTATTATAAAAAGAGACCCGAAGGCCGCCTTCCGGTTCGCCACACTTCAGGGGGCGGCAGGCCGCAGGATGGTGTCTTCGGCGGGAATGGACCCTGACCGTCTCGATACGGTGGTGCTTGTCGAGCAGGGAGCGGTCTACACCGAATCGGCCGCCGCGCTCCGGATTGCGCGGAAATTGCGTTTTCCCTGGCCGGTTTTGTATGTCTTTATTGCAGTTCCCCGTCCGCTGCGGGACGCGGTGTACCGGTATGTGGCCAGGAACCGCTACCGCTGGTTCGGCAGGGATGAGGCTTGTCTGCTTCCGACGCCCGATCTGCGCAGACGGCTGGTGGAAGAGGAAGAATAGCAGCATAGATTAACAGAACAGAAGGAGGGATCGTATGCGAATGGCTAAAGCGGCTGTGGCGGTGGGCCTGACGGCGCTCATCTCCGGTTTATGGGGTCAGCCGGCCGCTGCCGCATCCTACAGTGTGCAGGTAAACGGCTCCCCTGTTCCTTATGAGAGCAGCATCGTGAACGGGCGGGTTATGGTTCCGATCGCGGCGCTTAGAGCGTTCAAAAGCGTCTCGCTATCCTGGAATAACGAGACCAAGCTGGCGGTGCTGAAACGGGGGAGTACGGTGATCCGGCTGACCGCGGGTTCGCGCACCGCAACGGTGAACGGCAGGACGGTAGCGGTGGACGCACCGGTTGAGGTCCGCAGCGGACGGGTCATGGCGCCGTTCCGGCTTGTTGCCGAGGCGCTTGGCGCCAAGGTCACGGTTGACGGCGCAACCGGCACGGTCCGCATTCAGGATACTGCGGGCGATGAAGCGGCTGAGGACAGCGAGCTTCCGGCTCAGCGGGCGAAGGCGGTTGGCCTGCCGACCACAGGGGACAAAAAGGTTCCGTTTACCGCCGGAAAGGAGCCGTTGTCGCGCACTTATTATTTTCCGGAGGGCCGGGCGGACCGGTATTTGCTTGAGACGGATGAGGTTGTCTATTATTATGTGATCCGCGATACCGAAGCCGAGCTGGTCTGGGCGGCCAAGCTGGAGCGGTCCAGTACGCAGACGAAACCGGAAATCACCCGGCTGTTCGGCCATCCGGCAGAAGAGGAATACGGCAAGGCTCCTGCTTTGGCCAGCCGTTATGCCTATTTCAGCCGGACCGAGTGGAGCGGACAGGTAGCCTACGGCCTGGTGGGCAAAGACGGTGAGAAAATGGAATCCGGGACGCTGAAGGACTGGACAGGCAGCCGGTTTATCGTGGCGATCCCGGAGGAGACGGTACCGGAGAAATAACAGAGAAGTAGCACGGGAAGACGGAACAGGAATAAGCCGGCGGGCTGGTGGGCCGCCGGCTTATTTTTTTTTGCCTATTAAGGATGAAGGGTACCCGGTGCCATCGATGCGATTAAATTGATCTGCGGACTGTTTTTCGTTCCAGAACAAGGTGGTAAGACGATCCCGCCGGACGCGAGGACCAGAGGGCCAGGCACATCATCATGGGCAAAAGCAGCACGTCCACCCAGAAGGTCAGCGAAGTGACGCGTTCTTCTCCCGGAAGCGGGACGCCTTGAATCAGCGAATAGATTTGTACCGGAATCAGCAGGGCCAAATAGAGCGCTATCACATATCCTGTCGCTTTGCTGGCCGGAAAAAGCAGCCTTGCAGCGATTACAAAATTAAGAAACATGCCGATAAAAACGAAATTCATGTGCCAGGGAATGACGGGCGGGAGCATTTGGGCAAACTGCGGGCCTTCGAACAGCTGCAGCAGACCTGCGGCGAAAAACATGACGGCCAAAGCGATGCGTCCTACGGTTTTGGATATCGTGGTCCGTTCGTTAAACATCGCGCTCACATCCTTTCCTCCTCTAATTACCCCTTTTTCCTGCCAAAACATCGGGTTCGCAGGGGCCATCTGCAAAAAAACATTGCTAGCCGAAAAGAGATGTGTTACTATAATTGTAAATTTATAGGATGGTAACGGAAGCACCGTTCCATAACCGCAGTTGGCGGTTAATGGCGGTGCTTTTTTTGTTGTGTTCTGACAGAGATACGGCGCCGCGTACAATCGCGGAGGGGGAATGGGCATGACGGCCGGAATAGCGCTTGGCGTCCGGGAGAAGGAGTATATCGAACCGCTGCTGCATTATTTACATCACAGCGAGTACGGAGAAAGGATGCGAATCTCGGCGTTTAGCCGGGTGGAAGCGTTCGTGGAATTTATGAAACAGGGAGACCTGCCCGATGCGGTGGTGGCCGATCCGGCTTTTATTGAAGCTTGTCTTGTGGAGGGCGGAGGACTGCCGGTTCCTTGGGCGGTGCTTGGCGGAGGAGGCGGGCGCGTGGATGGGAGCGGCAGGAGAATGTCCGGCGGAGGCGTCATTTCGAAGTATCAGTCGCTTCCGTCGCTGCTTGGCGATATGCTGAACCTCTGCGGCGGGGGGCCGGCGGCAGCTGCGCTGGGGCGGACGGCGGTGATCGGTGTGGTGTCAGCCGTAGGCGGCTGCGGCAAAACAACGCTCAGCCTGAATCTGGCGCGGGTGCTGGCTGAGGCGGGGCAGTCGGTTTTTTATTTGAATCTGGAGTGCGTGGACAGCGCGGGCGAATATGTGCGGCTTGCCGGCAACGAAGGGCCGGGCCTGGACCGGCTGCTGTACGAGTTGAAAGCATCGGGCAGCGGAAAGGACGGAGTGGGAGAGATTGGCCTGGACTCCTACATTAGGCGTTATCAGACGCTGGGCTGCGACGGTTTTGGACCGGTCGGCAATCTGAAGGAGAAACTGCAGATGAGCAAGGCCGACACGCTGGCGCTGCTTGATTTGCTGAGTAGCGCCGGACGGTACGACGTAATTGTCGCGGATACAGGGGCGCTTGAAGAAGAGCGGATGGAAGCCATTCTCAGCCGCAGTGCGGTGCTGCTCTGGCTGCTGCGGGACGAACGGGTAAGCTTGGCGAAGACGCTGGCTTGGCTGAACCGCTGCGGTGAGCCAGTGCCGGGTATCCGGACGGATTTGGCCGACCGGAGTCTGCTATGCGTGAATTTCTGCCGCGACGGCGCTCTGAGCGCTTTTGGGCCGGAGCATCCGGGGCCGGACTTTATCCTGCCTTATATTCCCGCCTGGGAGAAGCAGGTCAGAGAGGACGTATGTCTTCAGGCGGCTGCGATGCGGGAAGCGGTGGGACGGATTGCCGGTACACTATTCGCTGGCGGATCGCCGGCGTGGAGCGCCGGAACATGAATGAGGAGCTGTTCCGGAGTTTAAGGAACGATATCCGCTCGGGTCTCGACGTAACATCCGCCGTTGGAGACCGTGAGCTTACGGCTTATATCGAGAAGGTGATATTTGGACGGGACAGCCTGCGGACGCTGACGGCCGGGGAGAAGCATGAGTGGGTCCGCAGATTGTTTGATTCCTTCCGGGGACTTGATGTGCTTCAGCCGCTCGTCGACAACCCGAAGATTACGGAGATTATGATCAACAGCTACAAGGAGATTTTTATAGAAGAGGAGGGAGAGATCAGGAGGCTGCCGGTGGCCTTTGAATCTCCGGTTAAGCTGGAGGACATTATCCAGTCCATCGTATCGGGCGTTAACCGGGTGGTGAACGAGTCCTCGCCGATCGTCGATGCCCGGCTGAAGAACGGCTCTCGTGTTAACGTCGTTCTCCCGCCCGTCGCGCTGAAAGGGCCGGCCATGACCATCCGCAAGTTCCCCGAATCGCCGATGACCATGGACGATCTGGTGAGGCGGGGCGCGCTTACCAACGAGACTGCCGAGCTGCTACGGACGCTGGTGCTGGCAAAATACAACATTTTTATCAGCGGGGGCACCGGTTCCGGCAAAACCACTTTTCTTAATGCGCTGTCGCAGTTCATTCCCGCCGATGAGCGGGTGATCACCATCGAAGATTCGGCCGAGCTGCAGATCGTCACCGTGCCGAATCTGGTGTCGCTGGAGACGCGCAATGCCAACACAGAAGGCAAAGGCGAAATTACGATCCGGGATTTGATCCGCTCCTCGCTGCGGATGCGCCCGAACCGGATTGTGGTCGGCGAAGTCCGTGGAGCCGAGGCGCTGGATATGCTGCAGGCGATGAATACAGGCCACTCAGGAAGCCTTTCCTCCGGACATTCGAACAGTGCCAAGGACATGATCAGCCGTCTGGAGACGATGGTGCTCAGCGGAGCGGATCTGCCGGTGCAGGTGGTCCGCCAGCAAATCGGGTCGGCGGTGGATATTTTGGTCCACCTGTCCCGGCTGCGCGACCGGAGCCGGCGCGTTACGGAAATATGTGAAGTAACGGGCGTTGAAGGAGGGGAGGTGGTGTTGAATCCGCTTTATGCGTTTTGCGAGACGGGGATGCAGGATGGGCGCATTCAGGGGGCGCTTGCGGCATGCGGCAATCCGCTGCTTCAGGTGCGGAAACTGGAGATGGCCGGATTTTCTGCAAGCCGGCTGCTGCCTGGGATGACGGGTGAGGGAGGAAGATCAGATGCTTAAATTAACCGCGGTACGGCCTGCTTCGGCCAGCCGGTTCAGGTTAAAGCAGTTTGGCAACCACAGGTCTGAAGACAGAGGGGATTACCCGAAGAGCAGCATGCTCACGGACTATACCCAAATGGAGCTTCGTCCGCTTACCGGTGTATTGGCTTTGGCGGCAGGCAGTGTGCTTCTCTATTTGGTCGGTTATTTGTTCTACAGGCATCCAATACTTCCGCTTCTGCTCACTCCGGGCGGTCTGTACGCGCCCCGCATGCTGAGGAGTTATTTGAAGAAGCGGAGGAGAGAGACGCTGAAGCTGTACTTCAAGCAGACGCTGTTTTCTTTGTCTTCTTCGCTGTCCGCCGGGCGTTCGGTGGAGAACGCGTTTCGCGAAGCAGTCGACGATCTGCGGATGCTTGATCCGGATGGCGGCGGCGACATGATCGCGGAGCTGAATATTATTTGCGCACGGATGGAAATCGGGCAGCCGGTTGAGGAAGCGCTGCTGGATTTTGCGGGCCGGGCGGACATCGAGGATATCGGGCGGTTTGCGGATGTGTTTGCTGTGTGCAAGCGCACTGGCGGTGATTTGGTGGAGATTGTGCGCCGTACGTCCAATGTGATCACCGAAAAGATGGATATCCAGCAAGAAATCGCCGTCAGCGTCGCGCAGAAGCGGTTTGAAGCCAAGGCGCTGCTGGCGTCACCGCTGGCAATGATTTTGTTCATGAGTCTGACGGCCGGTGATTACATGGACCCGATGTACAGCGGAGCGGGACGGGTGATTTCGACTGCCGCTTTGGCCGCGCTTGGAGGCTGCTACTACTGGATTTCAAAGATCATGGACATCCCGGTCTAAAAAGGAGGGGCGAGGATGGCAGGAGTCTCTGCCCTGCTAATGATTGTGTTAGCCGCGGGATGGGTGGTGCTGAAGCTTTCTGCCGGGCTGCGGTATGCCGCTTTAAGGGAGCTGACGCTGGAGGGCGCCCGGCTCCGTCAGATCAGCGAGCCTTTTCTGCTGCTGATTGACAAGCTGGGGCTTGGAGGCAGATTTCCGCGAACCGTATTCAAAATTCAACGCTCGATTCAGCGGACAATGGGCATCCGCAGCAGTGCGGAACGGACGCTGCTGTTCCTCGCCGAGATGCTGGCCTACTCCTGGCTGCTGCTGCTCTGCGGCTGTGCGTTAAGTCTGGCTTCAGGAGAATCGGCGGGAATCGTGTTGGGCACCGTTTTATCTGCCGCTGTCCCGGCCGCTCTGGCCGGAGAACTGCATAAAAAAGTGAAGCAGCGGCAGCAGCGGATCGTTATGGAGCTTCCCGAGCTGCTGAACGGCATTGTTCTGCTCGTGGGGGCCGGAGAAACGGTCCAGCGGGCCATCACCCGCTGTGTGGAACGGACGCGTGAAGCGGAAGATCATCCGCTGTACCGGGAGCTCCGAGTAATGATGGCTGAATGGGAGAGCGGCTATTCGTTCCAGCAGGCGTTCGAGAATTTCAGCAAACGCTGCGCGGTTCAGGAGGTCTCCATCTTCGCCACCGCCGTGCTGCTCAACTACCGCCGGGGAGGAACCGAATTTGCGCTTGGGCTGCGGGACCTTTCACGGATGCTGTGGGAGAAGCGCAAGGCGATCAGCCGGACACGCGGTGAACAGGCCTCCTCCAAGCTTGTGTTTCCGATGGTTGTTATTTTTGTAATCGTGATTGTGCTTGTCGGATCACCCGCTTTTATGATGATGAATATTTAATTCCAAACTCAGGGGGATGTAGGCTATGTGGACATGGATTTGGGATGGCGGAAGAGCGCTGTGGGCAGAGGAGGAAGGGCTCGGCACGCTGGAGATGATTTTGATTATTGCGGTGCTGGTAGCTGTCGTGCTCGTGTTCAAGGATGAGATCGTGGATATTGTTAAGGGGCTACTCAAAATTGCCGAAGGAAAAAGCCAAAAAGTCTTTGAAGACTAAGCTGGAGAGCAGCGAAGGCAGCTTTACGCTGGAGGCTTCCATGGTCCTTCCAATCGTGCTGCTGCTTACGATGCTGCTGCTTTTTTTCAGTCTCTACAGCTACCAGAAGTCAATGCTGCTGCAGATTGCTTCGACGGTAACCGAGCGGGCCGCTTTTAATTGGGACAACAGTTATAAAGGCAAAGGGGGAGCGGTCGAACCGGGGCGTTATGATTCGTTGTACTGGCGAATTGGGGAAGACGGGGTATTGAGCTCCTGGTTTGGAATCGGCGCTGCGGAAGGCCGGCTGAAGGTCCCGCTTCCGGCAGCGGAAGGAACGGAGGGGCTGCCGGGGCGTAAGCTGAAGCAGTCGGGCGGAATCGTTCAGGGCGGCATCACCGGCGAGATCGGCTATCAGTTCGAATGGAGCGGCCGGAAGGTAACCTCACAGCTTGAAAAAGTGTTAAAGCTGCCTCCGCTGGATGAAATGCTGGCCGACGGAGCTGTTCCCCGGGTATCCGCGCAATCAGCCGTAACCGAACCGGCGGAATTTATCCGGACAGTTGATCTTGTCCGGTACTACAGCGCGAAGTTTAAAACGTCCCGCGCGAAAGGCCAAGGGGTAAACCGGCAGGACGCCTCTGCGATGCTTTCCAAACTTGGCGGGCCGGATAAAGGGAAGGAGTGATGGAGAGACGATGCATGGCCCCGTGACGAAACGCCGTAATTTGAAATCCCGGCGAAACCGGCGTGCTGAAGGGTCTGTTACCGTGTTTTTGATTATGGCACTGGCCTTCGTGTTTCTATTCACGTCAGTTCTGATCGAGTTCTCGCGGATTGGGGCGGCCGAAGCGCAAGCGCGCCGGCTTGCCCGTTCAGGCGTCCGTTCGCTCATGTCCGCCTATGACACGGAGCTTCAGGAGCGATACGGCTTGTTTGCTTACGGAAGCGGAGAAGGAGAGGCACTGATCTCCAAGGTGCTGGACGGAAGTTTAACAAGAAGCGGCCGAGCGGATGGTTTTCAGCTGATCCCGCTTGAGCTGGAGTCCTCAACCCTTGCATGGAGCCGGCCGCTTGCCAACCATGAGGTGTTTGAGAGGGCGATTCAGGAGGAAATGAAGTATAAAGCGCCGATTGATTTTGCGCTGGAGCTTGCCGGAAAGTTCAAACCGATGGCAGGGGCGATGCAGGAAGCTTCCCGCGCCACCAACTTGTACGGACAATTGGAGCCGCTGTATGAACGAAGGTCGCAGGCGCTGGACCGTATGGCTGAGTCAAGGCGGCAGGGAGGGGAACAAATGAAGCCAATCCTTGATGCGGTATCCGAGCCGGGGCGGGCGCCCGGGGGGATTCATTTTGGCCCGGTTATCCGTGCAGAAGATGTGGCCGCCGGGTATGAACAGTACTTCGAGATGTATTATGCAGACAAATACCGGGCACCTCGGACGCCTCCGGCATACACCTCAGAGTTGCTTGCTTATGCTGGCGGAACATCCCGTGTGCTGGACCGGTTACGAACAGCGGCGGGTGCGCTGGAAACCGGGCATGCCGAATCGGTCACGCAGGCCGGACAGGCTCTTGCTGAAGCTGAAGCGATTAATGAAGAAATGAAGCGTGTGATCACCGCGTATGACGAATCGTCGTCCGGTGCAGGATACGATTCGGCTAGCTCCTGGGACATTCCGGACGGCGGAGCACAGGCTGCTGCGGGGACGGAGGCGCGGAAGCTGAGGGAGCGAAGCGAAGAACTGATTTTGTCCGATGCAGAGATCTTGGCGCTCAAGAATGGCTTGTCCCGGCAGGAATCGAGATACCGGGAGGCGAAACCCTCTATCGTGCGTCTGCCAGAGCTTTTGTCTCCTGCCCTGGGATTAAACGGAGACGGTCAGTCGATGCGTTCCGCCGTCCGGTTAGCGTGGGATGAAGCTGCGGCTTATGCCGAGGACTATGGACCAAACGGCCGAATCCTGACAGGCGAGCTGGCGGAATTGGAACGCCGAAATGTCTCCGATATGGAGAGAAAGCAGACGGAGAAGCAGGCCAAAGCAAAGCTGGGGGATGCCCTGAAGCTGGTCAACAAGCTGCGGGATCTTAAGGACCAAGCGGGCGCCTCTATGCAGAAATATGAGGAGCTTAAAGCGTATTTCGGGCAGATCCAGGCGATGAACGCAGGGGGCGAAGCAGAGGCTGGGGCCAGCGGTTTAAGTGCAAATCCCTATGCTGCGGGAGATGCGGCGATGGGAGAGATGGATCAGGTTTACGGCACAATTGGCGGAATTTTGTCAGGTGCAAGGGACAGGCTGTATCAGAGCGAATATGCGGCGCAGTATTATAAGCCGCTTGAAGTGACCGCGCTGTCCCGGCTTGTACGAAATCCGGGAACGCAAGCAGCGGAGGAATTGGTTCGGCATTTGGACCCTGCAGCCCAGGAACTGGAGTACATCCTATACGGATTTCACAATCCCGGGGGCAATTTAGCTGCGGCATTTGGTGAGATTTTTGCCATGCGTCTAGCGGTCCGGACCATGGAAGGCCTGACTGAGAAGGCAGGCCTCGGCAATCCGCTTGCGGTCATGGCTGCGGCGCTGCTGTACGGAGTAAACCAAGCGGTTGCCGACATGCTCAAACTCTGCACAGACGGCTCGATTGAGCTGTCCAAATTCGTGAGACTCGAGTTGACGTACCGGGACCATCTCCGCTTGTTTATGCTGCTGCACGGAAGCGGGAAAGAGCAGCTGTCGCGTATGCTTGCCCTGATCCGGCTAAATACAGGCATTGACCCGGCAGAGAAATCAACGTATGTCTCCGCTGAGATGCGGTTTGGAATGAAAATGTGGTTTCTCCCGGGCTTGTTTAAGCTGCTGAAAACCGGTGACAGCTCGGGCAAAGTGGAAGGAAATACGTATTTTACTGTTCAGTCGGCGGATTTCGTCTACTGATGGTCCGAAAATGGAATCGATAAGGGAGCCGATGAAATGGGCGGAAAGCACACCATTATCGGACGCATACGGCGCTCGGACGGCAGCATGACCGTCGAAGCGGCCATGATCCTGCCTTTTTTCCTGCTCGTTGTCCTGTTTCTGATTTTTATTGTACAGATGTCGTTGTACTCGACGGCGCTGCAGAGCATGGTTTCGGATACCGTCAAGGTGGTATCTTCGCATATGTACCCCGTATACCTGGCTGTTCAGGAAAAAGCCGGCGGGACCGCGGCGTCAGGTCCGGGCGAGCCGGCCGCAGAGCTTGGCCGGCAGGAAACCGGGGCTGGCGGAAAGGACGGGATCGGGGGAGTCAGGAGCGTACAAGGAAAGACTGCAGAAGGCAGAGCCAATGAGGGCGAGACTGTAGACAAGACCGGAGAAGGCAAGACCGGAGAAGGCGGAACACGGGATGGCTGGACTGTCCCCAGGCTGCCGGTGGCTGAAGTAGCTGGACAGCTGTCTGAAACGCTGCCGCAGCCGATTGGAAGGTGGCTGGGAGAGGCCGTCCAAGGCAGGACTGGCGCACTCGAACAGCTTGAGGCGGAGACGTCCGAAGCGGTGCTTGACCCGCTGATCAAACCGCTGCTCCTTCCGAATTTAAGCGCGGGGATGCTGGAGGAAAAACGAATCCATGTGTCCAATATCATGATGCCTGACCTCAAAAAGGGGACGAAGCCGTTTTTTGGCTTAAGCGTCAGTTATGAGCTGCCGATGAAGGTTCCTTTTCTGAACCGGAAAATCGTGTTGGAAGCGAGCGCAATAGAGCGGATATGGATTGGTGAAACCGATCCGCCGGATAACGGCCAGGGGGGCGGGGAGACCGGCGAACATTCCATAACCGTACTGGAGAAGCCTAATCCAGGGTATCCCGGAAGGCAGGGAACAATTAGAGCCAAGGTCGAGCCGGGCTGCCGTGCGCAGCTGACCGTAATCTATAAAAGCGGAACCAGCAAAGCGAAATATTTGGGTTGGGCGGAAGCAGACGGCGGCGGTATCATCGAATGGAACTGGAAAATTGGTACGAACACGACACCGGGGGAATGGCGATTTGTAATTGAAACCGATGACGGCCGTTCTGTGGAGGCCGGATTTACTGTCGCGCCGGCACGTGGAGGATAAGGGGTGCTTGTAGATGATGAGTTGGGAAATTTGGGGCGCGATGCTGTTGGTAGCGGCGGCTTTTGTGTCGGACAGCCTCCGGATGAGAATTCCGAACTGGATGACCGTGCCATCCATGCTTGCAGGGCTGCTTGTTCACTGGATCGCCGGAGGAAGCGAAGGCCTGCTGCATTCGCTTGGCGGTGCTGGAACAGGACTGCTGGTTATGCTGCTGCTGTATGTGACGGGTGCGGTGGGCGCAGGAGATGTGAAGCTGTTTGCCGGAATCGGCGCCTGGATCGGTGCCTGGTACACGCTGCAGGCGATTATGTACTCCATCCTGTTTGCGGCGCTGATCGGCTGCCTGATTATGCTGTACAGACGGGAGTCGTTCAGCAGGCTGTTTCGGATCGCAGGCCGGCTTACCGGATTTATCCTGCTGCGTAATCTGCGGCTGCTGAAAGCCGGGGACGGCCAGGAGCTCCGGTTCCCGTTTATGTATGCCGTTCTTCCCGGCATGCTGGTCGCGGTCCTATACCAATAATCGGAAAGGAGTCAGTTCCTTATGTTCGGATTAACCCGGGACTTCGTGCAGCGGGAAGGAACAAGAATGGTGTTGCAAGCTCCTGAAGGGCTGCCATCCTCGAAGCTGAACAAAATCCAGGTCAGGATGCTGATGGAGGCTCGAATTCCTCATCATCTCCCGTTTTACTTGAGTGAGCTGGACCTGGAAGCCAAGCTGGAGTATGCAGTATCGGGCAAAAAAATGCTGTCTCTCCTGCTGAAAACGGAGAAGCTGGATATGCCGGGGTTGTACACTATATTATTTCAGGCCGCCCAGGCGGTTGAAGATGGCAGACAGCATATGCTCCGGCCCGAGCAGTACTCGCTTCAGTCGGATTATATTTTTGTGGAAGGAGCGCTATCGACGGGTACCGTGTTTCTGACGTATCTTCCGCTCCTTGAACCTGATTTTCTGCAGCCTCCGGGGGAAGCGTTTAAAAATTTGATCACCCAGCTGATGGCGTCCGCTTCCGAGCTTGATGGCGGCGGCATACAGCGTCTGCTTCAGTATTGTGCGGATGAAGACTTTCGGGCCGCCGGGCTCAGCCGGCTGGCGGCGGAGCTGTTAAACGAAACCGGAACACCGTTCCGTATAGATTTTGCAGACAATGCAGCCAAAAATGCGGACCGTCGAAATCAATCAGTTCATATAACAACAGGAATGAGCCGTGATTTGGATTGGGAGACTGGATCGTCCGCTCCTTCCCTAGGGTCAGGCCGCCAAGGCGGCGGGCAGCAGCGCGTGTCGGGACAGGAAAGCGCACAGCAGGCCAACCGTGCCGACAAGCTGTACATGGCTGCCGGACCGGGGGAGCAGGCGGCGGAATGGCGGGAAAACACACAGGGAGCGGAACAGACACCTGCTGCAGAGTGGAGCCGCTTGTTCTCAGGGCTCCCGGGGAAATTGGATATGCAGGCTTCAAAAAAAGAACAGGTAACCAAGAGACAGGCTGATGGTTCGGATAACAAAACGCAAAGTGCCTCGGCGAATCGGACCTATCTTTTGCTTGGCAGCGGTTTGGGCGCGGCGGTGCTCTGGAAGTTCGTGTATTTGTCCGAGCCTAACGGCATCCGGTTAGGCCTAAGTGTGGGAGGAACGCTGCTGCTTGGCTGGCTTAATTGGTATTTCCGGAGAAGATTCGCAAGGGAGGAGGATGCGGATGCAGCTTTGGCTGTGCAGGGAGCCGGCCCTTTACCCGGGAGAAAAAATTGGAATTGGAGAAGTCTAGAGGAGACCGGGTCCGGGAGCACGGCCGCGGCCAATCCAAAGCGCGGTCAGCGGGGTGCGCCGCGGATACGTAACGAGGACGCCGGAGATCAAGCGGACCCAGTCCCTATCAACGCGGCAGGACCGGTGTTTACGGGCCAACCAACAGTCCAGAGCTGGAGAACGCCAGGCGGTGAGAAGTCAAACAGAGGAAATGCAGGAGGTGCTTTTTCTTCAGCTTATGAGTCAGCTGAAATTCCGTCATCCCCTGACCATCCGCTTGCGGAAAAAGGTGGATTGGGAGCGGGTGACCCGGTGCAGCCGTCTTCCTCCGGCAGCATCGGGTCTCCGACCGTAGTGCTTCAGGCTCCAGACGTATCCGCCGAAGCTGGGCGGCGGATACAGGGAGGGGGTGGTTGTCCTTATCTGGAGCGTGTGCCTGAGGGAGGGGGAGCGCCCGAACGTATTGAACTCAACCGGACCAGCTTCATTATCGGCCGGTCTCCCGAGACAGCCCAGTATGTAGAGAGCTCTGAAGGCACCTCCAGGGTACATGCCGAGTTGTCACGCGGGCGTGACGGTTATGTCCTCAAAGATTTGGATTCCCGCAACGGTACGCTGTTCCGGGGAGAGCCAATGATTCCATACAAAGAATATCTATTATCAGAAGGAGATGTGTTTACCATTGTTAAAGGATACTACACGTTCCGCAGCGCTTGAGGGATTGCTTCAGACCGAATTTAGGGATTGGATTTCAGCTGCCTCAGCGCTTGTTCCAGTGTGGGATAAGCAAATACAAAGCCGTATTCCGTCAGCTTCGAAGGCAGCACGCGCTGGCCTTCCAGCACAAGCTGCGACAGCTCGCCCAGAAGCAGGCGCAGGACAAACGCCGGGATCGGCAGCCAATGCGGGCGGCCGTACACTTTGCCGACAGTTCTTCCGAATTCGTCATTGGTAACCGGCGCAGGCGCCACTGCATTCACAGGGCCTGAAATGGCGGGAGTATTGGCACAAAAGTCGATTATGGATACCACGTCGTCAATATGTATCCAGGAAATCCACTGCCGTCCGCTGCCGATCCGTCCTCCGGCACCAAATACATAAGGAAGCTTCATCGTCCTGAAGGCGCCTCCTCCGTTACCGAGAACTACGCCGGTGCGAAGCTTGACAACTCTGACTCCGGTGTATTCACGGTCCGCCGCATCCTCCCATTCCTTGACGACCTCGGAAGGGAAATCCATCACTCGGGCGGGAGAAGCCTCGTCAAAGGTCTGGTCGGCGGAAGTGCCGTAGATTCCGACGGCGGAAGCCTGAATCACGACCGAAGGTTTCCGGCTTAAGGACTGCACCAGCTTGGCTGCCGCGGCCACGGTATTAAGCCGGGAGCTGCGGATAGAGGTTTTGCCGGAAGCGCTCCAATGCTGATTCAGTGTTGCGCCAGCCAAATTGATGAGTGCATCGCAGCCCTCGGCCGGATGCGGATCGGAAGCAAGGCTGTCCCAGGTCGCGTATTGCACACGCGGGTCGGTATGGGCGGAGTCGGGCAGTTTACGGCCGACAAGCAGCAGACGATGGCCGTCCGCAAGCCATTTGTCGGTCAGCGCTCTGCCGATAAAGCCGCTTCCTCCGCAGATGACATAGTTCATAGGTGACCTCCTGACACGGCTTAAGCAAAATAAGCGGGGAAATATTTATTTCATCAGATGGCGGTAGGGCGTGTAGTCGATCTTGTTTTTTTCCAGAAAGCGGACCAGGAACCGGTTATCCTTCCTTGGCGTGGCGACAATGTAGCCCTGGATACAGTGCTCCCGGGTCACTTCCGCAGCCCCTGATTCCACCGCGAGCTTGCCGATTTCGGCAGCGATAGAATGCTTGGCGATGTCACGGAACGGGCCGGGCACCGGCTCCACAAGCTGATTCAAAAACGCCTTGGATTCATCCGTCCATAGCGGGCGGCTGCGTTCGACCCAGTAGTTCTGCCAGTCCAGTTTAGATTTGCCGTCCGCCTTGGGCAGCACTTTAAGAAATTTGCGAAACATGAAGAAACCGCCGATGCACATGCAGCCCAGCAGCAGAAATGTCCAAAAAGCGATGGAGTTCATAAACCAGTTGCTCGGCGCCGCCGAAAGAAATCGGAATCCATGCAGTACAGCCATCCGTTTATTCACCTCTGGCAATGAATTTTGTCACAAACTGCTCGTTGGAGTAAATTATACCGTATAATGAAGCGTTTGCGAAGCTGTAGGGGCGCTCTTTCCTTTGTGGATTTATTTTTGCAATCACGATAAAATAAGGGTTAATTCGCTAAGGAAAGAGGGAAATGCATGCTGAAAATCGGATCCCATGTGTCCAGTTCGGACAAGGGGCTGCTTACCGCGGCAAGAGAAGCGCAGGAATACGGCTCCAGTTCATTTATGTTATATACCGGGGCGCCGCAGAATACACGCCGCAAACCTATCGAGAGCATGTATATCGAAGAAGGCAAGGCAGCCATGGCTGAGAACGGAGTAGAGGAGATTGTGATCCACGCTCCGTATATTATTAATCTTGGCTCTTACAAAAATCACACGTATCAGCTTGCGGTGGATTTTCTCCAGGAGGAAATCCGGAGAACCCATGCATTTGGCGTGCGGCACATTGTGCTTCATCCCGGCGCATATACCGATAAGGATGCGGAATACGGCATTCAGCGGATCGCCGACGGTTTAAACGAAGTGCTGAATGGTACCAATGAGACAGAGGTTCATATCGCTCTCGAAACGATGGCCGGCAAAGGCACGGAGATGGGGCGCAGCTTTGAGGAGATTGCGGCGATCATTGACAAGGTTGTTCACAATGAACGTTTGTCCATTTGTCTGGATACCTGCCATATCCATGATGCGGGGTACGATATTGTAAACGATCTGGACGGTGTATTGCAGGAGTTCGACCGTCTGATCGGGTTGTCCCGTATCGGCGTAGTGCATATCAATGACAGTAAAAATCCGGCAGGCTCCCGTAAAGACCGGCATACGCCAATCGGCTCGGGTTGGATTGGCTTCGATACGATCAACCGGGTCGTTCATCATGAATCGTTGGCCGGACTGCCTTTCATTCTGGAGACGCCGTGGATCGGCAAAAATCCGAAAACCCAGCGTCCAATGTATGAAGCGGAAATTGCGTTGCTGAGAGGGCAGACAGCGGAGCGTTTCGGCCAGGAGTTTATGGGACAAGTGGAAGAACTGCATGAATTTTTCGGCAAGCAGGACATTGATCCCCGACGTTTTGTGCTGGATACGTGGACACTGCTGAAGAATGACGCCAAGGCCAAAAAGGCTGATCCCAGAGAGCCGCTGGAGCGTCTGTATGATCTGGTTGCTGAAGCGAAGCTGTTCCCCGAGCTGAGCGAGGAAGCGGTGAACCACCGGCTGATCGCCTGGCTGGCAGGCAAGTCCATTCTGGTTAACGCCTGATCGCTTCCGGTAATTATCGCTGAAATTCCCCATCGTCCGTTTCGGCGGACAGTAACGAAGTGTCGAGAGGATGAACCGATTAACATGGAGCTTCATGTCAAAAGCAATCAAAGCGGACCGTCCGCGCACCCGGACCGGGCGCGGATGCTGATTTCCTGCCCGGACGGCCCGGGTATTGTCGCGGCCGTATCCCGGTTTCTGCATCAGAACGGGGCCAATATTGTCCAGTCAGACCAGTACACGATGGACCCGGACGGCGGGATGTTTTTTATGCGGGTGGAGTTCGACCTGCCTGGACTTGAGCAGCGTCTGGACGGGATTCGCGATGCGTTCCGGGAGGTGGCGGCGGACTTCAAGATGAGCTGGCAGATTTTTAATGTCAGCCGGAAGAAAAGACTCGCTATCTTTGTCTCCAAAGAAGACCACTGTCTGGTGGAGCTGCTGTGGCAGTGGCAGGCGGGCGATCTGGACGCCGAGATCGGACTGGTCGTCTCCAATCATACGGATATGAAGGCTTACGTCGAGTCCTTCGGAATTCCGTTTTATCACATTCCCGTTACAGCGGAGACAAAAGCCGAAGCGGAACGGCGTCAACTGGAGGCTGTCGGCGACAGCATTGATGTGATCATTTTGGCCCGGTATATGCAGATTATTTCGCCTTCGTTTATCGAGGGATACCGGAACCGGATCATTAATATCCACCATTCCTTCCTGCCGGCGTTTGTCGGCGGCAAGCCGTACGCCCAGGCTTACGACCGGGGAGTGAAGCTGATCGGCGCAACCGCGCACTACGTCACCGAAGAATTGGACGGCGGTCCAATCATTGAGCAGGATGTGGAACGGGTAAACCACCGCCACGATGTGAACGAGCTGAAACGAATCGGCCGGACCATTGAGCGTGTTGTACTTGCCCGGGCCGTTAAATGGCATATTGAAGACCGGATTCTGGTCCATAACAACAAGACAGTGGTTTTTAATTAACCGTCCGCTGTCATTTTGGTTAGATTTACCCTCATCATCCCCAGCACTAGCAGACAGGCACCCCGGCGATTTAAGCAGGCACCTGCGGAAATTCGCCGGAACAAGGTGTCCGGGCTGGCATTTATATTGCTCAAGGTCCGGAGAGAAGTTCCCCTTCTCGGCCGGCCGCCTTGCGGCATCCGCACCTTCTATTTCCCATAGATCATTAGTTTCAGGTGAAAAAGCATTTCGCCCGCATTTTGGCGCTTAGGCCAAAGTGTTTTTTGTCATGCCCAAAAACGCTTGTCTTTAAGGTAAGGAGGAGAAGAAAAATGTCATTGTGGAGAAAAGGCGGGATTAAACGGAATTACATACTGGCCGTTCTGATCCTTATTGCGGGGTTCGGCGGATTGTTTGGTTACGATCTGTATTTTAAGCCTTATGTGCTGGCGCAGCCCGTAGTGAAGGTCCGGTCCGGTGAAGGAGGAGTGCTGCCCAAAAATCATAAACTGCGCACCGAGGATCTGTATCTGGATACGGTGCAGACGAAAGACGTGCCGGCCGGCGCCATTACCAAGCTGGAGCAGGTTGAACAAAAGGTTACCAATGTAAATTTAACGGAAGGCAGCATTTTGACCGAGTCGCTGGTGAATATCGACCGGCTGGAGCCTACCGCCGAGGAAGGCGTCTTTCCGATTCCAAAAGACGCGATTTATGCGGTTAACGGGACGCTCCGGAGCAGAGATAAGGTGGACATTTATTTGATGGAGGGCGAGCAGCAGCAGCGGATGCGCTCCGAGGGCAGGCCTGGTGTTGTGCAAAGCCCAGCGATGACGGGAAATGCTGGTCTGCCGGATCGCCGGGGAAGTGATTCGGGGGCGCCCAGCGATGTGGCGGGGGCGGTTAAGAGTCCCGGTGAAGTGGGGAATCCTGGCCAGCCAGATCGCCGTGGAAGCAATTCAGATGCGCTTGGCGGTGGAGCGGGGGCAGCTCAGAGTCCCGGTGCAACGGGTGGTTCGGTAAGCGGTGAGTCCGTAAGCGGCAAGAACGGTGGGACCGATGGGGTCGTAAGCAGCAAGTCTGTAACCAACGGGTCAGTAGGCGGTGAGTCTTTAACCGGCAAGCCCGGAAGCGGCAAGTCCTTAACTGGCGATTCGACAACAGGCGGTTCTGCAGAGAGAGGGATGCATCGCGGTGCTGAGTTGGACAAGCTGCCGGAAGAGGCGTTTTTGACCAGCGTTACAGTGAATTATGTCCGCACGGAAGACAACAACGATGTGCAGGATTCCGACCAAGGGAATACCAATCAACGGTATACGTCCACCGGGAAGGTCGCGTCACCGGAGCTAAAGCTGCGGAAAGAAGACGGCCAGCGATTGAAAGAGTACCTGGAGCAGGGCTGGAAGCTGTGGATCGTGCGGGTGGAATAGGAGAGGGGCGCCAATGAAAATTTACAGTTTTGGACTGGATCAGTTAACCATCAATGAGCTGCGTACCGCCGGTTATACAGTAACCGTGCAGACTTCGCTGCCTGAAGCCGCGATAACGGCGGGTCAGCTGCTGATTGTTACGAGTTTCCAGGTAGCGGTTCATGAACTTGGCCGTCTGCGTGAGGCTTACCCGGATGCCGCTTTGCTTTATGTGTATCAGCATCATGGGGTGTACGGGTACCATTCGGTGTTTTTGACTTGTGAGTCGCATCGGATTTACTTTTTGCCTCCCCGGTTTACCGTCTCGGCGCTGATCGGCAAGCTTAAGCTCATTATGGATGAAGAGGCGGAGGAACGCGGCAATGTGATCGGGTTATTTGGCTCGGCCCCCGGTGCCGGCTGCACCAGCGCGGCCAAGCTGCTTGCCTCGCGAATGGCTGCAGCCGGCCAGCGGGTGATACTGCTGGGACTGAATGTATACGATCCGGGCTGCAACCGGAAAACAGCCGTCAGTCTGGACCGGCTAAGGCCGCGGTTGACGGGGAAGTTTGTGCGGGATGAGGATTTCGCTGAGCTGGTTCAAGAAAATGGTTACCGCTACCTGCCCGGTAATTTCGATGTCCTTGCCGCGCAGGACTTTCGGGAGGAGGAGATAGAGTATTTGCTTGTAAAAGCCAGGGACCAAGCGGATGTTGTGCTCTGCGATTGCGGCTCCATTCCCGAAAGTGCGGCATGGTATGTCGGAATGCAGCAGTCTGCCATCCGGCTGTTCGTGACGCATCCCCGGCATGAATACCGGCTGCAGCAGCTGATGGAACTGACCGCCCAGCTTGATCTCAAGCCGCAGGATTTCAGTCTGATCATTAACCGGAGTCATATGGAAGAGGCGGTGTCCGCAAAAAACCTGGCACTTCGCTTCGGAACCGATATTTTATCCGAGATTCCTTACTCCCCTGGGGTGTCGGAGCTTCCTTCACCGGGCAAAAAAGAGCTTCAGCAGCTGGATGAAACCGCCCGGGCGCTTCTGGTGGCGCTCGGCAGGATGCCGGAAGCCAAAAAGAAAGGACGATTCGCATGATTCGAAATCGAAATTCCCCGGCTGCCGCGAAGATCGGCGAGCTTCAGCGGGAACTGCCGCTTGCTGTTCCTATTAGAAGCCCGGCGTTAGGGCGGACAAACGGCAGCGATGCGAAAGGAGCGATGCCCTCTGGTGGAACGTTGGTCCAGGATGCTCAAACACGGACTCAATCGCTAATAGCTGCTGAGACGCGTCTACACGGCGGACTGGAAGCCGCGGCACCGTTCTTTTCCCTCAAGCGGGCGGTTCAGGGAAACCGGAAGGCAGGCAGCGAAGGATTTGCCCAGTATCTGCAGCAGATGAAAGAGGAGATGAACGCAGGACCGGAGCGTGAGGATGAGGCGTATTTTGGGTTGAATGCCAAAGCGCTGACTGGAGAGCCGCAGGCGGTAAGTTTTTTTATGAACGAAATTGAAAAGTACTTGCGGCGGGTCCCGTATACGGGCAAAGTGCCTGATGCGTATGATACCGCGGCAGAAGCGCTGTTTCATGAGTGGAAGGGATTTGGCCCAGCTTATCGCTGGTTCACGGACAAGGCGTACAGCGAGTCGACGGGGCTGCAGATTATCGGGACGCAGATTTTTTACAACGATAAAGGGGCATTTGTGCCCTATCCGTACGAAATGCCTTCCCTGGAGAGAGTCGAACAGCTCAAACGCGCGCTTTTGAAAAGCGACTACAACAAAAAGCTAAACAAAGACAACCCGTCGGTTGAGTTTAAAATGGACGATCCGCTATGGCCGGGCCGGTTCATCCGCCTTGCGATTTGGGTTGCTCCCCGGGTATGGGACGGGTTCACGACGATTTCAATGCGCCGCCAAGTTGTGGAGTTCCTCGATCTGGACGATCAGGCGGGTACAGGATGTATCCCGGCCGAAGCGGTAGAGATGATTCGTTCGCTTGCGCAGACCTATCGGAATACCGTGATCGCCGGAGCGGTGGGGTCGGGTAAAACCACCTTCGCCAACACAATCGTCGGCGAGCAGCTTTTGGGCGCTTCGCAGTGCATGGGGGTTGTGATGATTGAAAAACATCCGGAGTCGATTTTGCCATACCAGATCAAAGGCCACCGGATTATTCCAATCCAGGCGGCTAATGAGGAGCTGATGGAAGTGGGCATCGAATCGCTCCGGCATGATCCCAATATTGTCTATATGACGGAAATGAGATACAACGAATGGGAATTTTACTTGTGGAGCGGGGAAAAGGGATACGACGGCATCACGGGAACTTTTCACACCGTTGACTCGGAGGACATTCCTTACCAGGGGGCATTTGCCGTATCGACCCGGATTGGCGGCAGTCTGAAAGGGCATCTCATTTCGGCGCTGAAGGCATGCGAGCTGGTCTTCATTTTGGAAAGTACGGACAAAGGGAAAAAACGGCTGTCCCGGATCTCAGAGGTGCTGTATGACGAAGAGCGAAATTCGGTGTTTGCGGGCGATTTGATGCGGTGGGAGGAGGCAGAGAGTGACTGGTGCTACAGTGCCAAGATTACGGACGCCATGTCTGAAAAAATGCGCAAAAAGAACCCGGCCGTCTTCGAACGGTTTGTCCAGGAACTGAATGAGCTTTCCGCTCTCAAGCCCATGCGAAACCCGCTGAAGGAGAGCCTCAAGTCCAAAATCGTGCTGAATGAATAAGGAGGATGCGGCCATTGGAGCTAGTTGTGATAATGCTGCCTTTTTTAATGCATCTGCTGGTCGTGTGGGGAGTATGGCTGCTGATTCGCCTGCTCGTCCTCCGCCATTTGCATCAGCTCGGGCAGCGGATCGATTATTTGTTTCGCCGGCGGATAACCGCCTTTGCGCATAAAGCACAAAGACGCGACAAGGGATGGGGGCTCTATCGCCATCTGGACGATCTGCTGTACTTTGCACGAAAAAAATACGAGCCCGGAACCGGCGTCATCCGTTTTACGTTAGGCAGCCTGCTTTTGTTCGCTGCGGTCTTTTTGTCCGCGTGGTTAACGATCGGGGAGCTGCCTGGGCATATGCGGTTCGATAATCCGTTTCTTGCCGGAGCTGACCTCGAACAAGGAGTGCCGATGGAGGGGGCATGGCGGTTTCCGCTGTTTCTTGCCGCGGCCGCCTCTACGCTGCCGTATCTGCGTCTCCGGTACGCATCCGCCCAGCGCAGGGTAAAGGGGAGCTACGACCTGCTTGAAGTGGTGAAGCTGTCCGCCAAATATACGCATTTGTCAGTGGACGCGCTGCTGGCGCAGACTGCGGATTCCCTCGCGGCAGACAACGTGCTTAAATCGCCCTTGAAGCAGCTTGGCGCTTCCTTTGCGGCCTATGGCAGCGAAAAAGAACTTTATGAGGAAGCCCAGCGGTTCGGCAAGGCAATTGGAACTACCTTCGCAGTGGAGTATGTTTCGGATTTACTGTACGCGGAGAAGGAAGGCACGCTGTTTTTGAAGCCCTCGCTGATGCAGTTGAACCGGTCCATGGAGCAGCAGCGGGAAACAATTCTTGCGGTAAAAGCAAACAGCCGGGACGCGATCAGCTTAGGAATATACGGCAACCTTGTTGTTCTATTCGCTTCGGTTGGCACGTTTATGTTTATGCTGAAGCCGGATGTCTATTTTCGGCTCCAGTTCGGCACTGCGGTGGGCATGACGTTTTTGACGGTTATTGTTGGCAGCCTGTTTGTATCGTTTATGATCGGCGCCGGGCTTGCCAAACCCAAACTGGACTACCACTAAAGGAGGGACGCAATGGAACGCATAGGCTATTTGCTGGCACTAACAGGCGTAATGTACCTCGCGTTTCTCGTATGGAGCGGGGAGGGGCCGCGGGACCGCTATCTGCTGCGGCTGCGGATTCGCTTTGGAAGCGGGGCGGGGGAACGAACCAAACGGCTGCAGCGGAGGCTGGACGAGGCGGGTTTGCCTTTCTCCGCAAGCCATCTCCACGCTTTTCGGTATATCGCAGCGCTGCTCTGTCTGCTGTGGCAGGCGGCCGGGGTTTATATCCGGCAGGGGCCGCTTACCTGGTCAATCGTATTGGTTCCAACGCTGATTCTAGCGGTTACCGGTCCTGCCTGGTTTCTCCCTTTTGGTTGGCTGCTGGAGTGGCTGAGGCAGCGGGCGTCCATCCGGAAGGACAGCGAGCTGATCTCTTTTATTCGCCTGTATGAGAACAACCGGCTGCGAAAAAGAGGTTATGTGCAGTTTGGATCATTTTGCGCCGGAATGGCCCATCATTTTTATTACCTGCGGCAGTATCTGTACGATCTCTCCGAACGAGCGGTCGACGAAGGCGCGGAGCGGGCGATTGAGTGGTTTTGCGGCACATTTCCTTCAGGGCATCCGTTTATTCAGGATATCCGTTCGATTCTGCTGGCGACGGAAGCGATGGATGACGATGAGGAGGCGGCGCACTATTTGCGGGAGCAGGGGAGTATTATCGCCAAAATTTCCAGCGATCAATATCTCAAAAAGTGGTCTTTTATCGGCGATGTGTCCACGATTATTAACGTGATTCCCTCGATTGCGACGTTCCTGATGATCGTGTCGCTGGCGATGCAGTATATTTTGCTGATTAAGGATAATTTCAATGGAGTTGGGCTGTTCCAGTAGCTAAATGTCATATAAAAGCAACTATTAAAAATCTAAAATGAAAAGGGAGATATTAACAATGAAAAAAGATGCGATTTCCACCGGCCTGTTTATTGCGATTGGGTTTTTGTGTGTAGCGATTGTCATCGCCGTTCTGATTCCCGTGGTCCGCGATGTCATCAATGCTGCCGACGATAACCGTCCTAAAATCCCGGCCGCCATGAACATCCCTGCACCGGAGTCCGAGCGTTCCATGTCGAGAAGCTTCAGCGGCAGTTTGCGGGCGTAATGGCATGAAAAAGGATTCGATTTCCGTTGCGCTGTTTTTGGCGATCGGTTTTGTTATCGCAGGTATGTTCATTGCTGTCGCAACCAGCATGATCGGGGACAGCCAAGACGATATTATCGCCCATACGAAACAGGTGGAGCACTATTAGAAAGGGGAAGCGCAGTTGAAGGCAACCGTCCTCCGGGCCTTGTTTATGTGGCTTGTGCTGTTCATTGTGCTGCAGCCTATGTTCACGTACATTGATTATTTGCTGGATTTGCAGGTCAAAGCGAATACGTCTTATCTCGCTCAAAAAGCGGCTGTTGAGGGGGCGGTCACCCCCACCCTAAAAAATGAAGTGATCCAGCACCTGCAGGCGGTCGGCTTCCGGGAGCCGGATATTGAGATCACCAGCGGTACCTCGGCGGTGCAGGAGCGCAGCAGCAGGCTGGATGTGTACATCAAGGCTCCGCGAATCCACATGTTCCCGTACAACTTTTCATCAGGCAGCACACCTGGCTATTATTATGGCCACGGATCCATTATGAGCGAATATTTGGACTAAGAAGGGAGGAGGAGCGGAATCGATTATATTATCAAGCTGGCGTTTGTCCTGCTTGTCTTTTTGTACAGCTGGTTTTTCCAGACGCAAAATCAGGAGTGGGACATTCTCCGGACGATGCTGAAAAATGCAGGCAATATGGCGGTGCACGACGCGGCGCAGCAGGTGGATTACGGCCAGGTTGCAGGAGGGCGGCTCGTTATCGACCGGACAGCGGCTTACGCTATTTTTTGCGAAACATTGGAGGCCAATTTGGGTCTGGACGATTCGCTTAGTCCGGAAGCAGGCAGCCGGCTGCACAGCGGCGTCCGGATCCGCAGCTTCGATGTGGTGGATGAGGCTTCGGGCGTTGCCTTCCCCTTTTTGTACGAGAATGAGCAGTATGGCATTACCAAATACATACAAGGGCCCTCCGTAATTGCGGTGCTTGAAACGGACCATCCTGTTCTGATCGCGAGGGCCAAAACGCAGGAACCGATCCGGGTCCCGGCGATTCAGGAGTACCGGGCGGATCGATGAGGGAGAGCGGAGCAGTCCTCCCTTTCTTTTTTTGCAGCTGAATATTGAATGTTAAGGAGACGATGCGTGATGAAGAAGGATAAGAAGGCAATGGAATTAAAAAAGACTTGGGTGGCGATTGGGGCGTCAGTTGTCCTGGCCTCTCAAATGATGATGGTTGGCGGGGCTGCGGCCGATCCGGCGAAACCGGCAGCTTCATTGGCAGCTTCGCCTGCGGTGCAACCTAAGGTAGAAGCGGGAGCCGCGCAGAAGAATGAAGCGGGACAGAGTGATGAGGGAAAACGAAATGCTGGAGCGAAGCCGAAGGCTGAAGTGATGACCGATAACCTTTCGAAGTATGGGTTGAAAAAGGATATGGAGCTGCCGGTTACGGTGGAGGCTGGGGGGTTAAGTTATACGCTTCATAAGGTTATGATTTATGATTTTAATTCGAAGGATGTACAAGTTCTACGAAAAAAATTCAATTACGCTGCTAGTTCAGGTATGTTTGTAAACCCTAAATACTTTATTTGGACAAAAATTACAATCAAGAATAATAGTAAGTCTACAATCGACAACATGAATGGCAGTACAAAATGGTCCTTGCAAACTATGGATATGAAAAGATTTGATCCGGTTAGATCCTTTTCCAAAATCGGTAAAGTCAATGACAAAGAAGCTTTGAATAGTTTTAAATTGAAACCTAATGAATCTCTCACCACCTACCAAGCATTTTACTTTGATGGTACATTTGATTATTTTTCAGTTAGCATGTCCTTTAAAGGATCATTCACAGAAAAATATGTTGTTGTACCGGAAGAATTAAGAGGGAAACAATGAAGAAAGTAATTATTATTTTCACGGCGCTCTTGTTACTCTCTTCCTTCCCCATTACTAGAATAGATGCAGCAGCAGACAAAAAGTCCGCTACTGTATCAATCCCAGCTAATACGGGTCTAAATGGTCCTGATAATAGCGCTAAAACTTTTTTGTTAGAGTTACCAAGTAGTGTACCTAAAGAAGCAATTATTGCAAGTTCACTGAAATATACAGGAAATAATGAAAAACTTGGGCTTTCTATAGAGAATGGTAAGATCCAAGTTACCCTTAAAGGTACTCAAAATAATAAAATTGTTGAAGTTCAGGGGTATGAGGGTTCACACGCGAGAATGTACAGAACTGATATCTACAATTCTATCTGGTTATACTCAGATGGAAGACGGTGGCAGATCAATGAATATGACGAAAATAGAAATACCATGAAGACAAGAGATGTAAATGCGGCTGATGGATATCCTTCAAAAAATCCTCCCAAGACTATAGTTACGGCTGGTCCTTTGCAAAGTAAAGATAGTCTGAAATGGTACAACGGATCAAAGACTGATGTAGTTGAGTCTCAAAATGTTATAGCAAATAGCATTAAGAGTGAAATAACAGGATATTCAGCATATGCATCAGAAGAACCGAAGTTTAAAAACGGAAGAGTTATTATCAATTATGAAATACCTAATACAATACCGTATGAGCCTGAGCCTAGCGACGGCCTTTCCGGAAAGGCGGAGGGAAGAAAATACTTTGCCTTCGTAGAGTATTACTACACCGCCCAAGCCAAAATCACCACATACAGCTACGGCGGCACCGTAACTTTTGACTATCAACTACCCAACGAACCCACCTTAACTGGCTCGGCCGCCGTCCTTGCCCCTAACCCGAACCCGTTCAAGTTCGAAGGCAACGATGTCAAAGTGAAGCTTTCCATCAAAGGCGAGCTGCTGGGCTATACGGATACCTCCAATATCTCGGAATGGGTGTTTTACGCGAAGGAAAAGGGGAACGATGCTTCCTTGGCGCAAAAGAAAATCTTCGATAAAGCGCTGGCGACCAGTAACACCTTCGATCATTTTGTCATCAGTAAGTCCAAGCTGGCCAGCGCGGAAAAAGCCATTCAAGACTACAACCTGACCGTGAGGATCCGCTTCAAAAAGCCGGTCACCAGCGGAGGCAAGTCGGTCGATTACCTGGACAAAGCCTTCACCGCGACCGTTGAAGTCTATAAGACCAACCCGACCGTCGTTGTCCCCCCTCCGGGTGGCACGCCGCAAAAACCGACGCAGAAACCGCCGGTGGCCGTAATTGATGGGCCGGATTTGGTCAAAGCCGGCGAGGATTTTTTTATCAGCGGCGAACGTTCTTACGACCCTGACGGAACCATTGTCGATTACAAATGGAATCTACCCGGCGTGCAGGAGGAGGTAAGCGGCAAGAACGGGTGGACGTGGTACCCGATCAGCAAAATGGGAATGAACTCCGGAACGCTGCGGGTTACCGACAATGACGACATGTCGCGGGGGACAAGCACCCGAATTGAAGTTATCGCCCCTACGCCGGTCGCCTCGATCATCGCCAGGGGGACCCTGAAGGAGAACCGGAAAGTTACGCTGAAGAACAAAAGCCGAAGCCCGGAGCATTATCCGCTGGTGGCGGAGAAGACCCGGATTACGATCACCGCCGTGTCGGGCGGGTCGAATGCGGATATCAAATACAGCGGCTCCTTGAACGGGATGCAGGAAAAGGATGTGATTTTTAAAAAGCCGGGGACGTACAAGGCGACCATTACCGTAGAAAATACAGCCGGCTATTCGGATACCAACTCCGTTACCTTCGACATCGTGCCGGACCAGGCACCGGTGGCCTACATCGGGGTGCCGAGCGAAGCGTACCGGGATCCGGAGAACGGGAATCAAGCGGTCGTCTCATTAATCGATATGTCCTTCTCACCGGACTTTGATTTTCTGGCCCGGAGGGTGTGGGAATACCGGTATGATTCCAACAATAACGGCAGCTTCGAGGACGAGGGATGGACCGTCGCAAACAGCGAAAATCTCACGACAATTCGTCTAACACTGATTGAAGTTGGTAGGTACGAAGTGAAATTGACCGTATTTGAGGAGTTTGACCAGCCGACGATTCCGGAGTTTATCACCGAGGCGGACCGGAAGTTTGGAGACACCCGGACGCAAAGCCAGATTGAAAAGATTGTGACCGTCAAAAACCGCGCGCCGGAAGTCGATTGGTCCCTGTAGGAGGTTTTGGAACGCATGAAAAAAACAATACGGGCAGCTGCAGGCCTGCTGCTTGCGCTTAGTCTGCTGCTGCCGACTCCGCTTGCGCCGCTGCAGCCGGTTCCCAAGGCATCCGCGGCGGGGGAGGAAATCCCCTTTGATGATGTCACCCTGCCGGGCGGTTCCCTGCAAGCCAGCCGACCGGCCAGCTATGCCGGCGATCCGAACTGGTATCCAAGCCGGATGGAAGTGGATGTGCCGGGTATCCAACTGAACGGTCTGAAATACAACCAAGTTACAGGGATATTGGAAGGTAACTTAAGCGACTACCGGGTCAAACGCTGGGAACTGTGGAGAGAGGGACTTGGTGAGCGCCCGAAAGATGCCGGATGGAATCGCTGGTATCATGGCTACACAACCTCTTACTACTATGGGTTGGTCGTGAACTATAAGGACGGCAGCTCCAAACAGCTCACGTATACCGGGGGAGGCGGCGGCAAACTCGTTCTGGAGAACGGTAATCTTGCCGGTTATAAGAATGGGATGTTCGATGATATTTACCCTGACTACCCGAACTTTGATAGATTTATGGTCTACTATCAGACGACGTGCTGGGATCCGGACAATCCGAATAGCTGCTTTATTGACTATAATTCTCCCCATAACGTTGTTCCCAGTTTTCGATTTGAACTGGAAGCCGGTAAGGTGCCGAAATCCATTACCTTTTCAGAGGGGTATTGGGAAGAGTATTGGATAGCCGACCAGTCTTTCAATACAGGTTCAATTCAGACTTATCACAAATATGGAGTTGAGCGCGCCCGTGAAATCCCCCTGGTCAACAACAAGCCGCCGACCCTTACCTTAACTTCGCCCAATGGGGCGAACCTGATGAACGACGAGGGCTTCAGCGGCTACAATTTGACCGGCTATGTCCAGGACCCGGATAACGACGCCCTGGATGTGGAAGTGGAAATCCCGAATGTGTTTTACAAAAAAATTCGGCTGGAAAACACCGGATCCCCCAAAAGCTTTTCGGTTTCCATTGATGCTCTGCAGGATGGAATGCCGCCGGGAAATTATACGGTGTACGTCAAAGCCGTCGATCCGTATTCAAGAAAAGCAGAAGCCTCATTAAGCCTTAGCGTAACCAACCGCGTCAGGAACAAGGCGTTTTTGCTGATCAATACGCAGGTGGACATCGGAACAAAATATAGTGACCCGGAAAATGATCCGCAGCACCAGGAGCGGTACAAGTACGAGCATGATCCGTACTTTTTTGATAATCCAATGGGGATCATCGGGGATTCGGGCTTGTGGCGGTCCAGCAAATACACATCATTCCCGTACAGCGGCGTTTATGTCGGTTCGTTCCAGGCAAGGGATAACCCGAAAGGGGACGACCGGTTTGACGAATTCCGCATGTGGAGCCGGAACAATTTGTCCTCCATGACCTTCCATGTTCACCGCAAACCGATTGCCTTGTTTACGGCAAAGCGGGTAGGAGGAACGATTCAGCTGACGGACAGCTCTTATGATCTGGACCATGTGTCCGCTGTAAACAAAGGCCTGATTGACTGGCAGTGGCAGTACCGTGCTGCAGGCCAAGAAGTTTGGACTGATGGCCAGCCTGGCAATCAGCCGAACGGGCAATACGAAATCCGCCTTCGCGTCCGGGACGTGGACGGCCTGAATGGCGTAGGCGTATGGAGCGATTGGTGCGTCCGGACGGTGGGAACCCCGGGGAATACGCCGCCGGTCGCCATGTTTACTGTCACGCCCAACGAGGTTTCCCACCGGAAATCCACGTCCACCACGGATCAATCCTTCGACCCGGATAACGATCCGCTGGACACCTACCAGTGGAAAATCACGAAAAACGGTTCGCAGGAGGTATGGAGCCATTACGGCAGCCCGAATGTGCCGCCGAACATCACGCAGCTTGGCACCGGCAGCTACAACGTAACGCTGGCCGTCCGCGATAACCGCGGGGCTTGGTCCCAGCCATACAGCCAGCTGGTTACCGTAAAAAACCATCCGCCAGCTGCGGCGTTCAACATGCCGGTGGAAGTGTACCGCGATACGGTGATCCAGCCGGAGAATTTGACGCCGGATCCGGACGCGGACGGTGAAGGATTGGCGTATCAATGGAATGCCAGACTGAACAGCAGCCCGTATTACTGGACCAGCAATGACCGCAGTCCGACCTTTACGATCCGGGATCTGATCAACCGAAACGGCATTTCTCACCCGAAAGCCATCTCCGATGGCTGGGAAATGCGGCTGACCGCCTCGGACGGCGCGCTGAGTTCCAATGCGACCCGGACGTTCAGTGTGAAAAACCATATCCCTTCAGCGGCGATTAATGGACCGACAAGCGCTTATCAGTATGACACCAAAACGTTTTATTCGGCTGACGAAGACCTGGATACGTCCGACCAACCCAGCCTGAGCTATTACTGGAAGCTGGTTGATGCCGACGGGGGAATCCGGATGCTGAACACGCAAAACGTGACCATGACGTTTAATGAACCAGGCATCTACTCCCTGGAGCATTGGGCGGTAGACCAGATTGGCGACAAGTCGAACATCGCAGCGCTAAAAATTACCGTGGCTAAAAACGAAGCGCCGTCCATGACGCTGACTTCGCCGCCGGGAACTTCCGGTGCACCGACCATCCTGGATGCCGAGCTGCAGGGCGATCCGCTGATTCAGTGGACGTACAGTGATCCGGAGAACGACCTGCAGGAGAAATACCGGTTGGAGTTTTTCACGAAAGACAGTCTGCTGGCCCGGACGGTGGAAAACACGGACGGCAGCGGCGGCATCCGGCAGTATCAGGTACCGAATCCGACCTTTGAGCGATTCGAGTTGTTCAAGGTGCTGGGCCGGGCGTATTCCAAAGGCTCCTGGTCCGAGATTTCCAACGAAAAGGCGTTTATTATCGACAACCCGCCAACAGCCGGCTTTACGCTTATGACCGATACCGGCAAAAATGCGGCAACGACGCCGATCTACCGGACCGATACGCTGCTGATTAAAAGCACGGCAAACGATGCCGACATTCCGAAGGGCGACACCATTAGCCACCTGTACTACCTGATGCCGGCGGGCGGCACGGAAGCCTTGGCCAGCAAACAAGCGGACTTCACCAAAAAGTTCACGACAAACGGTACCTTCACCTACCGCCAGCGCGTCACCGATTCGCTGGGATTGTACCGGGAGATTTCACACAGCTTCAAGGTGGTTAACCGGCTGCCGAAAGTGAAGATCACGTATCCGTCCAGCACCAACCCGGCGAAACCGACCGTTATTCCGACACTCACCCCCACGATTAAGTGGGCGTATGAAGACGAAGATAGCGACCTGCAGCAGCGTTACCGCGTCCGGATCCTGGACGCTGCAAGCGGTGCGGTGGTCACGCAGTCCGGAGAGCAGACGTCGGGTGCAACCCAGTGGCAGATTGGTGCCGGTACACTCACGGAGAACAAAACGTATATCGCGGAAATGGAAGTCTATGACAGGTTCGACTGGAGCGCTACATCCGAGCGTAAATATTTCCTGGTGAACCTGCTCAGTGTCAAGGGCGGTGTCAAACATACGGAGGAATGGAACCATAACCGGCAGGCCTTCAATTTGAAAAAAAGCGGCGATCCTGAATCACCGCGTGCGTATAACGTTTATTGGGCCGGGGAGCGGTTTGTGCTTGAAGGCAAAACAACGGGGCTGCCGGATACAGTCAGCGTAACAATGAGCGGAGGATACAAGACGGAGCTGACCGTAACCGATCCGGAGGAACGGACGCGTTGGGTGGGCGAACTGTACGATCCCTCTTTTGACCGGCTGCCGGACGGTTCGGTTACCTTCACCTTTACCGCCATCAATGCTTACCAGACGAAGACCGATCAGATAACGGTGATTATTGACGGAGACTGGGCCGATTATTACCGGTACCACCGGATCCAGTAACTTGCTCTAAAATACCGCGGAACGCAAAAAGGGACGGGCCGTGTGCCCGTCCTTCCTATCTATGTACTTCACTCTCTGTGAGGATTATCCTACAGCTTCGGTGATTATCTTACCAGCTAGTGTGATTATCCTACAGCTTCGGTGATTATCTTACCAGCTAGTGTGATTATCCTGCAGCTTTGGTGATTATCCGGCCAGCTTGTGATAGTTATCCTACAGCAACAGTTATCCCGCAGCAGCCGTTACCTGCAGTAGTCGCTTTTTCGCAGTAGTCGTTATCTCCGTCAATGGTCATCACCCTACAGCGGGTATCACCCCGCATGCTCCATCCTCACCAGCCGGCGGATGCGGCCCACCATAGCTGTAACCGCACCGGATACGACGTTTGCCGGAACAGAAGCTTCGGCCTGTACCGCCGGAACCGAAGCATCCTGGCGGTGGAAACGGAGGTAGAGCGACAAACTGCCGCGATAGATTCCGTAGGGTCTCAGCGAACTGGCGAAATCCTCCGGAGTGACGAAGCACGCAGGCTTCTCCACTGGCCGCTGCCCGGACCGTTCAATGACGGATGCGACAAAGTGCGAGCAAAAATAGGCGTTTTTTCGGTGAATCTCGGTATTGAGCAGCACGCCGATCAGACCAAGCAGATGGTATTTATAGCACTCCTGATTGCGCATCATCCCTTGTACATGGGCGTACATCATGTCATATTCCCGGCTACTGACCGGAAAGCGATAAATAGCGCATTCGGTTTCCTGATAGAACGGGTCGGCAAAATTCTCGCGGATCAGCCCCGCGCGGAATGGGTTATGTATGTGTTTGCGGCCAAAGCTGTACACTTCGGTAAGCTGTTCGTCAAACGCCAATGAGGCATGGTTAAGCTCCGCTTTAGTAAACCATTTGATCATGTTGCTGAATGCCGTGCCGGTTCCGGTCAACACAATATAAATATGTTTTGTCCGATTCATAAATCCATATCCCCCAATTTCCAATCTGATACTTCCGGTCAAGTGCTTCGAGCTGTTTTCATCTTACCGGAATCGGCGGCGCGGCAAAACGAACCAAAGTCGGATTCCATCCTGGACCAAAGGCTAAGTCCCGGCCCGGGCCATTGCCCAGTTCTGTCTGATCTCTCGGGATATCCGCCTGTCCGATAGGAGTCTCCATTTGTACCGATGGTAGAAACCTTCTGTTTTCCCAGTGGTAATAACTTCTATTTTAGCAACGGTTTTTCCTGTTGCCTGCGTCCGCTTTTCTATTTATTCAAATTTTACGCAAGTAGAAGGGAAGGGTTCCATTTCTTACCGGAGAATTAAAGGGAGTGGTAAGGAACCGTAAGGAACAGCTTAAGTAACAGCTTAAGGGATAGCCTAAGGAACAGCTTAAGGAAGGGCCTAGGGGAGAGGGGGCCGGCCGGGAAAATGTCCGCGTTTGATGCTGCCTGGAAAAAGGTATAGAAATGTAGACAACTTGCGACACTTAAGAGGTTGGAGCAGCGGAAAAAAAGAAAAAGAAATGGTAATGCTTCCACACTAATGATACAATAAGAGTCAAATTGACATTCTCAACTTGAGGAGGAAATTGCGATAATGAGCGAAAAGGATCAGGCAATTCATAAGGAAGAGAATTCGACGATCGACAACCTGGCGATTACAACGATCCGCACACTGGCTATCGACGCGATTGAAAAAGCTAAATCCGGACATCCCGGCATGCCGATGGGCTCCGCTCCGATGGGCTACCAGCTGTTCGCCAAAACAATGAACCACAACCCGGACAAGCCGGATTGGGTTAACCGCGACCGTTTTGTGCTGTCCGCAGGGCACGGTTCGATGCTGCTTTACAGTCTGCTGCACCTGTCCGGCTACGACCTTCCGATGGAAGAACTGAAGCAGTTCCGTCAATGGGGCAGCCTGACGCCAGGCCATCCGGAGTTTGGACATACTGCCGGCGTTGACGCAACTACCGGTCCGCTTGGACAAGGGATTGGTATGGCGGTAGGTATGGCAATGGCAGAAGCTCAGCTGGCGGCCACTTACAATAAAGAAGGACATAACGTAATTGACCACTATACTTATGCGATCTGCGGCGACGGCGACCTCATGGAAGGGATCTCCAGCGAGTCCGCTTCCCTGGCCGGCCACCTCAAGCTCGGCAAGCTGATTGTGCTGTATGATTCCAATGATATTTCGCTGGACGGCGAACTGAACCTGGCATTCTCCGAAAATGTAGCCAAGCGTTTTGAAGCGTACGGCTGGCAGGTGCTGCGCGTGGAAGACGGCAACGATCTGCCTGCTATCGAGAAGGCGATTGCCGAAGCGCAAGCAGAAAGCGGCAAGCCGACCCTGATCGAAGTGAAGACGGTCATCGGCTACGGCAGCCCGAACAAGCAGGGCAAAGGCGGCCACGGCGGTACACACGGTTCTCCGCTCGGCGCGGAAGAAGCGAAGCTGACCAAACAATTCTACAAATGGGTTTACGAAGAAGATTTTTACGTGCCGGATGAAGTGCGCGAACATTTCAGCAAGGTAAAAGAAAAAGGAATCTCCGTTTACCAAGAGTGGGCAAACCGTTTTGCCGAGTACAAAAAAGCGTATCCGGAACTGGCGGCTCAATTTGAGACCGCGCTGTCCGGCAACCTGCCGGAAGGCTGGGATGCGCAGCTGCCGCTGCTGAAGCCGGAAGACAAAGCGGTTTCGACCCGTGTCGCTTCGGGCAACGCGTTGAACGGACTGGCTGCGGGCGTACCTCAGCTGGTGGGCGGCTCGGCCGACCTGGAGAGCTCGACCATGACGCATCTGAAAGGACTGCCGGTATTTACTTCCCAGTCCTATGACGGACGCAACATTTATTTTGGCGTTCGCGAGTTCGGCATGGCTGCCGCAATGAACGGTATTGCCCTGCACGGCGGGCTCAAAGTGTTCGGCGGCACCTTCTTTGTATTCACCGACTACCTGCGTCCGGCGGTTCGCCTGGCTTCGATCATGAAGCTGCCGGTGACCTACGTGCTGACGCATGACAGTATCGCTGTCGGCGAAGACGGCCCGACGCACGAGCCGATCGAGCAGCTCGCTTCGCTGCGCATCATTCCGGGTCTGACGGTGATTCGTCCGGCCGACGCTAACGAGACGTCCGCAGCCTGGGCGTATGCGCTGGAGAACAAAGCCAATCCGGTCGCGCTGGTACTGACCCGTCAGAACCTGCCAATCCTGCCGGGAACGGTCGAAGGCGTTCGCGAGAACGTGAAGCGCGGCGGCTACGTCGTGTCCGATGCGAAAAACGGCAAGCCGCAGGCGCAAATTATCGCCACAGGCTCCGAGGTTCAGCTTGCGGTAAAAGCGCAAGAAGCGCTTGCTGCCGAAGGCATCGACGTGCGCGTCATCAGCCTGCCGAGCTGGGATCTGTTCGAGAAGCAGGATAAAGCTTACCGCGACTCCGTCATTCTGCCGGACGTCAAAGCCCGTCTGGCGGTCGAAATGGCACAAACCTTCGGCTGGGAACGTTATGTGGGCGACGCCGGCGACATCCTTGGCATTACAACGTTCGGCGCTTCCGCACCTGGGGATACCGTTGTGGCGAACTACGGTTTTACCGTTGAGAATGTGGTCAGCCGCGTAAAAGCACTCCTGTAAAGGGAAAGAGAGGGGAACAAATATGAGCCGTTTTGAGAATGCAGCGATCGTCAAGGCCGCAAATGTTTATTATGATGGTAAAGTGACAAGCCGAACCGTCTATCTTCAGGACGGCAGCAAAGTGACCCTCGGCGTGATGCTTCCGGGCACCTATGAGTTCGGAACGGATGGTCCAGAAATTATGGAGATTTTGTCCGGGCATCTGAAAGTGCTTCTTCCAGGTGCTCAGGTCTGGCAGGAGATTAACGGAGCCGAAACCTTCCATGTTCCGGGCAATGCCAAGTTTGCCCTTGAAGTCTTCTCGGTAACCGACTACTGCTGTGCTTATCCTGAAGTTAAGGCCTAAAGCCGGCAGACGAATAGAAATAACGCCAACAGCCAGAGCTATCCCGCTTCATGAGGGTAGCCTGGCTGTTTTTTACTGTGCAAAAAAAACGCATCGTCCGATATACCTAATAGATTAGCTTTTTCATAGATTTAGTGCCATTACATAGGCTCATAACTTTTTCATGGGAGCGTGCGAAGTTGCTGCAGAAGACAAGACAGAAGCTGGTTGTGCTGGGACTTACCATTGGACTGCTGGGGGGAACGGTAAGTTCGGCGGGTGCCGCGGGTGCGGGAGCAAATCTCGTAAATCCGAATCAGGTGTATACCTACAACATTATGCAAAAAGACATCCGTGAGCTTGCGGAACGTTATCCGGGACTCGTCAGCTACGAATCACTGGGGAAGTCGCCTTACGGCCGGGAGCTGTGGGCGGTCCGGATTGGCAGAGGCGAAGCAAACCTCCTGCTGAATGGCTCGCATCACGCCAGGGAATGGATGACCACGTCGCTGCTGATGGAGATGCTGGATACGTATTCGGCGGCATACCTTACAGGGGAGAATTTTGGTCCCTACAACGTCAGGGAACTGCTTAACCGGGTTAGTATCTGGATTGTGCCGATGGTGAATCCCGACGGAGTAACGCTGTCGCAGTCGGGCGTTGCCGGCCTACCGGCCGATCTTGCAGCCGCGCTGATCCGTTATAACGGAAACAGCCGTAATTTCAAACGCTGGAAAGCCAACATGCAGGGCATCGACCTGAACCGGCAGTATCCGGCCAATTGGACGGGAATCCGGAACTCCGGCAAATATCCGTCCCATCAGAACTACAAAGGGACAAAACCGGCTCAGACACCCGAAGTAAAGTTGATGATGGATTTGACATACCGTACCGATCCGGAAATGACGGTGGCTTACCACAGTTCGGGACAAATTATTTTTTGGCATTACAAAACGCCGGCAGCGAACGTTGCGCGGGATAAAGCTTACGCTTCAGACCTGGCCCGGTTGACCGGCTATTCGCTGGTCGCGCCGGAAAAAAATCCGTCGGGCGGAGGCTACAAAGACTGGTTTGTCCAGGAGTTTGGACGTCCCGGCTTTACCGTGGAGATTGGCCGGTATGTCGGGGACGGCCCGTTGCCGCTGAGCGCATTCAAGGGAGTTTGGGCGGAGAACAAAACCGTAGGTCTATACGCAGCGCAAAAGAGCTACGACTTGTGGTTCCGCAAGCAAAAGCTGCAGCCGGTTGGCGGGTCCATGACACTGTTTGTGCAGACCCCCGGGTATACCAAAATCGGAGCTGCACAAAGCGCAGGCAGCTTGGCCCCGCAGGATGTGTGGGTTAATGCGCGCAAAGGCGATTGGTATCTTGTGCAGACCGGAGCGGGGGAACGCTGGATTCGGCCGGTGCCGGGCAGTCTTGCTGCTGTGGAGGCTGTCACTGGAACGGTGCGCCTGAACGCCGATTCTATGCTGTATAAATATCCGGATCTTTTGGCGCCCAAGGTTAGCAAAATCGCGCCGCAGGAGCTGCGCGTCACCGGCCGCAGCGGAACGTGGCTGCTTGTCGCCTACGGTGCCGGCAGCTTCTGGGTTGACGGCCGGAATTTGACGCCGGTGCTCGCTCCCGCGGGAAGCGAAGAGACGGGGCAGGGCGGCCAGCCGGCAGGTGACGCCAGCGGTACAAACGAAGCGCCGCCGGGGACAACAGTGCAGGAAAGCCCGGCGCAGAGTGACGCGGCGGCACCAACAGGCCCGCCGCAGACCAGTCCGGCACAGACTGATCCAGGGCAGACTGATCCAACATAAATCAGCCTAGCCCCAACTGTACCAGGGCAGACTAATCCAACATAGAGCAGCCCGGCCCTAACCGTTCCAGCGCAGGCCAATCCGGTCCAGACTGTTCCGGCCCTAACCGTTCCGGCGCAGACCAGTCCCGTGCCGGCCGATCCCGGTCAGGTGTCTGGCGGACAGCCTCAGCCTTAATAACGGCAGGTGTGGTCAGCTAGCTTCTGCAAAGTATACGAACTTATACGATACCGCAAACAAGCAGCCGGGAGATTCCCGGCTGCTTGTTTGCTTTACCTGATATTTTGCAGGGCTGTACACCTTACAGCGCCTGACGCCTTACAGCGCCTGACGCCTTACAGCGCCTGACGCCTTACAGCGCC
>NZ_JBHOFD010000013.1:0-174867 GCF_046543445.1 Paenibacillus nanchangensis
AAAAAGAAGGGCTCCGGTAAGAGCCCCCCTGACGGCATAGGAGAAAGCTCCGCTCCCGCAGCCTACTTGTTCCAGTTGGTATCGATAAATTCATCCCGGCCCGACTGGGCACGGTCTTCTTTATAATGCTTCGGGTTCTTCACATGGTAATTCTGATGGTACTCCTCAGCAGGGTAAAATACACCCGCCGGCAGCACCTCCGTTACAATGGGCTTGTCAAACCGGCCGCTGGCCGCAAGTTCCCGCTTCGACGCTTCCGCCGCAGCGCGCTGCCGCTCATTGTGCACAAAGATCGCAGGCCGGTACTGGCTGCCCCGGTCCTGAAACTGCCCGCCGTCATCGGTGGGATCCGTCTGAGGCCAGTACAGCTCCAGCAGCCGTTCATATGGAAAAATGCCCGGGTCAAACGTGATCTGAACCACCTCGTAATGTCCGGTCGTTCCCGTCTTGACCTGCTCGTAAGCGGGCTGCTCGACTGAACCTCCCATATACCCCGATACGATCCCGTGGATCCCCGGCTGTTCTTCAAACGGCGTCACCATGCACCAAAAGCAGCCGCCGGCAAATGTCGCCTGCTCCATCATCCTCCCGCCTTTCTGTCAGTTGCCGCCGAGCACCGCGCGGCGTTCGGCTTCTCTCAGTTCTACGCGCCGGATTTTGCCCGAGCTTGTCTTGGGGAGATCGCTGATGAACTCGATTTTTCGCGGATACTTGTAAGGAGCCGTCAAGCCTTTAACATGGTCCTGCAGCGACTTGACGAGCTCGTGTGTTCCCTCAGTGCCTTCCTTAAGTACGACAAACGCTTTGACCACATGGCCGCGGATCTCGTCCGGACTGGCTACTGCCGCACATTCTTTGACGGCTTCATGCTTCATCAGCGCTTCCTCGACTTCAAACGGTCCGATCGTATAGCCTGAGCTAATAATAATATCATCTCCGCGGCCTTCAAACCAGAAGAACCCGTCTTCGTCCCGGCTGGCACGGTCGCCGGTAATGAAGTATTCGCCGTGCGAGCTTTTTTCTTTGCGGCCCGGATCGAGGTAGTAGGTCCGGAACAAAGCCGGCATTTCCAGATGAACGGCGATATCGCCAACGACGCCCGGAGGCAGCGGCGTACCGTCCTCGCCAATCACTTCCACGAGCCCTTCAGCGATCGAACGGCCCATGGACCCCATACGGAACGGCGCATCCTTCAGGTTGCCGATGAGCAGCGTGCTTTCCGTCTGCCCGTATCCGTCCCGAATCGTAATGTCGAAGCAGCGGCGGAACGTGTTAATCACTTCAAGATTAAGCGGCTCGCCCGCGGAGACGGCGCTTCGCAGTCCCGAAAGATCATAACCTTCCAGCCCTTCCGTCTTGGCCATAATCCGGTATTCCGTCGGTGTACAGCAGAGAACGCCGACAGAATGGTCCTGCAGCAGCTGCAGATAACGTTTAGGGTGGAACGATCCGCTGTACACGAAGCCTGTCGCCCCGTTGCCCAGAACGGACAGGAAAGGGCTCCAGATCCACTTCTGCCAGCCCGGTGCGGCGGTTGCCCACACCAAATCGTCCGGCCGGATGTCGAGCCAAGGCGAGGTAATCCGCAGGTGAGCATAAGCCCAGCCATGACTGTGGACTACACCCTTGGGATGTCCCGTCGTACCGGAAGTATAAGCAAGGATCGCCATGTCATCCCGGTGCGTCTGCACCGTCTCGAACGTATCCGGACGGCCTTCCTCCAGCTCATTCAGCTCCAGCCAGCCTTCCGGGCGCGCTTGATCTTCATCCGCCATAACGGCGATCCGGAACTCCAGCGCGGGAAGATCGTCGCTAATCTGCTCCACCTCGCCGGCGACAGCGGACCAGGCTATCACCGCCCGCGCTTCGGAATGGCGCAGCCGGTAGGATAAATCCTTCGCGCGAAGCATTTCCGACGAAGGGATCACCGCCAGACCCAGCTTCAGGCAGGCCAGATAAATGACGTAAGCGGCAATGCGCCGCGGAACCATAACGAGCACCCGGTCTCCTTTGACCAGTCCCAAACCGGCAAGCCCTCCTGCCAAACGGTTGGCCCGCTTCAACAGCCTGCCATAGGTAATTTCCTCCAGCCCGCCGTCTTCTCCCAAATATTTCAGTGCCGTCCGGTCTGCCGGATGACGCTCCATCTCCGAAGTCAGGTTATACATTTCCGGTGCGATCCATTGCTCATATTTCAAATTGATCCTTCTCCTTTTACATTGGCTTCCTTCTCGTTCCTTATTATAGCACGTAATCCTAGTACCAGGTTCTAAAAATAATCACACTGGTCCTAATTTCTTCTCGGCCTTGCTGATTGTTATTGCCCCTGCTGTGGACATAGTTGAAATAGAAAAAGACGTTCCCGGCCGCTGTGTTGGCCGGGAGCGTCTGATATTGCTGTGTGCGCTGCATTCGTGTTTTACATTTAGGGCTGCTACTAGGACCACTAGTAAGACTGTCAGCTTTAAGTCCGTTAAAGGAGCCGTTCTCCTTCACCCTGCGGGACCAACGTAAACGCCGTTTCCGCCGCTTCCCGGCCATTGATCAGCAGCACGATCCGGTGCAGGCCAGGGTAATGCCGCCGTGTAGTCAGATCTGCCCAACGGTGCATCCGGGTTCCGCTAATCTCGCTGTCCGGCTGGAAGTCCCGGTCAGACAGGAGAAACAGCTTGCGGGACGTCTTGCCGCCGGATTTGACAAAATCGATGGCATATTCGATCCGCAAATGCATCCTCTCCTTACCGCCAAGGCGGATACGGTACCGCAATTCGCAGCTTCCCCCAATTGGAACCGCCTGCGGTTCGGCCTGCAGCCAGGCGCCCCGTACCGCGTTTTCCCCGTCTGCCAGATCGGCGTATCCGAACAAGGACAGGACCGCGGGGTCCGCTTTCCGGATCAGCGTCCGGCAGCCATGGCGGACAATCCAGTCCGTCCCCGGGTCCAAGCCGATCCAGCGGGCGGCGATTTCGGCGACAAGCCCAGGATGATCTTTGGCGATATCGTTCAAATTATTCGCCACGCTTTTGCGGACATAGGGGGATGGGTCGGCTTTCAGCAGCTCCAGCACACGCAGTACCCGGGCCGGATTCCGTTTGAACTCCGGCAGCGATTGCCCCCATGGCAGCCGCGGGCGGCAGCCTTCGCTGGCCAGTCGCCGGACATGCTCGTCCGGACTCAGCGCCCATTGTTCCATCTGACGCATCATCCGCTCCGGCGACTTGAGCAGAAACGGCCTGACCGCAAATTCCGAGGAAGAACCGGACGTAAAGACCTCCAAAGCCTGCATGGAGCGCTCCCAATCGTCTTCCGCTTGGCCGAACACTTCCACAAAATCCGGAAAAAACAAATAGGGAAAACCCGTGCATTCTGGACGCAGCTTATACAGAACGTCAAGCGCCTGCCCATAATCCTGTTGCAGGCAGTTGCCTAGCGCGGTGCTGATGGCGCGAATGCGCGCTTTCAGTTCCAGCTCCCGCCATGGCTCGTCCGTCACGAGCGCCACAAACCGCTCCGTGTCAAAGTTTTGATAAACCCGCTGGACTTTCTGCCCGAATTCGTTCAAAAACGCGCTGCTGTACATATTTTTTAAGGCTTCCGCCATCCTGTCCACTCCTTAGGCTGTCTTTAATCGCCAGTATAGCATGGGGAACAGGACAGCCCAGTGTCAACTTAAACAGTGATTCTCTGTAAGGTGCGGCAGACTTTAAAGCCTTATTTTGGCTTTATCCCACTCTTATTCCACTCTTGTTTAAGTCATATATTCAGCCTGTATCCAGGTTTATTTAGCCTTTTATCCAGGTTTATTGAGCTTTGCTCAGCCTTTAACCAGCGTCTCCGCTCCGTCGATATAAACCTCCGTGCCGGTGATGTGCGAAGCTTCATCGGAGGCGAGGAACAGCAGCAGGGCGGCAACTTCTTCGGGCCGGCCGGGCTCTCTTTTTAAAGGGGTGCCGTTATCCTCCGTTTCTATTGGGATTTGGATCGTGTCTACCGACTCCGTCTGCTTCACGGAATCAAAAATATTCGTAGTGATCAGTCCCGGCGAAATAATGTTCACCCTGATTTTATATTGGGCCAGCTCCAGCGCCGCCATTTTGGCAAATGCGGCAATGGCCGCTTTGGAGGTGCTGTAAGCCGAAAATCCCGCCTGCGCGAACTGGCGGCTTCCGCTGACCGAGCTGGTCACCGTAATGGACCCGCCCTGCTCCTTCATGTGCGGGATGGAATGCTTTACCGTATGAAAGGTTCCGACCAGGTTGTTGTGGATCGTCCTTGTCCAGTCCCGGGTCGCAAAGTCCTCGATGGTGGACAGCACCCCGACTATGCCCGCATTGGCAAACACGCTGTCGATCCGGCCCCATTTTGCAGCTGTTTCGTCCAGCGCACGCTGCACGGCTGCTTCATCGGTAATATCCAGCGAGAATTGAATCAGCTCGCCGCCATGTCCCTGAATCCATTCCGCGGTTTCGCTCAGCCGGGCCTCATGGTTGTCGATCAGGCAGACGCGCGCACCTTCCTCCGCCAGCCGGATCGCGGCAGCCCGGCCTATGCCGGATGCGGCGCCCGTAACAACGGCGACTTTTTGATCCATACGTTTCATTTTTTCGTCTCCCTTCTTTTTACAGGTATATTTTACCCGCTTGAGTACCGGCTAATCCCCCTGTCTGCTGTGCGCTGCCGCTGAATCCCGGCTTGGAGAAAGCCGTAATGAGCATGGTCACTGCACAAAAAACCGGACAGGTTATCCTGTCCGGCTGCCGGTGAGTACAGATTCTGCTGGAGAGACGCGTAGTTTTTCACCAAAAGGAGTGATTCCTACCTGCCGGTTTCCCTGGCCGCTTCCTCCTCCAAAATCAAACATTCAAACGGCCCGATCGAAATCCGAAGATTCTCGCCGCCTTCAATCCTGCGGTTTGACAGCACTTCCGTCATCGGCTGTCCGGTTTCGCTGAACGGACTGACATCCAGTGTATAAGCGTTGGGAGAATTGTTGATCAAGAGCCCTACGCGCTCTTGCCCGCTCTGCCGGACATACCCGATGACATTGCGCGGCTCGTCGGTGAACCAGACCCGAAAGCGGCCGCCCGTAAGGGCTTTGCGGTTTTTGCGGATGCTGATCAGCTGGCGGTACCATGCGAGCATATCGGCAGACTGCCGCTCCGTATCCCAAATCATCGGCCGTCTGCAGTCGGGGTCGGTCCGTCCTTCCATGCCAACTTCATCGCCGTAGTAAATCATCGGAATTCCCAGATAAGTCATTTGAAAAAACACCGCCAGCTTCATCCGCTTCACCGCCGTCGCTTCACGGTCCCAGCCTCTTCCCCGGCTGCAGGCAGTCAGGAACCGCTCAGTGTCATGGCTGCCAATGAGCTGAAAGTTAGCCAGATTCGCGCTGTCGTTGTACAGCGCCTCCACATGCAGCAGCTGCTCCGCAAACCCGGCGGGCCCCAGAGTCTGTTCCGCAAAAAAGGACAACAGCGCATCTCTCAGCACATAGTTCATCACACCGTCGAACCGGTCGCCTTTCAGCCAAAAGCCGGAGGCATGCATAATTTCGCCGATCAGCAGCAGCTCGGGGTTCAAGCCTTTGATTTCGCTGCGCAGCCGGTTCCAGAACAACGGGCTGACCTCGTTGGCCACGTCGATCCGCCAGCCGTCAATGCCCGTTTCCTTGATCCAATATTTTGCCACTTCGATCATATAATCGGCTGCCTCCGGATGTTCCAGATTCAGCTTCGGCATATAAGCCTCGGCGACGCCAAACGTCTCGTAGCTGGGCACCGGCGACTGGACAACCGGAAAGGAGTGAATATGAAACCAATCCCGGTAGGGCGACTTTTCCCCTTGATCCAGCACATCCTTGAAGGCAAAAAACGTATCCCCCGAATGGTTAAAAACCGCATCCAAAATGACCCGTATCCCGTGCTCATGCGCGGTTTGCACCAGCCGCCGCAGGTCGTCCAGCGTCCCAAACGCTTCATCGATTTTGTAGTAATCAGTGGTATCGTATTTATGGACTGAAGGCGAAGCAAAGATCGGTGTCATATAAAGCAGATTGATGCCCAGTTCTTTTAGATAAGGAAGAGTTTCTGTAATACCGGGAAGGCCGTCCTGGCAGTAGGAAGCAGGAAAAATCTGATAAGCCACCGTCCCCTCCGTCCATACGGGCAGCTCAATTGCGGTATCACGGTGCAGATAAGGCATCTGAAACGACCCGGCAAGGTCCCGGTTCTCCGAAATGCCCCGCTCGCCATACCAGGCGTACCGCCCGCTGGCATCTTCTGCGTAAAACACATACCGGCAGCGCCGGTTGGACGTCTCGATTATGGCTTCATGAATCTCATAAGGTCCCGCGGAACCAAGCTTCTCCATCGGAACAGGGGTTTCCCTGCCGGGAGGTTCGTAGCGGTCGCTGTAAGCGACACTGCAGGCAAGACCAAGGCCGTTAGGCGTTTGGAGCCGGATTTTCAGCCGGTTAGGGCCAACGGGAAATACGTACGGATCATCACTGATATGATGCAAAAACCAAGGATGGGACATCTTTCTCTGCACTCCTTTTGCAAAATCTGCTCATTATATTTATGAAAATGTGATAATATGGTTAAAAAATCGGCAGCTGCCTCGGGGAAGGATCTCTGCTATGAAAGTAACCATTGCGGACATCGCCAAAGCGGCGAACGTAGCCAAATCGACCGTATCCAAAGTGATGAACGACTCGCCCAAAATCTCCGCCGAAACCAAAGCCAGGGTGCGGCGGATCATGGAAGAGCTGAACTATATACCCAACGGAATCGCCACCGGCCTCGCCAGGCAGAGCAGCTGCAATATCGGGCTGCTCATCGATATGTCGAAACAGGATGAGTTCCTGAACCAGTTTTTTTACCCGATCATCGGCGGCATCGAGTCGGTAATCGGACCGCTTAAATATGAGCTAACGATCTCCAACGTACAGTCCGGCCCGCAGGGACAAAGCGTGCTGAACCGGCTTGTGCTCAGCAAACGGGTTGATGGGGTGATCGCCAACAGCTCGGTGCTGAACGAAGAGCTGACGGAAGCGCTGCGGCGCAGCGGGGTGCCATTTCTCTCCATTGGCGAAATCGGCTCGCCCGCAAGCTGGGTCGATTTTGACAACGAACTCGGCGGGTATACGCTGACCCGCCATTTGCTGGAGGAGGGCTACAGCAAGATCGCGTTCATAGGCGGTGAGCGGCTGGAGAGCATTTTTTCCCGCAGACATGCGGGATATATGCGGGCTATGTCGGAACACGGAAAGCTCCCCTTAAACACGTGGACAATAAATGGCCAAGCCGACGAACATACCGGATACCGTACGGGCTTGGAACTGCTGGGAGCGGCTGAACGCCCGGATGCAGTGGTCTGCATGAACAATTATGCCGCTTTTGGCCTGCTTCGCGCCGCGGCGGAGCTCGGGGTAGGCATCCCGCAGGAGCTGGGTGTAGCGGCGTTCGACGATTACCCGCTGTCGCGTTACACTACTCCGCCGCTCACGGCGCTTCACATTGACACCTTCCGGCTGGGCGTGGCGGCCGGAGAGCTGCTGATGGAGCGGATTTCGGGAACCCCGCCGCACCGGCAGCTGCTGCTTGTGCCGGAATTAATGATCCGTGATTCCAGCAGGCGTGTATTAGGATGAAGCAAGCCCCTGAGTACAAACGACACTAAAGAGCGGTCCCTTTGCGGGTACCGCTCTTTGGCCGTTTTTCGGCGGCGCCAGGGCCGGTTTATTGATCTTTCCAGCGGGCGACCGTGACATTGACGGACTGAGAGCCTCCGGTAGGCGTCAGCGACCGGTTGGCGACATCGCTGCCATTTGCGTTCACTTCCACCGTTGCCCAGGAGCCGCGGGTGAACTTGTACTGCACTGCGGTTCCTGCCGGCAAGTCCAGCGAAATCGAATATTTGCCGTCCGGTCCTTTAGTCAGCTGATACGCCGGATCGGCTGTATTCCAGCTGTTAAAGCTTCCGGCTACATACACCGGTCCGGATGCCGGTGTCGACGACGGCACCGTTACCCGCAGGGTGACGCCTTCCGGCTCAGGCTGCGGCTCCCCGGCGGTAATGGTTCCTCCGGACAGCGTCCAGATTCCGGCACCGAAGTGATAATTCTGCGTTCCATTATTGTCCCAGGTGTTGCTGCCGTTATTGAAAGCGGCTGTAATACCTTCGGCTCCGTTTAGCGGAATGGTGACCGTACGGTAACCGCTGAAGGCGGATTCCTGCATTTGCACACCGGGCACAGTCGTCCAAGTTGTTGAATTATCACGTTTGTAATGAATGTAAGCGGAAGAGAAGTCCGGATTTCTGTAATACACGGTTACTTCTTCACCAGTGCCCCCCGGCGGAGTCAGCAGGACAAACGCCGCGCTGGCGGCGGAAACATTGCCTGCGGCATCCATTGCTTTGACCGTATAGCTGTAAGTCGTTTCCGGTGTCAGGCCAGTATCCGTATAAGACGTGGTCTGGGACGTCCCGACTTTTACACCGTCCCGGTAAATTTCGTAACCCGTAACGCCTACATTATCCGTCGAAGCTGTCCAGCTGAGGTTCGCGCTGGTCGATCCAGCCGCAGTCCCCGTGAGTCCCGCCGGAACACTAGGTGCCTCCGTGTCAGGTCCAGATGTTTTCTCTACGGCATAAATCTTTGCACTGTTGGCGTCGACGCTAACGTTAATCCGCTTGCCGGTGACGCCGCCAGACTGAACCGTAACTGTGTCGGAAGGATTCAGCTGGTTCACAAGAACGGTACCGGCTGATAATGTGCTCTCTGCACGAAGCGGAATCGTTACGGTCTGCGTACCATGTGAGGCGTTGCTGAAGATCGAGATCACTTCTTGTCCCTGAGCCGCCCCGCTGTCCACCCGGCGGGAGAACGCGTACAGATTTTGCGCGGACCACATCTCGCGCTGCGTGCCGACGCGGAGCGCTTCGAACTTGGCGCGGATGCCATTCAGCTTGGCTACATGCTGATAAGTATTCGTATTCGGATTAAAATAATCCTGAATTACGTTGCCGCTTGCGTCCCGCTTGACCATCGACCAGCGGTTCCACGTATCCGCAATGCCTCCGCTGAGAATTTGGCCATTACCGTTACCTTTGTTTTGCTCGGTGCCTTGAAAGACGACCGGCGTTCCGCGGACCGTAAACAGGAAGGTCAGCGCATTCTGAAGCTTCGCAACACTGCCGCCGGCTTCCGTAAGGAACCGGTTGCGGTCATGGTTGTCTAAAAAGGTGACCATATGGTTTGCATTTCCGCCGTACAGCGAATCCTGGGCAAGTGTGCTTTTAATATTGGCGTCAAAGGACTGCTCATAAGCGAAGCTGTTCAAAATCGAGAAGAATAACGGGAAATCCAGCATACCCCATTCCTTGTTTGGTCCAACCCAGCGGGAAACGAATTCCGCATTCCCGTCAAAGTTCTCGCCAAACGTGTTAACCCCCAGGTAATCCTCCAGTTCCCCCAGATCGGACGGCTTTACCAGCTTGGCCGCATCGACACGCGCACCGTCCGCCCCCGTGTAAGTAAACCAGCCTTTAATCGAATCGAAGATCGCTTGTTTGGCTGCCGGCACGTCCAAGTCAAGGTCATCCAGGCCGCCCAGGTCGTGATTTTCGATGTAATCCTGCGCCCACTGATCATAACGTCCGTCTACCAGTGACCAGTTGATATCTCCGTTATGATGATACCAGGCCGGGTTGTTAAAAGGGGCCGCCGGCTGCAGCGAAGGAATATCATAGTAGTCCTTATTGCCCAGCATATAATCGCCGATATGGTTGGGCACAACGTCGATGATAACCTTGATGCCCTGCGCATGCGCGGCGTCAACCAGTTCTTTCAGCTTTTCCTTGGTGCCGAAGTAAGGATTCGCTTTGTTCGGGTCTTTCACGTTGTAACCGTGATAAGCGGTGTTTCTGCCGCTACCGTTATTGTCCCGGTTGGTCATTTGCGGCTCGGCGACCGGCGAGATCCAGATGGCCGTATAGCCCATTCCCTTAATGTAAGGAAGCTTGTCAATAATACCTTGCCAGTCTCCGCCTTTCATGTGGCGGAAATCCTCTTCCGAAGTTTCGCCGTAGCGGATGGCTGCTCCGGTTGCGTTGTTCGAGGGATCGCCGTCATGGAACCGGTCAACCATGATCTGATAGATGGAGTCGTTTTCCGTTACGGTCCCAATGCTCGCCGCAGCCGCCTTTTGCGGCGGAAGCACGGCCGCTTCAACCAGCAGGCTCATCAGCAGGGAAGCAATTACGAGGGGTGCAAACCAAACCTTCCGTTTCATTCATCCTCTCCCTTTCCCGAATAAAAGCGTTTGCATTCCGGCACCGAACAAGCCTCAACGTCTTGATGCCCTGTTCGTTTTTAACAAGAAAAAAACCAGGTGTGCAGGTGAAATCGCAGATGAGTTAGGGAAACCGGTTTCCTTCTAGAAATTACCATGGTGGCAATTTGATTGTCAACCGTCTTTTGCGAGGTTTATTCCAGACGTTGAAATTATTAGCGAGATCATTCAAGGTAAAATATAGTTAATCACATTAATATCTAATGACTTAAAAAACAAAAAAAGACCTCCCTGTTGTACCGTATGGGAGGCCGTTTCACTTCGCCAGATAAGGCGAAATTGAAGCATTTCAATTAATTAACTGCATGAATTCTAGTTTTTGGGGCTGCAGGCTTACTTCACAATCTGCTCCGGCCATTAGCTCACCATTTACTATTATATGTCTTCTCATTTGGTAACAACTCGTTATTAAACTGGCCGCTATTAATGAGGAGTTTCCATTCCCGGACAGTGCCGGTTATATCGTGAATATCTGTGATCCATTTCTTTACATACTTCTCAACCGCATCTCCCCGGAGTCCAAGCTGAATCGCTTTGCGATCGAGTTTATCCCCATAAATATCTCTGTCAGGATCAAATTGGACGATGATATCAGATGCATCTAATTCTTTTTTCCATTCCGCAGATGAACTGTGAATTTTGGGTTTGTATTTGGTCAATACAGCCTTTGATATAATATGGTCGAATCCTTCTCTTGAAATATTTATAGAAAATATTCTTTCCTGGCCGCTTTTACTGCCCCAGCCGCATCTATACATCATCCACAAAAACGACGGCTTTATCCATGTCATCCTGTCGAACTTGAAGGAAGGGCCAAACGTTCCCGTTTCTTCTATTTCATTTGCAATCGAATGGTTAAACGCTTGGTAAACCGTGACGTATTTATCTGTGTATTTTGCTTGAAAACCCGGATAGATTTGCATTGCCATCTCCATTGCCATTTCCTTTTCCATTTCCATTTCCATTTCCATTTCCTTTCTGCCTTATCACAAAGGAAATTAACGTTGTTAATTATGGCTCAATTTTTTGCTGAAAAGCATGGAGCACCCGTTGGGACGGCGAGGCGTCATAAACGGCAAAAACAATCCGTTCGAACAACCGGCCGTATCCTTCTCCAACAAGCACCTGCCGGAAATAACCGGCTACGTCTTCCGGGTCATTGCGGAATACGCCGCAGCCGTAGGCCCCCAAAACAAGGGCTCCATGCCCCCGCTCCGCGGCGACGGACAAAATATACCGGATTCTCTCCAGCATAACCGAATGAATTTCTTCCGTACGGCCGGGTTCCCGCTCTCTGACTACACCGGCATTGACGGCGGGAGCGGTTATGAATGACAAAAGATACGGCGAATCCAGCAGCTCGCCCCCATCCTCCCGGATCACCGGAACATCCGGCGAATAAATCATATAGTCGGAATAAAGGCAGGACTTAAGGCCTTTATTATGTTTGTACATCTCCGTTTGCGGCTCGATACAGGCAAACAGCGCGGACGAACGGGCCAAACTTTCTTCCTGCGCCTGGCTGCCGCCCAAAAAACCACCGCCCGGATTTTTTGCCGAAGCAAAATTTAGTGCGGCAGTCTGCCGTACGCCTTCCTTCGCAACCAGGCGGCGTGCCGCCTCCAGTGTCGTCTCCGCGGTCACTGTGATCTCCGCCAGCCCGGCCCCGGCGCCGGCAATCCGGCGTTCGGCTGTTTCCTTTAGTTCAGGAAGCATGCCGGGCCGGTACAATATAGTCCGCTTCACGGCTTGGCTTACCTGCTCTTTAATCGTGACAGTCTCCCCCGACGGAGAGATGTAGCTTCCTTCCGTTACAATGCGCAGCGTATCTTCAGCACACCGTGCCCGCTCATCGCGTCCCGGTCTCTTGATCATAGGTGCTCCTCCTTATATCCGTTCCTCTTCCCGATCCGTTTCCTCTCCGGCCTGCCGGTAACGGTACAGCTTGGACGGCCGGTGGCCGCCTTCCCGGGTAAATTCCTCGGTCTCCTCGACTCTGCCGGCGATCTTCCGCCGGAACGCCGCCGCCAGCAGCGGCTTGCCTAATATCACTTCATATACCCGCTGCAGCTCGGATAAAGTAAACAGCTGGGGCATCAGCGCAAATGCGATATCGGTATACTCCAGCTTGCTTCTCAGCCGCTCGATGCCGTATTCGATCATTTTGGCATGATCAAACGCTAACCCGCCTGAATCCACGACTTCTCTGCGAAGTGTCCGGCCGTGCCCTTCCCTGTGTTCGGTAACCTGGACAATCGGCTCCAGCCGCAGGTCTTCATTTTCCAAGACGATCCGGATCCGGCGCTCCCTGCGTTCGCCATCAGCCAGCGGCGTGTTTTTCTCGCTGAGGATTTCGCTGCTGACATCAAACCACCTGGCATCGTCGGCGTCGTCGCCCGCCTGCAGCTGCAGCTGGCTGCGGTCCATAAGCGCCATATAGGAGCAGCTTACCACCCGCATCCGCGGGTCGCGCCCTACCTCACCCCAGGTGTAAAGCTGTTCCAGATAGGCATGGTCAACGCCCGTCTCGCTCTTCAGCTCCCGTTTGGCCGCTTCGTCTACGCTCTCATGAATGCCCACAAAACCGCCAGGCAGCGCCCAACTCCCCAGAAAAGGGTGCTCTCCCCGGCGGATGAGCAGCACTTGAAGCGTTTTGTCGGCTGTCCGCCGGTAATTCTCTGGCGCGCTGCTTAGCACGGTGAAGATCAGCATGTCGACCGTCAAAGAAGGGCGTTCATAATCGCCTGGCCGGTAACTGCGCAAAAATTCTTCTTCCGTCAGACCGTTCCGGTCGACTTTATTTATGCCGGACATTGAATCCCTCCACCCATCTTTTGTTATTATCACTTTGTTATTATCTAAAAAGTAATATATGCCATACGGCGGTCTTTGTCAAGCCAACCGCCTTTTGTGCAACAAAAAAACCGGCAGCCTTCCCCGTTAGGGTAGACTGCCGGCTCAGGATTACTCCGATTGACTCGCTTGAATCGAAAAAACAATCTCCGCGCCTCCGCCATCCGCATTACACGCCGTAATGTCACCGCCGTGCTGCTGCACAAGACGTTTGGCGATGTAAAGCCCCAGACCGGAGTGGCCTTCCCCAATCCCTCTTGCCTTGTCGCTCCGGTAAAAACGGTCAAACACCTTGCCCCAATCCCCCGGGGCAAAACCCGGCCCCGTATCCCGGACAAGAAAACGCAGGATACGGTTCTCCGCCTGCAGCTTTATTTCGATCCTGCCGCCCGGCGGAGTATAAGCCATGCTGTTCATCAAGATGTTTCCCAGGATCCGCTCCAGTTTCTCCGTGTCGACCGAATAATACCCATCGTGGGTTTGTGATTTAGACGTGTGTGCCTCAGACATGTGTATCTCAGACATGTGTACCTCTGACATGTGTACCTCTGACATGTGTACCTCTGACATGTGTACTTCTGACATTTGTACTTCTGACGTTTGTGTCTCTGACGTTTGTGTCTCTGACATTTGTGTCTCAAACTGAAGCCGAATCCCCTTGCTCTCCGCTTCCAGTTCAAACTGCTTCAGCAGGGCTTCGGTCCAAGCAACGACAGGCACAGTGGTAAGGACGAGCTGGCCATCCGAACGTTCCAGGTCGGCGCTGAGCTGCATTTGCCGGACAAGCCGCGCGCTTTTGCTCGCATTGTCGCGAATAACCGTCAAATACCGCTGCCGTTTCGCTGCATTGCCTTCGGAATCAAGCAGCGCTTCCGCATACCCGGAAATAATCGATAAAGGCGTCTTCAAATCATGCGCAAGCGCTTCGCTCATTTCCGCCTGCTCCCGCTCCAGCCGCCATTGGGCCGACAGCGATGTCTGCAGCTCGCTCTGCATTTGCGAAAACGCCGTACACAGCTGCCCCAGTTCATTATCCGAACGGTAGCCGATTTCAAAGTCCAAGTCTTTGTTGGCGATTTTGCGCGAAGCCTCCATCAGCATCCGCAGCGGCTGATTGATCCGCCGGGCCAGACGTCTGGCCAAAAGGGCTGTGAACAGGAGAATATACAGGAACGGTGACAATAGAACCGCGGCATAAAGAATGCCCATCCACCCGCTCCCCTTTGCATAAGTGGGGCTTAATGTGTAACCCAAAAGCACAGCTCCCGACACCCGGCCGTCTTCCCCGATAATCGGCACAGTCTGCACATACCGGCCGTCAAACCGGGTTTGGGTATTCAGGCGGTCGTACAGCGCCTCCCGTCCCTCAATCATCGTGCCTTCCATGGTGCCGTACAGCAGCTGGCCTTCTCCATCCAGCACCTGATAACGGAAACCGTCCGCGGAGACATGCTCCTCCAGCAAAGAACGGCCATCCGGATGCAGCAGTGAAAGATTCGCTTTTTTAATATACGCCTTTATCTCGGGGAGCTGTTTTTCGTAATAATTGGCCGGATAGACTCCTTTGAATTCCATGCTGGAGTATAACAGAACACCGACGACATAGGTGATTGCCGTAGCAACCAGACTAAGCAGCAGAACAAGCAAAAATCCTGCGCCAAACTGCGTTTTCAGCGACCAGTGGGACCATTTTTTCATGCGTTACCCCTTATTCCATTTGTAGCCGATGCCCCATACCGTTTGAATATATTCCCCGGCGGGATCGGCTGCGGACAGTTTGGCCCGGGTTTTTTTGACATGCTCGACGATGGTGGCGGAATCGCCTTCGGCATCCCAACCCCAGATGCGTTCATAAATTTGTTCCCGTGAAAAAACCTGGCCGGCGTGCAGCGCAAGCAGCTCCACGATTTCGTATTCCCTGCGGGTGAGCGGAACTGGCGCACCGCCAACTGTTACGCACATGCCTTTCAAGTCCAGCTCCAGCCTGCCCCAGCGGAGAAGCGAAGCGTTGTTCCTGCTGCCCCCGCCGTCCTTATTCTCTCCTCTGGCACGTTGTTCCCGCCGGAGATTCGCTTCAATCCGAGCCATAAATTCCCGCAGTCCAAACGGTTTCACGATATAATCGTCGCCGCCGAGCGAAAATCCGCGCACTCTGTCATTTTCGGATTGTCTGGCGCTGACAAAAAGAATGGGACACCGGACGGTATCCCGAATGGTCCGGCACACGTCAAATCCGTCCCGCCCAGGCATCATAATATCAAGAATAACGAGATCCGGCTGGGAAGCGGCCAGTTCAATCCCCCGCTCTCCATCGTAAGCCGCAAGCACTTCATGTCCCCGGTCTGTCAGTTCATCCGTAAGCAGCTGAACCATCTCGCGTTCGTCATCGATGATTAAAATTGTGCTCAAATCCATCACCTTGCCTTTGTTATTCGTACGTTTTACGTCCTTCCCACCTGCCGAACCATATTGTACCGTACAAAAAGACAAGGATAAACGATAAAATGGCAAGTGTAAATGCAAGCACGTTCTGAGTCTGCAGTAAATACGCCATTTCCTGAAGCCCATGCTCTTCCGCCTGCCGCTTAAGAAGCGGGGACAACGACAGCCGGGCGGGCCACGACCAGGGGATATACATCCAAAACCGGTCGCCGATCATTGTTGTCCCGATAATCGCCCCAAGCAAAAATCCAGCCCCGCCAGCGGCAACCGATGCCCCCATTCCGAACGCAAACGCCAGCAGAAGCTGCAGCGCGCAAAGTGTAAGCGCCCCGATTACCGCATAAGAAGCGCCGGTGAGAAACATCGCAAAAGGAACAGATTCCAATCCCAGCACAACCTGCATTCCGCCGGCGAGAAGGATAGCCGCAATATAGATGCCAACAATGACGGGTCCAGCGACCATCAGAAGCTTGCCTGCATAACTTACATACCGCGGCTGTCGCCGGCCCAGCAGACCGCCAAATCTCCCCGCCTGCTCCTCCTGCTGTGCCAATAGACCGGACAACAGGCTGATGACAAGCGGCAGCGCAGTGGCAATCAGCTGAAAAAAAGTATCATATATACTGTAACTTAGCTCAGAAGTTACCGTCCGGCCGGAATAATACCACAGCAGTACAGCAGCCGCCAGCGGCGGAGCGGAAAAAATCAGCCAGCGGTAACCGGACCGCTTCGTCATCAGCCAGTCCGCACGGACAACACGCATCAGCTCCATCGTCAGCGCACCTCCCTGCGCGCATACCATACCGCCGTCAGCAGCGATGTAACCGCCAAAAACACTATAGAAGCAGCGATACCTACCGGAATCACAGACGGACTCAGCAGCGGATCCCCTTCAACCAGCGGGACACCGTTCGGATGGACACCAAACATCGGCGCCATCAGCCGGGTCGGCCAGCTCCAGGGAACGGCAACCCAGTAGGAATTGGCCGCGGATAACACACCGGCAAACAGGCCAAACAGGCCCAGCAAAATGGAAACCATGGATCCTTTCCATGCGGCCGCCATCAGCTGCAGCGGGATCAGCGGCAGGGACACCAGCCAAACCGTAAGCCCGCCCAAAATAATGTCCAGAACCGGCGGCTGCCCGTCTGCAATCAGCAGTCCTGCCGCCAAAGTGGAAACCATCAGCACACAGGAGGACAGAAAGGTCAGCCACCCGGTAACCGCAATTTTGGACAGCCACAGCCCTATCAAGGAAACCGGCCGGGCTCTCAAGCTTCTGTCGGCACCGGATTTTTTCTCCCGCGCTTCCGTAAGGGCGCACATCAGCGCCGTCCCGAGCGGGATGAACAGCACCGGCCACCAGTTGAAGACCATGTATAGCAGCAGATCCCAGGAGGCGAGCTGCTGGACCGGCATCAGCATTTTAACCACCAGCGCGTACACCACAAAAAACAACGGTGCGCCATACGCCAGCTTTCTGGCAAAGGTGCGTTTCGACTTCAAGGCTTCCGCACGCAGCAGATTAAACATGCCGGCTGCCTCCTTTCGAACGGTTATTCCGGACGACATCCATGAACAAAGCTTCCAGATCCAGCCCCTTCCGGTTCTCTCCTTGGTAGCTCAGCCGGCCTTCACTGATAATTCCGATCTCATCCGCGATCAGCTCCACTTCAGTCAGAATATGGCTCGATAAAATAACGGTAATGCCCTGCGCCGGAAAAGAGCGGATCAATTCGCGCAGCTCTTGAATGCCCAGCGGATCCAGCCCATTTGTCGGCTCATCGAGAATCAGCAGCTTGGGACGCTGCAGCAGCGCGATGGCAATTCCCAGCCGCTGTTTCATGCCAAGCGAAAATTGGGACGCTTTTTTTGCACCGGTATCCGCCAAATCAACGGTATTCAGCACCTCGCGGATCCGGGAAGCGGGTAAATTCAGCAGCCGGGTATGAACGAGCAGGTTTTCTTTGGCCGTAAGATTGCCATACAGCGCAGGCGATTCAATAAGGGAGCCGATTTCCCGCAGGGTATCCCGGGTCCACGGCTTGCCGTTGTAAGCAATGCTTCCAGAGGTTGGCCGCAGCAGCCCTGTGATCATTTTCAGCGTTGTCGTTTTGCCCGCTCCGTTTGGGCCCAGCAGTCCGTAGACGGTTCCGGTGTTAATCTGAAGCGAGACGTCGGTAACGGCGGTGTGTTTGCCAAATCGTTTTTCAAGATGGGTTGTTGTCAGAATCGGGTTCATGTGTATCATCCTCTATCGATATTTGGGGTATCTCTCCCCTGTGCCATTACACTAACAGCCAATTCTAAAGAAATGATAAAGAAGGATTAAAAAAGAGAATCCACGTCCCCTTGCCAACAGAAAAGAAAAGACACCTGCGCAGAACAGTTTCCTCTACGGGATTGACAGTCCTACCCTTCGTCTTTATAGTACAAGTACGCATGGACACCCTGCTATTGGTACATAGAATGACAACAGGAGATTGGAGGAGCTGCGATGAAGGAGCAAACGGCGGGCTCCCCCAAGGCGCACACCGGGGAGGATACGTTCCTGCGCGGCGTAAAAGACTGTCTGCCCACGCTTCTGGGCTACTTGAGCATCGGATTCGCCGCCGGAGTTGTGGAAAAAACTGCGGGACTCAGCATGCTGGAGATTGCCTTGATGTCCATTATTTTGTACGCCGGTTCGGCACAATTTATTGCCGCGGGCATGATCCAGGCGGCCAGCCCCGCAGTCAGCATCATCGTGACCGTATTGTTCGTGAATCTGCGGCACCTGCTGCTGAGCGCGGCTTTGTCGCCTTATTTCCGCCATTTATCGCATGTGCGGAACATGCTGGTCGGCGCGCTGCTGACGGATGAGACGTTTGGCGTCGCCATTACGCGAGCGGCGGAGCGCAAACAGATCAGCGAACGCTGGATGCACGGGCTGAATCTGACGGCCTATCTGAACTGGATTGTAGCGAATCTGGCGGGAGCATTTCTTGGCGAGTGGATCACGGATCCGGAAGCCTTCGGGCTTGATTTTGCGCTGCCGGCTATGTTTATCGGCCTGCTGGCGCTGACGCTGCTGTCACGGCGCACGCTCCGGCGCGATCTGATCGTTGGTACGGCTGCAGCCGTTATTGCGGTCATCGTGTCTTTAGTCTGGTCGACAGGGGCGGGCGTTATTGCCGCTACGGTGGCGGCATCAACCATCGGGGTGGTGTTAGAGAAATGGAAGTAAGACTGGACATCGTCCTGATCATTGCAGGCGCCGCGCTCGTCACCTTGATCCCGCGGATTGTTCCGCTCATGGTGCTCAGCCGGTTCAAACTGCCGGATGTGGCGCTGCGCTGGCTGAATTACGTCCCGGTGTCCGTCATGGCCGCGCTGGTGGCGCAGGAACTGCTGCTGTCGGACGGCAAGCTGGCGCTGACCGCAAACAACGTCAGCCTGCTGGCAGCGGTTCCCACGTTTTGGGTCGCTTTTCGCACCCGCAGTCTGCTGTCCACCGTACTGGTGGGTATCATAGCGGTTATGCTGTTTAGGCTGCTGGTGTAGCAGTATTGGGGATGGATATCCCCAACAATCGAGGAGAACCGCGCAATTGGCGGTTCTCCTTTGGCTTAATCAGCATTGACAAATCTTTTGTTCCTGCCTATATTATTTTACGTAATTATATTTTATAAAATATATTTTAGGACACAGCTGCACGCCTGCTCAGCTCTCACATGGCCAACCTTTCCATAGCCAAGGAGGCTGGAATCCTTTAGCGTAACTAACGACTGTTCCCGGGATTTTGCAGCTGGTCCGCAAATTAACCGGAAAGAAGGAGTTCAAATGATGATTCTAAGCACAATTCTGGTGGCGTTTGTTGCCCTGGAGCACGTGTACATCCTTGCACTGGAGATGTTTTTGTGGACCAGTCCCAGAGCGCGGAAGGCTTTTGGGACTACCAGCCAGTTTGCGGAGGAGACGAAATCGCTTGCCGCCAACCAAGGTCTGTACAACGGATTTTTGGCCGCCGGTCTGATCTGGGGGCTGCTGCATCCAAATGCCGCATTTTCCTTTCAGCTACAGCTGTTTTTTCTGATTTGTGTCGCTGTGGCGGCTGTTTATGGCAGTATCACTGCCAAAAAATCGATCCTCTTCGTCCAGGGTTTCCCGGCATTTGCAGCGATTATTGCGGTGCTCGCAGCACATTTTATTTGAATAGGCCCATAATCCCTTCAGGCAGCCACAGCTTCCGCACAATCAGCATCACGACCAGCAGGACCGCTCCGAAAATTAAGTTTTTGACCGCTTTATTCATCCTTCCGCCCTCCATTTCCGGTTGAATGCACCCTTTGCGAACGGTTACTTCTCATAACGCTGTCTGCTATACGCCGCAAAACAGAGTGCACCGGTCAGCACCATCCAGACGGTCAGTTGAAGCAAATGTCCTTGAATCTGGCGCAGTCCCCCGCCTTGAAGCAGCTCCTGAACGGCCGCTATAAATTGATGCGACGGCAGCCAGCGGATGATATCCATCAGCGCGGGCACCTCAAAACCGGGCACAAAGATGGGGCCAAATATAAACACCAGCAGAACAGGCAGACCTACAATGGAGGATTCGGAGGCGGTCCGGGCGATCAATCCGATCAGCGTCCCAAAGGCCATAAAGATCACAAGCAGCAGCAAGGTCATAATCGACAGGTACATCAAGTTCACGTCCGGCACTCCGGATACGGCAACACAAACCGCAATCACAAGGATAGCAAACAATACCGTTGTAGCGCTTTTTCCGGCCAAAACCTCCAGTTTGGAAGCCGGTGACAGCATTAGCGCGCGCAGCGTGTTTTTTTCTTTTTCCTCAGCAATCATCGCCGCCTGAACGAAAGCGCCCGTAATCGAAATGGCTACGAGGATAGGAATCGCCAGAAAAGTAAGATCTTCCGCATTGTTATCCTTCTGACTAAACAGTACGGCCAGCAAAATCGGCATCCCCGCGTTAAGTAAAATGTGCGGATTGCGGATTCCATCCTTCCATTCTTTTGTGACCATTGCCCGGAACCGGCGCATGGAAAATGTCATTCCAATCCCCTCCCCGTCATCTTTACAAAAATATCGCCAAGTGTAGGTTCATTGGAGTGTATGGCGAGCAGTTCTCCTCGTTTCATTAACTCCCTCACTGTTTCCGCACCCGCTTCATCCTGCTGCATAACCTTCGTTCCCCCGGGTGTTGTTACAGTGATCGTGTGATCCCCATGCTGCAATCGCAGCGCCTGCGGGGTATCCAATGCGGTAATCAGGCCGTTATTCAAAAAAGCCACCCGGTGGCACAGCGTCTCCGCCTCCTGCATGTTGTGTGTCGTTAAAAATATCGTTGTCCCCCGGCGGTTCATCTCGCGCAGGGTCTCGTGAATTCGGCTGCTGTTAAGCGGATCGAGAGCGGACGTTGGCTCATCCAAAAATAAAATGTCCGGCTGATGCAGAATCGTCCGGGCCAGCGTCACCCGCTGCTTCATCCCTTTTGACAGCTTGCCGACTGTCGTATGAAGGTCATCCGCCAAGTTGACGGCTTCCAGCACGGCTCCGATTCTCTTCTCCGCCACACCGTACAGCCGGCAGTACAACTGAAGATTGTCGTACACGCTGAGGCGCTCGTACATCCCGCTGTTATCGGTGAGCACTCCGATCCGGGCCAAAAATGCAGCATTCCGGTTACGGCCCGGGTCCGCGCCAAACACCTTTACCTGTCCGGCTGAGTACGTCAGCTGCGAGGTTAGGATTTTGACGGTGGTCGTCTTTCCTGAGCCGCTTGGACCAAGGAAACCGAAGATTTCCCCTTCCCTGACCTCAAAGCTGATCTTTTTTAAAGCGGGTCTGGTTCTGTACTGTTTTTCGAGGTTCTGCACCTCAATTACGGATTCCATTTCCTTTCACCTTCCCTTAACTGTGTAGCAGGTACGCTCGATTTCAGATTAAGCATTAAGGAGCCGGAACACCGCTATTTTGCCATGAAAAGCGTCATTTGGGAGGGTGAAAGCAGCAATTTCGAGGTTGAATGAGCACATTGGAGCGCCGGTAGAGCGATGTTAGAGTTCCTCGAGCGATTATAGAGCGCTATAGAGTCAGCCTTAGAATGACGGCGAAGCGACTATAGAGCGCTATAGAGCCACCATTAGTATGCCGGCGGAGCGACAATAGGTATCATCAGATCCCGACCATCGACTTTAGCTCCTCGAACTTCCCTTTGGACAATGGAATTCTGGACCGTTTGGCATCGTTCAGCACCAGACTGTAGCTGTTACGGCTCCATACGATCAGTTCGCCGATCGAATCAAGATTGACGATATAGGAGCGGTGGCAGCGGTAAAACCGGTACGGCCTCAGCTTGTCTTCCAGCTCCGCCAGCGTCCACGCACACGGGTAGCTGTCTTCTTTTGTATACAAACAAGTTGACCCTTCGCTGCTTTCCACATAAAAGACCTGCAAAGGGTCGATGAACACATATTTGTCTTCCGTCTTCACCATAAGTCTGGATAGCAAGACCGCAGGCTCCGGCGGCGTTTCGCTTGAAGGACTAAACGGTTCCTCCTCCGCAAAAGCAAACTCCGGTTCGCTTACATCCGTTGTTTCCTGTACCGGTACAGGGACTGCCTCCCCGCCGGCCAACCGGAAGATCCGGGATGAAAGTGACAACGACTGCTCCAGCGTCGAACATGTGACCAGCATCGCTGTATTTTTATTGACCAGTCCGTCAATCATCCGGCGAACGGTCATGCAGCTGTCCAGATCCAGGTGCTGTTCCGGTTCTTCCCAGATCACAAGCTCCGGTTCATGGAGAAGGCTTCGAACGAATCCGAGCAGCCGTTTCTCGGAATAGCTGAGCCGGGAGATCCGCTCATTCGTTTTTCGCTCTAGTCCAATCAGGCTGAGCAGTTCGCTTACTGTCTTACGAGATGCATGAAGCTCCGTCCAGAACTTCAGATAATCTTTTACTTTAAGACGCTCGTATAACCCTTCATCCAGGGCACAAAACCCGATCCGCCTGGCGGTTTCCGGACGGAACAACAACAGCGGTTCGCCGCGGTAGGTGACCTCTATAGGCGAAGGTGTTTGCTCTTCAAAAAATGAACGAATCAGCGACCGGCCGATCTCATGATTGCACTGCACCACGGTACATTGTCCGGGAAGAATTTCGATGCGGGCTGCGTGCTCCCCCTCCTGCGTCTTTTTATCATCCTTTAAGATAGTCATCTTTAATTCCTCCAAACGGTAAGTGGGTTAAGGTTAATGAATGTAGGTTAGGACTACGTATGTAAGTTAGGACTACGAATGTGGGTTAAGACTACGATTGTAAGTTAGGACTAGGAATGCGGGTTAAGACTACGATTGTGGATCAGGACTAAGAATGTAGGTCAGAACGAAGAATGTAAGATAAGTTTAATGTGTGGATAAAGGTTTAGGGGAAGGCTCATTCTTTTCCATTATCTGTACGGCCAACCTATCCGTCAAATGAAAGCCGGGAGCAAGGGGGCACTTGTAGAAGTCGATTCTTTTTTTACCGCCACATGTACGGCATACTTCCGGTCCTGCCAAAACAAATACAGCCCATCCTTCGACAGAAGAACGGGCTGTGTTTATGGGCTGCAGGTAGTGATGATACGGTTAGCGATTAACGGCGGACGGGATGCCGGCTACTTATCTTCCCTCAAAATATACTCATTGCCGTCCTGGTCTTTAAACGTAAACATCGTGCCAAACGGCATTTTGTTGATGGGCTCCACCTCAACTCCATTTGCCTGCATGGATTGATGCGCTGACTCAATGTCCGTAGTGCTGAACAGGAGGTTCGGGTGGGCGACCTTCTCCGGTCTTTGCTTTTCCATCATGGACTTGGAATACAGCACCAGCGTGGTGAATTCATCTTTACTTGGCACAACCTCTATCCAGGCGGCATTAGGACCCATTTGCTGTTCAAATTTTAGCGCAAAATTCATTTTGTTGATCCAAAAATCCTTAGCCTGCTCTTGATCGTTGACATAAATCGTGATTTTTCCAACTTTGTTAATCATTGTGCGGCTCCTTTCGTTTGCTTCCTATTTCCCCTGGGGGAGCGGTCCCTATTAAGGGACCGATAACGTTTTACAGCGGCTAAAGCTTCCATGGCTGTAAAACTGATCATATCATTCTTCTGAACAAGCTGCACCGTTTACGTTCAAAAATTCCAGCCGCCAAAATTATCGCAGAACAGTGCGTGAACCGGAATGTCTTGCAATCCGCACAGCTTCAAAAAGGACGCTCCAAAAATGGAGCGCCCCTGCTGATTAGAACGGATATGGACAAGCCGTCCGTATTACCCCTGGTTATGATACTGCGTGGAGGAGCCGGTCGTAGCGGAACCAAATAAAGCACTGTTGCCGGATCCCGCATTCATGCTGCCTGCACCTGTGAATGAACCCTGGAATCCTTGCTGGCTGCTTTGGGACATTCCGTAAGGTGCTTGAACGCTGGAGTTGCCGGTAACGCCGTATTGCTGCATCATCCCTTGACCTACAGGCTGGTAGGTCTGCATAAAGGTTTCCGCCGTATTTTCTTTTAAGGTAGGCACCTGATAGGTTCCCTGTTCGTTCATAAACAAGAACACTTCATAAGCTTGGTTCATGCAGCTGATGGCACTGTTTTGCAGCACCTGACGGAGGCTCGGGTCAGCGCATTCCAGTGTCGCCCAAGTGCTGTTTTTTGCGCCGTTTTTATGCTGGACCAGCATGGCCATCGCGATTTCTTCATCCTTAAATTCCGTGCCGTTTTGTGGAGCAATCGGGCGCGGGTGATCCAGACCATAACGGATTTGCTGGTTCTCCATTCCCCGGGTTTCCATGGTAGGGGCGATTGGAGTGAAGCGGCTGTTGCCGCGGGTCAAATTGACAATCGAGTTATATGAGCTGATTCCCTCTTGCAGATGGCGTGTGATCATGTCGCGCAGGCGCGGGTTTTTAGCCTGGCTGGCATACAGATTGAAGTGGTTGATACAGTTGATTTTTTCCGTAAGGCATTCGTGAACTTCCATCGTTTCGTGAGCACCAAATGGCATGACAAGACCCTCCTAATCATTTTATGGAACTATAGATAATGTTCGCCTTTTTGCGCAGATTATTCGTTTCATTTCCCCTTCGCTTTGAATGGTTTTTGTCCAAGCCAACTCTCGCAGCCCTTCATAGAATACAAGTGCAAGAGATTCTTAGAACAAGCTAGGAGGAACGGCCGCATGAAAAAAGAAGTTCATATTTCACAGACGTACCCGCGGCTGCGGGTGTACGAAGAAGAAAACTACAGCGGTAGGGTCCGGACTTACACGGGCAATCTGGGCATCCGCAACACGGACAATATTCTGGATGGTATCGAAAGTCTGCGTTTTTTCTCGACCAGCAGCAACGCTACGCTTGTGCTGTTCACCAGAACCCGGTTCAGAGGAAACTTCCGGGTCCTCCGGGGAAACCGTGATATCCGGGATTTGGACGATTACATTGCCGGCAATGATGTGGAATCGATTATCTCTACTAATCAGAGGCTGACACTGGCTCAAATCCGTGAGATTCGCAGCAGCGGTACGCTGCCATCCGGCTATCGGCTGATTTAATCAGGCCTCCCGCCCGAACCGGAAAGTTCCGTCGGTGCGGGTGTTACGGTGTGCAGAAAACGAAGTGGTGACCGGGCTATAAATAGCGGGGCATTGAAGAGTTTCGGTTACCAGGCAATCTATAGGGGGCATCGGGGAACTTCGGTCCCGCTCTGGAGCCTCGGTCCGGCACTATGAATGAAAAAAGAGGATGCAGCGCGGCTATTCACCGTGCTGCATCCTTTTGTTTTCTTGACAAGCCGCCCGCTTGCATGACATCACTGACCGCTCATTGTGCCATGGCCCTCAGCGCCTTGCTACAGCTTCAGCTTGCTTCTAATGGCCGCCAGCTCGGCGGCGTCCGGTTCTTCCTCGCCATATCTTGCCCGCTCATACTGCTCCACCAAGCGGCAGACTGTCTCTTCGTCCGCTGCGGGCTGCAGGGTGCGGCCGCTTTTGCGCCGCCCCTTCCCTTCCCAGCCGGCGGCATCGCGCGCCGTCTCTCTGGGGGTCAGCTCGGGGCGTCCGGCATACCCTCGGGCCGTTAACGCCCGCAGCCAGCCGCGGTACAGCCAGCGCGCCTTCGCACGTCCGTCCTGCAGCGTGTCCCACCCCGGTTCCCGGGGGGTGCGCCAGCCGGACAGCAAACGCGTCTTCGCGGACCGCAGGGCCTGTTCCCAGGTGAAGAGGCTGCGCTCTTCATCCTGGTAAGCCGGCGGCGCGGCAGGCTCGTTCCGCTTGCTTAAAAAAGCAAGCAGCGCGCCCGTCCAGCGCCGCCACCACGGTCCGCTGCGCCGCAGCCAGCGCAGCGCGTACCAGAGCGCCGCCGCCCCTGCGGCCGCGGCGGCGAAGAGGAACAGCCCGTTCAGCACGCGGGCGAACACGCCCGGTTCCCCCGCCTCGGCGGGCGGGAACGCGGGCATCGCCGGCGGAGGCGCAGCGGGCTGTGCCGGCGCTTCCGGCTGGCCCGGTTCCCCGGCCAGCCACTGCACCACGCCCCGGACGGCGCTCCACAGGAGCCGTCCGGCGGCATCGCCGGCGCCTGCCGCCAGCGCGGCGCCGACCAGCAGCAGCCCGCCGAGAAACAGGCGGTTGAACCGCCGGATGCCGGCGGGCAGGGCCGAAGCGCCGCCTGCGGACGCGCCGCTTCGCAGGTGGCTGCCGCTTGCTGCAAGCAGCGTCAGCACGAAGCAGGCTGCGCCCAGCCATGCCAGCGGCTGCGCGGCGTACGCCAGCGCCGGGATGCGCACAAAAGCGACGGCGGACACAAAGTACAGGGCGGAACCCGCCCAGTACATCCGGTCGTCGCCGATGCGCATCGCCGCGGTGCGGCCGAGCCACCAGCAGACGCCGGAGGCCGCGGCCAGCGGCAGGGCCGGCCAGTGCAGCCCGGCGGCCAGCCCGCCGCAGAGGGAGACAGCTGTGCCGGCGAGCACGGCGGACCACCGGCGGGTCAGCCTTCCGCTGAGGAACTTGCCAGCGGCCGCCGCGGCCGGCAGTGCAAGCAGCGGCCACGCCGGGTGCAGCCACGCGGTCAGCGCGATCCATAGCGGAAGCAGCAGCACAAGCTCGGTTGCGACTAGAAGCCATAACGCCATCTCCCCCCGGTTGATCCGGTTCATCCGCGCATTCACCGGCCCTCGCCTCCCTCTTCCGGAATCATCAGCCATTCAACGCCGTTGCCGGCGGCTTCAAGCTTTGCGGCTGCCGCTTCAAGCAGAGGGCCGCGGTGGCAGGTGATCAGCAGATAGTCGGCCGAGGTTTCCCCCATCTCCAGCCTTTCTTCAATCAGCCGGTCCATAGGGAGCGAACGATCGAGGAGCAGCCCCGCCAACGCGCCCAGCAGCGCTTCCTGATCGTAGACCGGCTCGACGACCGCCGGCTCCCGTTCCTCCGCCCCGGGCAGACGGCCGTTCGAGATCAGCCCGGTTTGAATGCCATTATGCAGGGCATAGGTAATAACTGTGGCGGCGTACCGGATTCCCCGCTCGATCCGGGAAATATCCGTTGCGTTTCGCCACATGCCCGCGCTGTCTTCAACATTAAGGCAGACGACCAGCTTCGAGTCCGCTGTTGTCCCTTTTTTATGGACCTGTAGGATTCCTGTGCGGGCGCTGGCCTTCCAGTGAATGCGGTGAAAAGGATCGCCAGGCGCATATTCCCGCGTCCCCGCCTGAAGGAACGGATCCTCCATGATCCAGCGCTTCACCGGCAGCTCGCCCAGCCAGCCGTGGACCGGAAGCGGAAGATCTTCGAGTTCAAGACAGGACGGATACACAGTCAGATGCAGCTCCAGCGGATACCGGCGGACTTTTTTGGTAAACCCCAAGGGGTCTCCCGTTGTCATCGTCGCCGATTCCAGCAGGTAGATTCCTCTTTGGGCACAGGTAACCGTGTGGCGGCGCCGAATGTGCCGGTAAGGCTTCAGATAAAACAGGCTGTTGTGGTTTTGGGAAATCTCCCCGCTGCTGACGCTTAGATTCTCCTGGCTGCCGAACTGCAGTCCGGCAGGAACCGCCGACTCGAGCCGCAGCCAGGTCAGCGGAAGCAGCTTCGCATTGACGATCTCTTCGACCATCTCTACCGTATCGCCTTCGTACGCCTGCGTCCGGTTAAAATACCGCTTGTATCCAACGCCGCGCAACGCCCGCTTGTCATACAGCAGAATGAGGACGACCAGCAGGAACAGCGTACTCAGCATAAATTGCGGCAACGGCATGGACTACTCCGCCCCCTTGAACAAGCCGGAGGCGGTCTCTGCGGTTTTTGCGGGTCTTGTGGTCCCCGCGGTTTTAGCGTCTCCTACGGTTGCCTCGGTTCCTGCGGTCTCTGCGGTTTTTGCAGTTTCCGCCGGCACTTCAATCCCCGCCAGCACGTCACGCACAATCTGAGCGGCGTCGGCCGCCCGCACCTGGGCTCCGTGGCTCAGCACCAGCCTGTGCGCAAGGACCGGGACTGCGGCGGTCTTGATATCGTCCGGGGTCGCATATTCACGGCCCCGGATAAGAGCCAGCGCCCGGCTTGCACGGAGCAGCGCCGCCGAAGCACGCGGGCTTGCGCCGAGCCGGACCAGCGGATGGGATCTTGTCGCCTCGGCAATCCGGACAATATAAGCCATCAGCTCGGAGGAGACGCGGACAGCGGCCGCTTCGGCCTGAGCCGCTTGAACGGCCTCGGCGGTTGCAACAGGCTGAAGCTCGCGCAGCGGATCCGCGGCACCAAAACGCTCCAAAATTTCCACGGCTTCTTCATGGGACGGATAACCTGTCATAATCCGCAGCATAAACCGGTCAAGCTGGGCTTCCGGCAGCGGAAACGTCCCCTGGTTATCTACCGGGTTCTGCGTGGCAATCACCAGGAACGGCGATTCCATTGGCCGGGTTACCCCGTCCACCGTCACCTGTCGTTCCTCCATGCATTCCAGGAGACTCGATTGAGTCCTTGGTGTGGCCCGGTTGATCTCATCGGCCAGCAAAATGCCGGCAAACACCGGGCCTGGCCGGAATTCAAACTCTCCTGTTTTTTGATTATAGTAGTTGATTCCGCTTACATCCGACGGCAGCAAATCCGGCGTGAACTGAATCCGGCTGAAGCTGCAATCCAGCGAACGGGCCAGCGCCTTGGCAAGCAGTGTTTTCCCCGTTCCCGGCACATCCTCCAGCAGCACATGGCCGTCGGCCAGCAGAGCGCACAGCAGCAGTTCAATTCCTTCTTCTTTGCCGACCACCGCCTTCGCCAGATTCCCGCGAATTGCCTCGATCAGCCCGTATGCTTCTTTTCCTTGTCTCATCCTGTAATGCCCCGCTTCCCCCTGAAAATTCCAATTCATTCTCTTATCATACCAGAAATGGCCATAGAGATTCATTATCCGAGATCAATAGACATAGACAGGGGGCGGGCATTGCCAAGTACATTTATTTCTTCCGGATCGGAATCCAAATCTCGCTTTTGAACTGCGGCGAGCTGACGTCCTTATGTTCGTTCCAGAGAATTTCCGGGCCTTCGCTCAGTTCATAATCCGCAGACGGGAACCATTCCGAGTAAATACGGCCCCATGTCTCCTGCAGCGCGGCCGGAAACGGGCCGACAGCGGTGAACACCGCCCAAGCCGATGCAGGCACTTCCAGCTGCGCCAGGTCTTCCGGCACCTCCAGCGTTGTTGCTGCACCGATGTATTGATCCAGCCCCCCCTTTTCCTCCATCCGCCCCTCGCTGAAATGAACGGAAGCGCTAATCAGTCCGGAGGGTTGTATATTCGACAGCTGTTTCACCCGGGCAATCCATTCGGGCGTTAACGAGGACCACATGGATGCGATATCCGGATTCACCCCCTCGAACACAATCGGCACTCTTTTGGCGATGCCGGCAATCCGGAACGCCCCTTTTTCCTCAATACGATAATTCATTTCGTCTCCTCCTTTAATGGTAAGCTGAAAAGTCATTTTGGGAAAAGCCTTCAACGGCGCTCCCGGAATCCGGGCTTCCGACGGTGTAATTCCATGCATGGCCTGAAAAGCCCGGGCAAACGCATCCGGTGAGCCATATCCGTATTTAAGCGCCGTATCCACAATTTTTGCGCCATCTCCGCGGCTTAACTCCAACGCAGCCAAGGTCAGCCGCCTGCGGCGGATGTATTCCGCCAGCGGGATGCCGGCCAGAAAAGAAAACATCCGCGAAAAATGATATTCGGAGCAGCATGCAATCCGCGCTGCCTCCCGGTAATCAACCGTGTCGGCCAGATTGGCTTCAATATAGCTTAATGCCTTGTTCATCTGCGCCAGCGCATTCATTCCCTCACCTCCTTGCTTGTTCCCAGCATAGCAGAAAAAAAACGGTGATACCCGACCTTTCCTGCACACTGCTGCAGGGTCACTGACTACCATTTTGAGTTAAAAAAATGCCTGTTCCCATAGTTGCCAATTACGAAACAGCACGCTATAATACATATGAACAATTGCTCATATATTAACAACAAGTCGCGACGGAGATGATAAGGATGTATGATGTTTTAATTATTGGAGCCGGACAAGCGGGTTTGGCAGCCGGATATGATCTGAAACAATCGGGAATGCGCTTTTTAATAGTTGATGCAGCTTCATCAGTCGGCGATTCGTGGCGTAACCGGTACGACTCTTTGCATCTTTTTACTCCGCGGATGTATGACGGATTGCCCGGGAAGCCCCTTAAAGGGGATAGAAATGGCCTGCCGGATAAAGATGAAATCGCAGACTATCTTGAAAAATATGCTCAACAAATGGAGCTGCCGGTACGAATGAACTGCAAAGTGGTCCATCTCAGTAAAGCAGAAGAGGTATTCTATGCTGAAACGACCCAAGGGAGGATTGAAGCCCGGAATGTTATAGTTGCCACGGGACCTTTTCAGATTAAAAATGTGCCTTCCTTTTCAGAGTCCTTATCGGAGCACGTTACCCAACTTCATTCTTCGGAGTATAAGAACCCGTCACAATTGAAACCCGGAACCACCCTTATTGTTGGAGGTGGAAATTCAGGAGCACAAATCGCTGCGGAAATAGCGTTAGAAAGCAATCAATCCGTATCGATTTCGATTTCCAGCAAGATGACATTTAAACCGCTGTATATCATGAATCAGAGCATATTTTGGTTTTTTGAAAAATTCAAATTAATACAAGCAAATACAAATAGCAGGCTTGGAAAGTGGCTGCGAAATCAGCCAGAATACGTCTATGGATATGAATTAAGAGAGTTAATAAAAAAAGGAAGGGTCAGCGTATATACCCGGGCCTCACACGCAATAAATGACCGCATCCTATTTGAGGATGACAGTGAACTAAAGGCTGATAATATCATTTGGGCGACCGGTTTTAAACGAAACGATAGTTGGATCGATATCGCCGGCGCTTTGGATGCCACAGGTGTAATTTTACATACAGAAGGCGTGTCGCCAGTTAAAGGACTGTACTACATAGGACTACCTTGGCAAACTTCAAGAGGTTCGGCGCTGCTGGGCTGGGTGAAATACGATGCTCACAAAATAGTTCATCATATACTTTCATGTAGGAGACTGTAGCCCTGAGGAGGAATATTTAACAGCAAAAAACCAGCTCCCTGTCAAGGCGATGAGCTGGTTGTCCGTTAATCATCATAACCGGCTACCGGCTAGCCGGTCCGCCGGTCCACATCCATTCGCTGTTTTCACCTTATTTCAATCCTGTGCGCCGGCCGGACGCTCCTTTTTTCGTCTTATACGCAGGAGCAGTGCATAGAGTGCGGGAATGAATTCGAACCCTATCCAGACCCAAATCAGCCACATGGAGTAGTAATCTTTCATATACCTCTCAATGTTCCGGGAATACAGCGCGGCAATCGCAAAAGCTCCGATTCCGAGTAACGGGATGACATACCCGCTCCCCCGGTTTTTTATAAAGTACTTGACGCACCGGCTGGCGATATAAATCACAAAAGAACTGTGAATCAGCATAGAGGAGGCCCACAGCCCGATCAGCAGCGGATCAAGATTCAGCGCTCCCCGCTGAGCTGTGGCCCGGACCGTACCAAGGTAAGGAAACTGCATCTCCCGGGCAAGGTATGGCCCAAAATTCAGCAGTGTCAGCAGCCACCCCAGCAGCACAGATAGCATAATTGTCAGCTGAACGGCAGCCAGCTTCTTGAATGCACCCTTCTGCTGGAGGAGCTGCGGTCCGATAAACAGAAAAACAATCCACTCGGAAAACCAGGAAGCTACGGTCAGCGTATGCGTGGCCGTTGTTTTTAGATCAAAATGATGGAACACGGCCGGCAGCATGCGGAAATCAGCGGTTTGCATGAACATGCAGAGCGTAAAAACGGTTACTGCCGCGATAATTACAAACAAGCCATCCGTCATATAAATAATGGTGACCCGTCCAAGCTGAGCCGTAAAGATAATCACCACTGTGATTGCTGCTTGAATGAACCAGTGAGGCGTCTCTCTCAAATAATTGGAGCCGAAGAACAGGACAAAATTCTCGATGTCTGAGGAGGCATAATATACGCCCCATAATAGAAGCAGCACTACCAGCAGACCATGCACCCATCTCCCCGTCACTTCCTTCCCAAACCTGATCCATTCCTCTCCAGGCTTGGCCCGCGCAGTATACATCATCGCCGCCAGCAGGAGCAGACTTACCGCCGTACCGCCCAGAATACCTGCCCAGCCTTGGTAAGGTTCTCCGGAGTATAAGGCTGGGACCAGGAAGGTTGTCGCTTGAGAATTAAAATAGACAAACCCGAAACGAAACAGCTGCCAGCCGGACGAACGCATCCCCTGCCTCCTCTCTATTTGCTGGAACCAAAGTCCACAAGATGAAAATCCGCAGAAACCTCAATTTGTGCGTCATTGCGGTAGTAATCCTCCCACTTATCTTTCAGCTTGCGCCACTGATCGGGATGATTCCATTCCAGGCGCTGGCCTAGCCGAAGCACATCACACCCGCTTTTTTGGCTTAACCGGATCGCTTGTTCCAGGTCTTTGCTTAGTTTTTGTTCCAGCTGTTCGACGATGGTGGAGCTGACTTCAGAGGTCTGCCGCCGTTTGAAGTCCGTGTTGAATATAACACTGGCTCTGCCTTTTAGCCGAATCCGGAATACCGGTCCTTCCGGCGTCATTTTTACCTTGGTAGATGAAGACCTCCTGACAAAAACAACCGACGCTCTGCTTTTACCTTCGTCCCACTCCACCGAATAGGTGGGCGACTTGGCGCCTCCATCTGCCCACGCTAAAGCGCGGGACGGCGCCAAGCTCATCACAGATTTCATTTGGTCTCCTTGTATCAGCAGCGCCCCCTGCAATCCTCTCCAGCTTTGTTCGGGTTTTCCTTCTCCTAACGGAGGTTTATTAGACGTAGTAAGCAAATTGACGGGTGTGCCCATTTGTCCCCTGACTCCCATCAGAACATCCTTTATCGTTGTAGTGAACATATATCCTTCCGACGCCATTTTAAGCAGCACTTCCGACGGCAGCTGCTCGTAAACGGGCGTGATCTGGGCCGCCTTCTTGGCTGTATCCGGCGAAGCCAGTATAAAGGTACCGAGCGGTACGGTCGGCTCGCGGCTCACCCACTCCAGCAGGTCGGACAATCCCGCCTTCGCGTAGGATTCACTGACCACAATCACTTTAATATGGCCAAGACTGAGCTGCCGGGTTAAATCCTTTTGAATATTGGCCAGAGCCTCGGGAATCGTTGGACCCGATCCGGTAATCATAGAGTAAGTATTTCCATGCTGCCCGCCGCTGCCCGCCTGCTGGCCCGACATCAGCCGGTTGGGCAGAGGGGTACTGATGGTGATTTCAACCGTACCAGGCTGCTTTCCTTGATCTACGAATAGACCAAAAATAAAGGTGAGTTCGTCCATCTCTACTCTGGACCAGCAGCCCGTCAGCGGAATCAGCAGTACGATGAGCAACAGGAGTTTTGCCGCTTTCATCAGTTCCCTTGTCTCCTTTTGTTACGGGTGTTGGTATAGGCTGTCGTCCGTTTGCCCATCAGCTTTGACGGAACGCGCAGGAACGTATCTCTCCAATCCGGAAGAACCAGCGGCGCAATCGGCTGCAGGTAAGGCGTGCCAAGTGAATTCAGGGCTGCGAGATGGCCGTACAAAATAAACAAAAGCACGATAACGCCCAAGAGCCCCATTAGGCCGCCCATAATTAGAAGCGGGAAGCGCAGCAGCCGGAGAGCAAGCCCCAATTCTAGATGCGGAATGATAAACGAGGCGATCCCGGTAATAGAGACTACAATGACCATTGGGGCTGACACGATCCCCGCCTGTACGGCGGCTTGTCCGATAACAATCCCGCCAATGATGGAAACCGTCTGACCGACGGGCTTCGGAATCCTCGTTCCCGCTTCGCGCAGCGCCTCGAAAGTCAATTCCATAATCAGCGCTTCCGTTAAGGCGGAAAAGGGGATATTCTCCCGTGCCGACGCAATCGTCAGCAGCAGATTGCTTGGGATAATCTGCGGGTGGAAGGTCGTAATGGCCACGTACAGTGAGGGTAGCAAAAGGGATATAATGGAAAAGAAAAACCGGATAATTCGAATCCAACTCCCTGCAAAGTAATTCTGGTAGTAATCCTCGGAAGATTGCAGCAGGGATAATAAAGTGACAGGTGCCAATACTGCCGAAGGGGTTCCGTCCAGCAAGATGGCTACCCGGCCTTCCATCAGCGAACCCGATACGGAATCGGGACGCTCCGTATATTGGAACAAGGGAAACAGTGTGCGCCGGCTCCCCTTAAATTGTTCGGTTAAATAGCTGACTCCGAGCACCCCGTCGATATCAATCCCCTGCAGCACCTGTTCGATCCGCTCCAGCACGTTCGGGTTGCATAATCCTTCGATATAAGCAACCACAACCTTGGTCTGGGTGTATCTTCCAACCGAAAATTCCTTAAGCTTCAGATCCGGGTGCTTGATTCTATGGCGGAGCAGCGACAGATTTGTCTGAATGTCTTCAATAAACGCTTCCTGCGGACCAATAACGACCAGCTCGTTCTGGGAGACGGTGACCGCCCTTGACTTATATTTGACCGTTTCAAAAGCGTACAGCGTCCCTTCGCCGCCTTTGCCGATAAATAACGCAACATTGCCTTGAACGACCGCATCGACGACTTCATCCTCGCTGTGGAGCGGACGGTTCGTTACGGAAAACGATTTGCCGTCTTTGATATCCTGCAGCCATTGCTCCAGTGAAGCATGCTGGCTTTCGGCCTTTCTCAGCGGCAGGGCGATATGGTCGCGCAGCAGCACTTCATCGACGATGGAGTGGATGTAGATCAAGGTGCAGTCCGTTCTCCACAATACCATGGGCTGAAATACAACATCCGCGCAGTTTTTTAGTTTATTCCGGATATTCTCAATAGAAGATTCAGGCATCCTCCCACCTCCGTAGATTCCCTAAAGCTGGCAAAGATTAGTGTGTGTTTCTATCCGCCCTCTTATGCGCCGATTTGGAATCTCCTGTCAGAACGGACTATACGTAATCGGAAATCCGAGTGAACACCAATAAGCTAATCTTACCGGCTGAACTGAGGAACACAGGTGACGCTCAGCAGCCACTTAAGCGAAGCCGGCCCTCCGGCCATCATCCGTTCACACGAAAAAGCCGGCGACGGATTTCTCCATCACCGGCTGTCTGCCAGATGCTTATGGACTTCCAAAAGCCCGCTTTCGGTTTTTTTTTGAAAGTCCGGTCCTGTTCAGTTTAAGGCAGAACCACTGTATCTCCGGGTTTCAGCCCTTCAATGATTTCCACCTTGTCCAGCGTTTCCATGCCGGTTTTTACGTCTCTCCGCTCCGTTTGCCCGTTGCCTTTGTCAATCATGACGTAAGCCTTTCCTGGCTCCCGCTGGACAGCCATTGTGGGCACCGCGGTGACTTTTTCTTTACGCACTGTCACAATTTCGCCGGTCAAGCTGAGTCCGCCGATCAGATGTTCATTTGGCTCCAGCGAAATGACAACTTCAAACTGAGGGGTGCTTTGCGTGGTGCTTTGTGAGGCGTTTTGTCCGCCGGTAGCCAAAGCGAATTTCGATACCTCAAGCACAGTGCCCTTCAGCTTCAGATCTTTTTTGGCGGTCATGCTTACGCTGACCTGCATTCCTTTTTTGATGCTGAAAATGTCCTGTTCACCCACAACCGCAATAAACTGCAGCTTGGACAAGTTTACAATTTTGCCGATGTATTGGTTGTCCGTCACCATCTGCGGAATTTCGGTCGCATTATCGAACAAAAAGATACCGGAAGCCGGCGCGTGGACAACGGCGGAGGACACCTTCTTTTTCTTATCCGCGATTTCGCGCTGCTGGATTTGTGCGGTTACCTCGTTCAACTCCTGGTTCAGCCGTTTTGTCTCCTGATCGGCCAGCACTTTCAGCCGTTCCGCTTCGGTTGCGCCAATGGGCGCCGCTTCCTGGTCCTGCAGGCTGACGAACTCATTCAGCTTCGTTTCCAGCTCTGTTTTGCGGATATTGGCCTCCTGCTGTTCGATTTCCGTTTGCAGTGCCGTCTGATCCAGCGTGAACAGCACGTCTCCTTTGCCTACCTGGCTGCCGTTCTCCACCTTCCACTTTGTTACTTTGGATGCAAAAGGGGCGTAAACAAGCGTCTCATCTTCATACTTTGACTTGCCTTTTACCTGGATCGATTTGGTCATCGTCTCTTGGGTTGCCTGGAAGGAAATCACCTGCGGAGGCTCAATCGGCGCGGCTTCCGGTTTTGGTTTCAATACAAGTGTGTACAACGCATAGCCGGCGCCTCCCAAAATCAGCAGCACGATCACCCATTTTATGATTCTTTTCATCAAAATCGTTTCCTCTCCTATCGCTTATATCGCTACTCGCGTTTGATCGCCGTCAAGGCATTGGTGCGGGATGCGCTGATCGCAGGATAAATCCCTGACAAAATGCCGGTCATAATCGCAAACGCCATGCCGATCGGCAGGGTCATCAGCGGGATATAGATGGTCAACGTTGGTCCGCCCATACCTGGGCCGCCCATACCGCCGCCGCCTCCCATGGAACCGCCCGAAATCAGCTGATTGATCCCGTAGACGATGAGATAAGACAATCCCACACCCAGCGCGCCGCCCATTGCGCCAAGAAACGCCGCTTCGGTGATGAACATTTGCCGGATCTGCCGCATGTTCGATCCCAGCACCTTCATAATGCCAATTTGCCGCCGCCGCTGATGCGTCGACATGGTCATGGCGACGATAATCGAGATCGACGCGATAATCAGAATAAAAACGCCTACCCCCAGCGCAGCCGACTTCACCATTTTGAACTCGTCAGCAAGGGCCTCCTTCTGGAACAGGTTGTCGCTTGTATTCAGATTCAGCTTCTGGATCAGCTGCGAAATTTGAGGGATATACTTGATGTCATCCACCTTGACTATCGCGTTGTTAAAGCTTTCCTCTTTGGAATCCTGGCCCGGCTCTCCGCCATTGTTGTTCAGCTTCAGCTGCTCTTTCAGCATTTGGCCGGTTTCGTAGGAGACGTACACCGTCTTATCGTACATCGCCATCCCGGGATCCATGCCCGAAGGGACGCCGAGCACCCCCGCTACGCGAAGCGGCATACTTGAGAGCATCTGTCCGGATGAAGAGGGGTCCTGGCTCGGCGACTGAAACTGAAACTGCTGCTGAAACATATCCGATGGCTGCATCGACAGCCGGTCAAATTCCGCATAAACCTCGTTGTTCCCGGGATCGGAATTCATGCGTTCGAACAGTTTGTCCCTTGTTTCGGTGTCGATGAACCCGTAGGTAGCTCCGGAGTTAAATACCGCCATGCCGGGCTGATCGGACGGGCTTCCCTGGGCGAATTTCTTGTCGAATTGGGTAAGCATCGTCAAATCCGTAGCGATCACCTGGGCATTCGATATCCGGTTATCCATGGTCATGATCTGCATGTACCCGATCTCTTGAAAAGCTGTGGCCGCTTTGACATGGCGCAGCCCTTGAATCACTTTCAGCTTCTGATTGGTCAGCTTGCCCCGGTTCGAATTCGCCCCGGTTGGATCGCCGCCGGCGGGATCGGGCATGCCCTGCATCGGATTTACGGTGATTTCATCCATTTTAAAGCTGGCATTCATCATCTGCTCGCTGTAATCCCTGGCGGATTCTCCAAGGCTTAATGCGACTATGATCGCCGCACAGCCGATGGAGAGACCGGCCATACATAGGCCGGTGACTACCTTCCGCCGTTTGATCTGGCCCCAGGCCATCCGCGAAATATCGCCGATTCTCACTGCGATCCCTCCCCTGCGCCGGCAGCGGCGGGTTCCTCTTCCGCCGCCACGGCAGGCTCTTCGGCGGGCTGCTGCTGTACCGGAGTCTCTGCCGGCTTCTCGGCAGGCTTCGGCGGACTGGCAACCAGATGGCCGTCCTTCAGCGCAATCATCCGTTCCATCCGCGTTGCCACTTCAAGCTCGTGGGTGACAATAACGAATGTGGTTTTCATCCGCTTATTGAGCTCCACCAGTATGGCGATAACTTCTTCCTCCGTTTTGGTGTCAAGGTTGCCTGTCGGCTCGTCCGCAAAAATAACCGATGGCTCGGTAATCAGCGAACGCGCAATACTGACGCGCTGCTGCTGGCCCCCGGACAGCAGGGACGGGAACATCTTTTCTTTGTCCGGAAGTCCCACCATTTCCAGCAGCTCCAGCGCCCGCTTTTTTCGTTTGCGCGGAGAAATCGACTGGAATACGAGCGGCAGCTCCACGTTCTCCCTCACGGTAAGACTGGGGATCAGCTCGTAAGCCTGGAAGATAAAACCTATATTTTTGCGCCGGAATTCCGCGAGCTTGTTTTCGCCCATCTTGACTATGTTTTTATCGTTGATAAAGATATTTCCTTCCGTCGGCTTCATCAGCCCGGCCATCAGGTTCAGCATGGTTGACTTGCCTGAACCGGAGCTACCGGTCAGCGCGACCATCTCCCCCTCTTTGACGTGAAAAGAAATATTATGAAGCACGGGGTTGACCTCGCTGCCATTCTTGAATACATGCGACAGCTGTTCTACTCGAAGCATAACCGGTTTATTCCCCTTCCTTGGCCGGAGCGGGGGTCGGGCTTGGGGCCGGACTTGCATCCGGAGAAGGCGTAGCCGACGGGCTTGGCGTCGGCGCCACCGTCGGGCTTGGGTCCGCACTCGGACTTGGACTTGGCGTAGTGCTTGGGCTCGGGCTTGGCGTAGCGCTTGGGCTCGGGCTTGGACTTGGCGCAGGTGTTTCCGGTCTCTCCACTACGGGAAGACGTTCAAATTTCACGTTATACGCCTGGTTCGCCAGTTCAATTCGTCCGCCCTGGAATTCATCCAGCAGTGTAATCCGGAACGCTCCCCCGCCCAGGTTTTTGTACGCCTGGCTGTTGAAGGTCATCGGATAGCTGTTCATTCCGGCAGGCAGATCCGTGCCTGGCACCACAATGCGCTCCTGCGACAATCCGTACGGATCCGTCATGCGGATGACCAGCTTATGGCCGGACTCGCCCGATTCGTATTGGTCGGTCCGCGCCAGACGGTAGTTCAGGACGACATTCATTGTCTCGCTGTTTTCCGTGATTGTGCCTGTCGCTCCAAGCACTGTCATGGTATACGGATAGAAATTCACATCATTCAGCGCACCCAGAACGGTTGGCTTGGTCAAATTCAATCCCAGTTCGGCGGTATGAATGTAGCCGGATGGCTCCTGTCCCGGCTCGCTGAGCGCGCCGCCGGTTACGCCGGGACCGATGTACAGCGACGTATCGGTAACCGAAATGCTTTTCGGGAGCTTGGTCCAATAGGAAATCAGCTGGCTGCCTCCAGGTGAAGTCGAAGCCGCGGACTGATTGGACTCGGCTTTGTAATACTGGCCGTCTCCGGTCTTATAGTAGCCCTGAAGCAGAGCCATCTTGCTTTGCCGCGACTCCTTGTTCTTCATAAGCATCTCGGTGTACAGCACGTTGTATCCTTCAGCTTCATATACAATAGTCCGGTTCTCTTTGACTTCGGCATTTTTGCCTTTCACCGTGATGTTGTAAGGCTGGCCTTTGGCAATGGCCGGAATGGAATTCGTTGAGCTGTCGGTAGTCAGCGTAAGCAGCGGAACTGCCGCCGGCTTGTTTTCTCCGCCTTCGCTAGTTATAGGATACAGAATTACTTTTACGCTGCCGAAGTTTTCGGTGTAAGGCACTTTGGCCAGTACATAGATTTCGGCCGATTTGCCAGTTGCCAGAACGGCTGAAGATTTGTCCATCATCAGTTCGGTTGAAGCGGTCAAATCGTTTTTATCCAGCTTCATGGCGGCTTTCAGATTCGGCAGGGACAGCGACTCGGTGCCCATATTCGTCAGCAGCAGCTTGGCCACAACGACGTCTTCATTCAGCCAAGGCAGGCGCTGCAGCGACTCCAGCGAATACGCAAAAGTGCCGTATTCATTGGTCGTCCGGTACTCCAGTCCGCGCAGGCTGTCCGTCTTCGGCGAATACGGAACCTTGTACCAGCCGAGCGGGAAACGGGCCGTATCGGTCTCTCCGGCCGGCTCCAGCACCTGCAGTTGAAGGTGGTTCTGCGTAAACTCCAGCGGTACCTGGGCCGTGAGCGTAATCAGCTTGGATTCCGTCGGCTTCAGGCTGATATTAGCTCCGGAGGCGTTTACCGCCGGGAAAAACGATCCTTTGGTCGTCCGGATGGAATATTCGTAGGCCGGTATAGTTACAGTTTTGTTACCTTTATTCTTGAACCGGAACTGGAAGGTCCAAAGGCCTTTCCCGTCTTCCGCAGACACGGATGCGGAAGCAAGCTGCGTTTCCACCGTATTTTGGCTGACCGTAATTTTCTTGATGGTGCCCTTCTCGACCACCGGGTTGTACGTGGTTGCCCCCGGAAGCTTAAACGAAGCCACAGGCAGCTCCAGATTCAGTCCTCCGTCGGTCCGGGTAAACGCAAGGCGCATGTTATCCAGCTTCATATAACCCGGAACCTCGGTAATGAACATGACCGTTTTCTTTTCCGAAGGCTGAATCCGGTATCCCGCCGACGAAGTGTCAAGGCTCATATCAAAGATGGAGCCGGTCGGCGACAGCAGCGACACCGCGTACCCAGGCGACCCGATCGCTTTGTTGCCCAGATTGGTCATGGCGACACCCGCTTTGGCGTATGTCTTGCCGTTTGCTTTGAAGATTTGCAGCGACTCGGTTTTATAGGCTACCGGAATACCGTTGATGCGAACCGTCCGGCTTTTGCCGTAAGGGATCGTCTCGGTGTAAGAAGCGGGAATGGCATACGTGCCCACCCGTTTCAAATATCCTGCCGTCTTAACGTCCCAAATCAGCATGCCGATTTTGACGCCTTTGAGCGTGCTCGCTTTGCCTAAGTTGACATAGTATGTAACCCGGATATTGCCCCCGGCAGGTATTTTTTTCTTCGTTGCATCCTGGCTGATCGGATTGGCCGAAATGACGGCTCCCCCAGCGGTAGTGACCCTGGAGAAATATTCGATCAAATTCCGGGCGGCGGAGCCAGAGTTCACATAGTTGACGGTGTACGTCAGAACCGTACCGTCTTCCTGCTGCCAATGCTTCACGTCCTCCAGCTTAGCTGTAACTCCCCGCCCCATTGGAATGGAACCGAGCACAGCGGAACCTGTAATCTCCGTAATAATCTGGCCTCCGGCCGACTCGCCTCCTGGCGGCGTGGAAGGCTGCGACGGTGTAGACGGCTGCGACGATGCCGATGGCTGCAATGGTGTCGATGTCGCGGACGGCTGGGTAGTCGGCGATGGCCCGGACGAACCCTCCGGGGAAGTGCTGGACGCCGCGGGCGGATTGGAAGCCGCAGGCGATGCGGCTGTGCCGGCGCCGGTCACAGGATAGGCCGATGCCAATTGGCTGACCAAAAACGTGCCGGCGAGGACAGCAACATATCGGTGCTTATATTTCTTCATGAATTCCCTCCGGTATTACAGAACCTTTGTTTCATTTTCCATAACAAAGTCCTATGATTTGGTATAAATTTCTTTGTCTATTATAGTAGATTGAATACTAGGAGTTGTTTCCAAGTTGTAACCTTCTGCTTCGTAAAAACAGAAAGAAACCGGACGATCTCCCGTCCGGTCAATAATTAATTTATTCGTGTGCGCCAATCTCTAACCTGCGGATGGATCCCAGAGCAGGCAAAGACTCCATAATTGCCCCAGTACTCCAAATGCGGACTTCCATTCCGGCATGAAGCGAGCCGAAACTCACAGTTTTCCCGTTCTCGTCCAATAGTTTGGAGGCTTCATTAATAGAGAACCAGTAGGTTGGCTGTTCTTGGCCAGGTTCAAGGATCAAAATCCGTTTCCGTTCCGCATCCACCCGTTCGATCGCTCCCGTAATTTCCGGTTCGCCGAGTTTCCGCACTTTCAGGTGCAGCAGACCTGGATCAACTGCCTTTTCAAGTGCCTCTTTGACGCCGAGTGTACTTTCCTCTGGAAGCTCCACATTCAACCGGTTGGCGATGACATCCACACCGGACGAATATAGATTCAGTTTCCGGTACAGGTCCTCCTGCTCCAGTGTTTGTTGAGCTTCTAACAGCTCTTCGATGGTATAAGCCACATCGTGCAGCTTGTACGCCGCCCCAGCAAATTGCTGCGCAAATTTACCCTCAACTTCTTCATTCAGCCCGGCGACATTTACATGCACGAATCCATCCTGCAGATAAATATCGCCATTTGGAATGCGTTCATCGGACAGGAACTGCTTGATTTGTCCGGGCAAGCTGGCATCCGGCGCCAATGCGCTTTTAATCGGTTGGCTGGGAGAAGGCGACGGGCTGGCGGTGCCTTTAATCGGCTCACTGGGAGAAGGCGGCTGGCCGGCGGTGCCGTTAACCGGCTGGCTCGAAGAAGGTGACGGGCCGGCGGTGCCGTTTGAGCTTAAGCCTGACGCCATGGAAGGCTCCGCTGTTTCCCTCCCCGGCTCCGGCCCCGCTGCAGGTCCGTGATCCCGTTCTGCGCCGCAGCCCTGCAGCATAACCGCTGCCGCAAGCATCAGCACAAACACTGCTTTTTTCAACGGATTGGCCTCCTATTCGGTCGTCTTTCCTATCCAGACGCAGGAGCAGGCGCGCAGGTTGCAGGCAGGGTCAATCTGATGGAGTTTGACTAAGCTTAACTAGAATCTGTACGGAGACTTACTTCAACTATAACGTCATCGAAATCAACGCCAAAAAAGCCTTGAACAAGATCGCTGTCTTGTCATAGCGGGTTGCCAAACGCCGATAATGTTTCATTTTATAAAAAAAGGCATTCATGCTTGAGATTTCATCCCAGATTCCCGCCTTTTGTAACCGCCAGAGAAAGTGTGGGTACAAGTGGACTCAGAAGGCCCTATTTGCTGATTATTCCGTGTTTTGGCAAAGTTTCGGACTCAGATTCACCTATTTACGCGTAGAATGCTTAGTTTGCATGTTTTCGGTACGAATAACGGCTTTTGAGTCCGCTAAGGCATACCAAAGCCCAAGAATTTCAGAAATAACGGTCGCTGGGTCCGCGAAGACCTCCATGTCGCGTTCTAAAGACCTGCGTATCGCATACTAATGACCTCCGTATCGCGTTCTAAAGACCTCCGTATCGCGTTCTAAAGACCTCCGTATCGCGTTTTAAAGACCTCCGTATCGCGTTTTAAAGACCTCCGTATCGCGTTTTAAAGACCTCGGTATCGCGTTCTGTGGTAATCCGCCGCGGGTGTGTCACAGGATAGGGGTCGTATATCGATCTGACAATAAAAGGTGTAGATCCAGGGTTGATAGCATTTTGTAACCCATCACGGAATCGTTTGACTGACCCTTAGTTCCTTATTTACAGTTTGCGTACACACCCAAGCAGATTAAACCCGAACTTCCTCTAATTTGCAGCCGTTTGCCGCTTCCTGCGGAAACGCAGGACCGATCCCCCCCAGAGCAGCAGCGGGATAGCGATCATATTTACCGGGAAGACGTAACGGACCCAAACCGTTTCCAGCAGAGCGGCCGTAGACGGATTCAGCCGGATCACAACCATCCCGATTCCAAAAGCAGACCCCGCGACGAACCATAGTGTACGTCTCCACTGCTGTTTTTTGCCGATCCATTGCGAAATGCCTACGCTGGAAACAAACAAATAAACGGACAGCTTGACGAAAATGCTGACCAGCCAAATCGCCATCAGAAAAATATCCATGTTCTGAATGAACTCCATGAGGTAGACCATTTTGACCATTTCAAAAAAAGGAAAATGCAGCCTGGAGCTGAGCACCGGCCCGAAGGTAAGCGTCACCCACAACGAACCCAGCGTAACGACAACCGCGGAAGCCAGCACACCGCCGAGCACATAACGTTTCGTCTTTGAGCCAGGGTTGGAAATAAAGGGCACGAGCATCATGATCAGAACCGACTCTCCAAACAGCGACGCCGGCTTCAGGGCGCCTTTCATAATTCCCAGAGCTCCCGTATCGTAGTAGACGGGCAGCATATTCTTGATATTCAGATTATGGAGAGTCAGCACAAAGGTCAGCAGCAAAATGGCCGACAGCAAGGGACCCCACAGCTGGCTGCTACGGCCAACCGTCTCAATCCCGCCGCGCCGTACCGCATAAATCACAACCAGGAGCATGGAGCCTATCACGACCCAATCGGGTGTTTTGTACAGCACATTCAAGCGAAGAAAAACAAACTGCTCCTTGAGAATCAGCGCCATCACCCAGACCCACTGCAGAAAATAAGGAATCACAATCAGCTTGCCCGGCCATTTGCCCAAAATGGTTCCGGCGAACTCCACCAACGTCTGCTTTGGATGGCGCAGGCTGACCGAAATTGCAACATAGGTGACCACAATTCCCAAGGCTCCCGCGGCAATAAAGGACATCCATACGTCCTGTTTGGCGTCTTTGGCGGCAAGGGTGATGGAAATAAGCAAATTAATGCCCACATCCAGCATCCAGAGCATCCAGAACACCTGTTTTCCGTTAATTTTCATTGTTCGGGTCCCCCCATCTTTTTCGGAAGGAGCGATTTGTCGGTGCTTCCCGTATCGGTAATGTTGATTTTTACACTCAGCTTTACTTCGGCCTTTGGAAAAAGCTCCTCCCAGCGCGATTCGATATCCTTCCACTTCCGGGGATGCTGACGATGCAGTGTGTCGCCGAATTCGAACACGTCGCATTTAAAATCCTGCTGCACCTTCTCCACCACCGGTTCAATCTGCTGAAGCAGCCCTTTTTCGGCAATTCGCTCAGCTTTAAAAATATTCTGCTGTCTGGACAGATCAAGCGTTGAATTATTTTCATTCAGCGTACCCATCCCCTTCAGCTTCACATCAAAGCTGATTTTGTCCCCCTTGATTTCGGATTTAATTTCACGCTTGAACTTGTCCATGGTGATGGTAAAGTTGTTATCCTGCTCATCCACCACCCCAGTCACCACTCTTCGCTTCAGCTTATCGACAAGCCACAGACGAACCCAAAACTCTTCCGTGTCCAGATAGCCTTTCAATTTGAAGTTCCGGTCGAATATAGAGACACCGGCATGCTCAAGCGTCGGTTTGGGCGGGCTGTCGTCCTTGCTTTCCGTTTTGACTTTTTTCTCCGGCTGCACGATGCGGAGCGTCGGCATAACCGCACATCCCGGGCCATTAGCCATCATATAAAAATCAACCAGCGACCTGGCGACCGGCGCCCCCATTTTTTCCTGTGTCTTCTGCACCGCAATCGCCGGATTGGTCTCCAGCTGGTATCCGAGGCTCATTACCTGCTGCGCGGTGCCGCCCTGTACGACAAAAATATTGGTTCGCGGACGGACAGTCGGGTTCCGGCTGTATTCGTCCAGAACGCCGGCAATGCCGTGCCGGGCCAGCTTTTCGCCGATAAAAATATTCCGCCGGTGACCGGGAAAAATCGTCCGCGACAGCTTCTTCTGCATGTTTTGCGCCACATCATTGTTATTCCGGCCCGTCGCGCTTTCCGTCATAAAGGAATTGGACCCGCCCTGCTCGCCTCCCGCCTGCGCTCCTCCGCCTGCTTTGGCTCCTTTGGGAAGAACGATATTTGCGGTTCCCAGATAGGTTCCGTCTTCCTGCAGATCAAGTCCCCAGCCAAGAACAATGGCCCGGTCATTCAGCTCTTCCCTGTCCCAGCAGCCTGTGGTGAACAACGACAAGCCGAGCAATGCGGCCAGCGCCTTGTTTCGGCTTCGCATCAGCGTTGCCCCCCTTTTCCGGCGTCTCTTCCAGATGAAGTTTGATCCGCTTTTGCCGAAGAAGCGGGCTTGAGACTGTTCAGCTTCGTTTTATGCGCGCGGATCAGCACGTCTTTTAAACCATTGGAATTAATGGGAGCGTAAGGCGTCATATAGGGCACGCCAAACGGCTTCAATGTCACCATGTGGGCGCTCAACGCGATGAGAAACAGCACAATGCCGTAGAACCCGAGAAAACCGGCCACGATCAGTAGCGGAAACCGCAGCATCCGGTAGCTTGTGCCAATGTTATACCGCGGAAAAGCAAACGAAGCGATTCCCGTTAGAGAGACGATGATGACGAGCGGTGTGGAGACAATTCCGGCTTCCACAATCGCCTGCCCGATAACCAGCGCACCTGCGATGCTGACGGCTGGCCCCACCTGCTGCGGCAGCCGGATACCGGCCTCCCTCAGCGCTTCAAAAATAAATTCTAAAAACAGCGCCTCAAACACGGCGGGAAACGGAACGCCCTCTCTAGCTGAAGCGATGCTGATCAGCAGCGGAGTCGGGACCGTTTGCGGGTGGAATGTAGTTAATGCCACATATAGGGAAGGCAGCAGCAGCGAAATATGTACAAATGAATACCGGACCCAGCGGATAAAAGTAGCGTAGACCCAGCGTTCGGAATAATCGTCCGCCGCTTGCAGACCCGACCAGTAGGTCATCGGCAAAATCAGCACAAACGGCGTGTTGTCGACGATAATCACCACCTTGCCCTCTAACAGGCTGGAAGCCGCCACATCCGGCCGCTCCGTTACCTGGACCTGCGGAAAAGGCGAATTTTTATTGTCTTCAATCCATTCCTCCACGTCACCGGAGTGGATCACGCCTTCCAGCTTCACCTGTTTCAGCCTATGTTTGACTTCATCGACCAGCGACGGTTTGGCTTTACCTTCGATATACATGACCACAACGGAGGTATTCGTCAGTTCCCCCAATGTGGACGATTCCGATTTGAGACGAGGGGAACGGATTCGTCTGCGAAGCAGGGTAATGTTTGTCCGGAGCGTTTCCACGAACGCATCTCGCGGTCCCCGGACGACTTTTTCGGAAGTGGGTTCCTGAAGCGACCGCTCTTCCTTTTTTGACAGATTAATCAGCAGCGCGTAAGGCACGTCCCGCAGAAAAATGGCGGTATATCCGCCAAGTACTTTTTGGATGGTCTGCTGCAGGCTGCGGCTTTTCTCCACAATCATCGCATTCACCAAAAAATCCTCCGGCGATTCTTTGGGAATCCGGATCCCGCCTTCCTGCTCCGTGTTATTCTTTTGTTCCAATTGTACAGATGGATTCGCCTGCTCTGCGGCTTTGGTTTTAAAATAATTCATCAGCGGCCGGAGAACGATATCCTCCTGCTGATTCGTGTCAGTCATCCCGTCAAAAAAGACGAGGGTCGCCTGTTTGCCGCCCCCGGCTTCAACCGAACGGTACAGCAGATCCGAACAAAGGGTGAGCTCATCCTTAAGCTTCTGTATATTCTCGTCCAGATTGGAGGAAATCTGGTCGCTGTTTTTTGCACCGGATGAACCGTTCTGTGTCTCTGCATTGGTTGGACTCTTGGCTGTTCCTTTACTTTCCTGCTCTTCCGCGCCGGATGATTTCATGTCCGCATCCCTCCTGTTCAGTTGGTATTTGCCGGAGATGGAGGAAATATTCATCGGGCAGGCTGCGGACTGCGGAATGCAAGAAATGCAAAAAAACGCACCGCCGGCAGATTTGGCCAGACAATGCGTTTTGATTTTTATCAAGCGAATCTCAATATAATCCGAACCCTAACCTGCTCTTACCGCCGCTAAACAGCCCGCTTATTGATCTGCCTGTTCGTCCAAGTAACGCTGTATCTTAGGCGTCAGTTTATTGCCGCTTTCGTCCAGCAGGACAAGCAGCTGCTTTAACATTGCTTTGAGCTCGCTCCCTGCAGGAAGCTTTTTGACCGCCAGCTCGTAAGCTTCTCTCAGCTCTGCATCCAGCTCCGGCTCGGCCTGCTCCCCGCTGAAGGAGTCATAAGCGGGCGTGTTGCTGTCGCCGAACAGCAGATGGGATTTATACAAACCGTACATTTCCTTCACGTTTTTTATGCGGCTCGACCCGGGATAACGTTTGACGAAATCACCGGCTGCTGCCGCCCGGTCAATAAGCTCGGACCAGGGGATGACCACACCGGCATCGTAAGTAGAAGGCTGGTTCGATTCAGCGGCCATCAGGTCGATGTAGATGCCGATATCTTTTCCAATATACGGCTTAAGGGTCTTGTAGGCATCATAATCCAGAACGGGATAATACAGGCCTTCGGAAGTCTCCAGCTTATACCCCGTCTGGGACAACTGGTACAGCAGGTTATGGGTCTTGTCCTTCAGGCCGCCGGAGTTCATTAGTTTGCCAAGCGATAGCGTTTGATGCTTCGTATAGGCCTTGCCCAGCTCATCCTGAATGGCTTCCGGGTAGAATCGTTCGCTTACTGTACCAAGCAGGGCATTTTGCGCATTTTCCAGCTGCAGTGTCATCCTGGTGCCTGTCCATTTATCCACTTCATCCACATGATTTTTCAGATATTTTACCGCCATGGCCAGCTGTTGCGGATCTTTGACATACCGTTCGAACTGGTTAAACACTTTGGCTGCATTGGCCGCTGCAGCAGGCTGCGGCGCCGCCTGGACGGGCGAAACAGGAACAGCTGTCAGCGTAAGCGCTGCTGTGAGCATGACAACTGCGGTAGTTCTGTTCAATTTCAATTTGGAACCTGCGATGAAACGAAACGGATATGGGACCATAGGCTGCTCCTCCTCGGCTGAATGGGTATCACCGTTTCCATTGTACCTTAGACGCCTGAAGCAGGAAAAGATTAATGCCTTTGTTGCGGTCCCTTTTATTTTGCAGACTGATGGTGTCGGGAAGAACTCGAAGGATAACGAATCAAATCCTTGGTGCGGTATACGCCGAGCAGCAGCCCCATTGCGGCATACTCGATGATCAAATGGCTCCCGCCATAACTCATAAAAGGAAGCGGCAGCCCGACCAGCGGAATTTCCCCGCTGAGTTTTAGCAGGTTATAGATAAACTGCACGCACAAGAGTGTCGCAATTCCGGTCATCAGCGCACGGCCATAACCTTCACGCACAGCCATCGAGGCCATGAACGCTTTGACAATCAGCCACAGAATGACACCGGCTACCGCGATTCCGGCCGCCCAGCCGAAGGCGTAGATGAAGTAGGTCAGCAGCATGTCCGTAGAGGGATAAGGCAGCATGCCGGTATCCATACCGTATCCTTGTCCCCACCAGCCCGCTTGATCCTGTACCTTTTTGAGAACTCCAAGCACATAACCTCCGCCATCCGCACTTCGTGCCATTTCAAGTCTGCCTGTATACAGCGGATTGGTTCCCAAAATCAGGACAATTACCGCAGCTCCTGCCGCGCCGGTTAAGACCGCAGTCCGCCACTGCTTTGAAATTCGAACATACAGCACAAGAGCGGTGACCAGAAACAAAAACATCTCCGGCAAAACTCCACTGCTTTTTGAATACAACCAGAGAGGCAAAATGAGCAGCGGGAGTCCTTTCCATCCTTTATAGTCTGCTGTTGTCCCCGTCCGGGTCCAGATACCAGCCAGTGCAATCACCAGCAGATAACAGCTCCAGCCCATAATATCAACGACCCCCAAAAAACCAAAATGCAGCCATTTAGTTGCCCCATTTACCTGCTGCCCATCAAGCAAGGCGGCCATCATTCCGAGGAGTGTGATACTATACAGCAGCCATGATAAGCTTTTTAGCTTGCGATAGTCGATAAAATAAAGAACTCCCATAATGACAAAGGCCATAGCCAGATAAATAGGGTGATTACTCCCGTATCGCTGGACAAGCTGTTCGGAGGATGAAGCGGAGTAGGACAGGATCCCCAGCAGTCCCGCTCCCCCGAGCAGCAGTACAGCGGCAAGCACTCCCCAGTTCAGTTTCGGTTTGTGCAGACGGTGCAGCTGCCTGCCTACCGGTTCAGGGTCTCCCATTTGTTCAACAGCCCAGGCCTCCGCCTCTTCACGCGTGTATCCGGCCTCTTCCCGGTTCGCCGCCAGCTCTTCCAAATGGTCGCGCAGTTCGCCGCGCAGCTCCCGGTGGATTTTTTTGTACTTTACATGGGAACACACACGGGTCAGATATTCCTCAATTACTCCTCCGGTCATACTCCGGCACCTCCTTGATCCAGTACGGAATCGACAGCTTGTCTGAATACAGTCCATTCCGCTTTCTTTTCTGCCAGCATGTCTCTGCCTTTATCCAAAATCCGGTAATATTTGCGTTTCCGCCCGTCCACCGTCTCCCAATACGCTTCCACCCAGCCCTCCGATTCCATGGCATGCAGGATGGGGTATAAAGTGCCTTCCTTCATCGTAAAAACCCCGCTCGACCGCCGTTCCAGCTCTTTAATCAGCTCATATCCATACAGCGGCCGTCCGGCCAGCAGCGTCAAGACCAAAGTAGCCGTGCTGCCTTTTACCAGTTCTTTGCTGATAGGCATGTTGGGTTCAACTCCTCTCTTCAAGCTATGTATCCTGACTGCAATTATACATAGATAATCTATGCATAGCAATACTAGGTATCTATTTATGCCAAAAAAAAGAAAAAAAGGCCGTCCCCCGCCTCTATAGGCAAAGGACAACCTTCTCAATAAACGAATTAGTGCGGCATCGAAGCCTGCTGGTTATGCTTCACAATCACACGTTTGATGAAGAAAGACACGAGCAGCCCCGCCAACGCCATAACCATGGCAAAAACAAATGCGTCCTGCACCCCCTGCGTAAACGCAGGAATTTGGTGCGCGGGGTCAAGCGGGTTCTCCACATGGCTCAGGTACCCTTTGCTGCCAGCCGTCATGATGCTGACCGCCAGCGCCGTACCGATTGCTCCGGCTACCTGCTGCAGCGTGTTCATGATGGCCGTGCCGTCAGGGTAAAACTCCAGCGGAAGCTGGTTGATGCCGTTTGTCTGGGCAGGCATCATGATCATCGAGATGCCGATCATCAGCGCCGTATGCAGCGCAATGACGAAGGCCACTGTGGAAGCCGCCGTAATGCCCGAGAAAAACCACAGCGTCGCCGCAACGATCAGCAGCCCCGGGATAACCAGCCATTTTGGCCCGTATTTGTCAAACAATCTGCCCATTACCGGGGACATCAGACCATTCACGATACCGCCCGGCAGCAGCAGCAGGCCGGCTTTAAATGCCGAATACCCTTGTCCCTGCTGAAGATACATCGGGAGAATCAGCATGGAAGACAAAATCACCATCATGCAGATAAAAACCATCAGCACCCCGACCACAAACATCGGGAACTTGAAGACACGCATGTTGATCATCGGCTGCTTCATCGTCAGCTGGCGGATAACAAACAGCACGAGGGCGACCAAGCCGATAATAATCGAAGCGATGACCTTAGCGCTGCCCCAGCCCGCGGATTCTCCGGCGCTGCTGAATCCAAATACGATACCGCCGAAACCGGCAGAAGACAGCAGGATGGACAACAAATCGATTTTCGGCTTTGTTACTTGGTTGACATTCTCCATAAAGAAGATACCGGATACCAGCGCAGCGGCGAGGAACGGAAGCGCCAGCCAGAAAATCCAGTGCCAGCTCAGGTTCTCAATCAGCAGTCCCGCAATAGTCGGGCCTACGGCCGGCGCCACCATGATGACCAGACCGATCATCCCCATCGCTGCCCCGCGTTTCTCCGCTGGGATAATGATGAGAATCGTATTAAACATCAGCGGCAGCAGCAGCGCCGTTCCGATTGCCTGCACCACCCGTGCGGTCAGCAGGAACTCGAACGACGGTGAAATCGCCGCCAGAAACGTTCCGGCAATCGAGAAGCTAAGCGCCGCCACGAACAGCTGCCGGGTGCTGAACCACTGCAGCAGCAGGCCGGAGATAGGCACCAAAATGCCGAGGGTCAGCAGATAAGCCGTTGTCAGCCACTGGGCCGTATGCGGTTCAATCTGCAAAATCCGCATCAAATCACTAAGCGCGACATTCAGCGCCGTCTCACTAAACATTCCAATAAATCCGCCGATCAGCAGCGAGATCAGGATCGGGATCGTCCTGTATTTGCGTTCTTCCTGCCGTCCGCCGGGCGTTTGTATCGTTTTTTCCACTCTTTCCATCCTCCTGAATCGCTTTGACGATTCTATCTTTTTGTTTTTCTCTGTCTCTTGCTTCGGGATATTGTGTATCCCGATTTTCTTTCGACCGGACTCCGTGCGGGCCGTTAAGCCAGCACTTTACCGACTAACTCCGCCGCGGCCAGCAGCGGCCGTTCATTGCGGAAGGTCAGCGCCTGCAGAAGAGCTCCCTCAAATAAAGAGATCGCCGCGGACGCTTTATCCAGCGCCGTCTGCTCGTTCTCTCCCTCTATGATCAACCGGTCCGCGATCAGCCGTTGCCAATCTCCGAACGCCACCTGGCAGTCCGAGCGCAGCTGTTCGCTGACACAGGAGGTTTCCGCCGCCACCCAGAAGCTGAAAGGACGCAGCACTTCAAAGGAAGATTGTTTGGCATTCTCCGCCATACCGCGGATAAAGGCCGCCAGTCCCGAGGCCGCATCACTTGCATCCGACAGGGTATCCCGCAGAATTCCGGAGACAAACTCCCCGCTGCGGTGAATGCAGCAGGACGCTAGCTCCTCTTTTCCTTCCGGGAAGTAATAATAGAGCGACCCCTTCGGCGAATCGCTGTCCTTCACGATCTGGTTGAGCCCGGTACCGTGATAGCCTTGTGTAAAAAAAAGCCTGCTGGCGGTGTCCACAATCGCTTCGCGGGAATTCGGCTTTTTGTTCATCACTCTTTTCCCTTTCTTTATAACAATCGGTCTATATAATAAAACCACAATTTTTCGCCTATGGTCAATCCTTAAATTTTAATTTTTTAACATTAAAATAATGAAGGCGTTTTCGCCATCCCAGCTTTAATCATTTCAAAAGGGGCTGCAGCAGGTAAGTTATTAACTCAACTTTCGCAGAGCGAATATCAGCTAAGCTCCAGTCCTGGCGCGGATTTAACTGCAATAAAGCAATCGTCTTGAAAAAATAGAAGAACACCGCTTCATTGCGGCGAATGCACGCTCGGTGTGCTATTTCATTTACGGTGCGATGAAGTTAGCACGCTAGACCGGGCAGTTGCCTTGGCGCAACTCATAGAACGGCTGAACGAAATCGACTCAGGTTGGGAAGTAACTCCACCCTGATTCAAAGTCAACTCCAGCACTGGATCTCCGGTTTGCCAAGTGATCTCAAGGCATATCTGCCGAATTCGGATTGCGCTGCCGATCTCGGATTGCGCTGCCGATCTCAGGCTGAATCTCGGGTTGCGAAAGTAGAGTTAATAAAAGCAGCGGCAGACCAAGACTTGATAAACCATGACTTGGACTGCCGCTGTTGTCGTTGAACTAACTGGAACGAATCCTCTCCTGCAACAGACCCGCAGCGGATTACCAGCGAACGCGATACCGAGGTGCTTTCCGGACCCAGAGGACGTTATTTCTGAAATACCTAGGCTTTTGGGATGCCTTGCGGACTCCAGATCCGTTATTCGTACCAAAAACATCCAAACGATGGATCCTCCGCGTAAATAAGTGAATCGGAGTCCGTCTCTTGGCCAAAACACGGAATAATCAGCAAATTAGGTCCTCTGAGTCCGGCAAGAAAGTCATAGGGGAGGACAAGGTTGAGCAGCTTCAAAAGGCCTCCAAAGTTCTGAAAAGCAAGACTGTGTTCAGGCAGGAGATGTTGTTATAACGTAGAGTTACGCACCTTTCATGTTAGCATGGTTGGTCGCACTACCATGATCCGAAACAAGTGAAGTGTTTTTTGTCAATACATTACAAGTCAATCTATTGAATTTTTCATACTTACTCAAGGGTCTAAACCATTTTTCCAGCTGTGAATGTTGAGTTATTAAGATATGCACTGGGCGGGTAACAAGCCCGCGCTACAGGTAGATTCAATAGGAGGCCGCAGCGCGCGGCAGGCCAGCGCAAAAAGCCTTTTTCAAGGTGAAAAAGGCTCTGCGGTATACGATTGTCGGGTGGGATTCCGCCCGCCTGAGCTGTACACTCAACTTTTGGGTTGGATTCAGCCCGCTTGATTTATTCACTCGACTTTTGAATTGAATCCGCCGATTGATTTGTTCATTCCCCGGCTGTCTGGCCCTCTGAATCTGCGGTCTCCCACCTGTGGCGATAGGCTTCCAGCTTCGGATGAATGTCGGCGGGCTGCTCCGACAGGACAAGCCTGATTTTACGAATCCACTCTTCAAATGAAGAATAGGACGCAAACTGGTTTGCGGTCTCGGGCGTCATATACAGGAAATGGGGTCCCGGGTACCGCTCAGCGATATGCCGGAGCGCCAGATCAAGCGGCGTGTATTTTTTGCGTTGGCCTTCAAAGCCTTCCACTGTGACAAAACCCGCTCCCTGGTCTCTTTTCCATTCATGCACACGGTCTTCCCGCTTATAGTAACGGCTGACCGGTGTTTTGCTCATTCGTCTGACCGTTTCCTCATGCAGCGGATAGAGCACGAGCTTCGTAAATTTCGCCCTGCGGGTATATTCCAGCGCAGCGTTCAGCTCCTCATCCGTTGTTGTCTCAAATGCGTCATAAAAAATCACGGTCCCCTTCCGCTCAGGCGCCGCAGGCTCAAAGCCGTAAGGTACGGTGTAGGTTTCGCGTCCCATCGATGATAACCTCCTTTTTGTCTTCCGGCCGATGCCCTCAAGCCGCGGACCCGGTTCATCTGCACTCCTGTTCTTACCTTACATTAACAATCCGCCGGGATGCCGAAACCATTTCCCCTATCTCTTAGCGGTCCCCAGCAGGAAAGTCTTGTATTCGTCCGGCACTCAGCTATACTATACCATTGGAAGAATCATCCTTGCCCGTTTACGGAGCAGCGTCTTCAAATAAGGCGTGCGGCCGGCCTGCGCCGGGTCAAGCATGAGACAGTCTATCGGTTTTTTATGGGAGGAGGAAGCAGCCGCGGGGCGGCCAGTTCACATTTTAACATTCGGAAGGACGGATTTACGAACATGAATCGCAAAACTCAGATGATTACCCTTGGAGCGCTGGCTATTGCCATCAACGTGATCGCAGGCACAGTCATCGCCAATCTCAAAATTCCTTTTATTTTTTTGGATACGGTGGGCACCATCTTTATGGCTGCCATATACGGCCCGTTTTGGGGCGCACTCGTCGGTTTGCTGACAAATCTTGTGCTTGGCGTTACTTCGGGCTACACACAAATCCCGTTTGCTTTGGTTAATATCATCGTTGGCCTTGTCGTCGGCTTCGCTGCGCGCAAAAACGGCTACCGCTTATCTTCCGCACTGATATCGGGCATCCTGCTTGCCGTTTTGTGCCCCGCGGTGGGTACCGTCATCGCTATCGGCGTGTTCGGCGGTCTGACCGGAGGCGTGCTGGATGTAGCGGTGCTGTGGATGAAGCAGGCCGGCAGCAATCTGTTCACCTCTGCTTTCCTGCCGCGTCTTGGTGAAAACCTAGTCGACAAAATTTTGTCCGCACTGCTCGTTTATTATGTAGTTAAAAATCTGCCCAAATCGCTGCTCCGCCGGCCCGGCTCCGGCAAAGGGAAACATTATGCGGCGTAGCGGCAAAATCATCGTCGCCTCCCACTGCGTCATCAACCAGAACGCGGTTGTCGAAGGCGAAGCACGCAGCCCGGGCGTCATGAAATCGGCTGTTGATTGGGCCAACGGCCAGGACTATGGTATCGTCCAGCTGCCCTGCCCGGAGTTCACTTTTCTGGGTCCGAAACGCCCCCCGATGACAACGGAAGAATACGATACTCCCGAATTTCGTGAGCACAGCCGCAAAATTTTGCTGCCCGTGATGGAGCAGTTAAAAACGTACCAGGACTACGGGTACGAAATTGCGGGCGGTCTGGGGATTGCCGAAAGCCCGTCTTGCGATCCGGGCCGAGGCGTATTTATGCAGGTGCTATTAGAGCTTGCCGGTGAGTACGGCGTACAGCTTGATTATTTTTGGCAAATTCCGGGGAGTGAAGACGGCCATTTCGATCCAGCCGATCCGGCCAGCGTATTTGGACCGGTTGGCCGGCAAGCGAATGCAAACGATGCAGACAACGAACGAACCAACAACACCGGGAAGGAATCCGGGTCCCATGATTGAAGCGGCTAACGTTACTTTCCGGTATGTGGACCCGGATACGGAGCAGGAAGAAGCGCTCTCCCCGCCTGCTCTCCGCGGCGTTAATCTGAGGATTGCGGAAGGAGAGTTCGTGGCGCTGCTGGGACGCAACGGTTCAGGCAAGTCTTCGCTTGCCCGCCTCCTCAACGCCATCGAGCTGCCGACGGAAGGCGAAGTCCGGATAGACGGGCTGCGGACCGCGGACAAAGGAACTTCCGCTCCGATCCGGCGGGCCGTACAGATCGTGTTTCAAAATCCCGAGAACCAGCAGGTCGGCTTGACCATCGGCGAAGACATCGCCTTTGGACTGTCCAACATCGGCTGGCCGCAGGCGGATATCGCTGCCCGCGCCGAATGGGCGGCAGACCTTGCCGGCCTTGCGGCGGACCCCGACCGGCTGGTGTCCGCCCTCTCCGGCGGGGAGAAGCAGAAGCTCGCCCTCGCTTCAGTGCTGGCGTTGTCTCCCCGCTGCCTCGTGCTTGATGAGTCGACCTCCATGCTCGATCCGGCGGCAAGGCGGCAGTTTGTTGAATCGCTGCAGGCAGCAAGACGCCGGGAGCGGTTCACGCTGATTTACATTACCCACCATGTGGAGGAAGTGCTGGACGCCGACCGCTGGATTTTGTTCGATGCAGGTCAAATCGTTGCTGACGGTACACCGGAGCGGCTGACCGGGCAGCAGGAACTGCTGGAGGCGTGTGGATTGGAGCTGCCTTTTTCGCACAGTCTGGCCTACTGGCTGCGGCAAAGCGGCGTTCCGGCTTCCTCCAAACTTCATCTGGAAGAACTGAGGAATTTGTTATGCGCATCGAGCTGAAGGATGTTTCTTATGCCTACGGACCGAAACGGAAAAAGCGGAAGCCGGAAGGCCCGCGCATCCTGGACCGCATTGGGCTGGTTATTGAACCCGGCGAAACCGTTGCTTTGGCCGGGCGTTCGGGCTCAGGCAAATCCACTCTTTTACAGCTGATTAAGGGATTTCTGGAACCCGCCGAAGGTGCCCTGCTCCTGGACGGCATCGCTCCCTATGCGGCGAAGCAGCCCGAGCTGTTTGACCGCATCGGTTATATTTTTCAATATCCCGAGCATCAGCTGTTTGCAAGAACGGTCCGGGAGGATATCGCCTTTGGGCTGCGGAGCAGGAAGCTTAGCGAGGAAGAAACGGACATTAAAGTTCGCGAGGCCATGCAGGCTGTGGGTCTCGATTATGAGGTCTATGCGGAACGCAGCCCGTTTGAACTCAGCGGAGGCGAAAAACGCCGGGCTGCGATTGCCGGCGTTATCGTCCTGGAGCCGGAGGTGCTCATCCTTGATGAACCAACGGCCGGACTTGACTTGCCCTCCAGGCAGGGACTGTTCCGGCTGCTGGAACGGTTGAACCGTTCAGGGACCACGATTCTATGGGTCAGCCACCAGCTGGAAGAGATTCTGGCTCATGCGCCGCGCCTGCTTGTGCTCAGCGGGAACCGGCTGCTGGCGGACGGCCGCCCCGCCGAGCTATTGTCCGATCCCCGAGTGCTGGAGCCGCTGGGCTGGGTGGAACCCGAAGCGCTGGCGGTATCCCGGCTGCTGGCTTCGCTTGGCCTTATACCGGAGGGCACGCTGTTGTCCGCCCAGGAAGCCGCTGCGGTCGCGGCGGGCTACTGGCGGCGGAACCGGAAGGCGTCCGGCCAGCCGGGTTGAGCTGCGCGGGTTGGCGGAATGGCGGAGGCTGCCGGTAATCTGACCGCAAGGCGGCACGGCGCAGGCACCCTGCCGATTGACCGCAAGGTAGCACGGCGGAGGCTGCCGGCCGATTGACCGCAAGGCCGCACGGCGGAGGCACCCTGCCGATTGACCGCAAGGCGCCACGGCGGAGGCACCCTGCCGATTGACCGCAAGGCAGCATGCGGCCGCTTCCCGGTCACCCATGTCCGCAGCGCGCAAGCACCGGACATCATGAACCCTTTGAAGGCGAGGATTAACATGTCGGATTCCACTTTTTTACTGTATGCGAAGCGGGGCTCTGCTCTGGAGAACTGGGATCCCCGCACAAAAATTATAGCGTCCCTGCTGTTCGGCGCCGCTCTGCTCATCGCCGGGAACTGGATGCTGAAGACCATTTTCCTTGCCGTGTTAATCGCACTCTGGGGAGCGGCCCGGCTCTCATGGCGCGTTTTTGGCATTACTCTGCTGTCATTATCCATCTTTTTTATATCCACGATGATTTACCATGCCGTGTTGTCCGTACAGCCCGGTGATGAGCTGCTCACCCTGGCCGGTGTCACGCTCTCCCGCCGCGGTATGCTCAGCGGGCTGATGATGTGCGAACAAATTGCCGGCGTTGTCCTGCTGCTGTCCCTGCTGGTGCGGACCACATCGCCGATTCTGCTGGCGGAAGCGCTCGAGCTGCTGCTGAATCCGCTAAAAAAATGGAAGCTGCCGGTGCATGAAGCCGTGATGATGTTCTCCATCTCGCTCCGCTTCCTGCCGCTGCTGGCAGAGGAATTCTCCAAAATCCGCAAAGCGCAGCTTGCCCGGGGCGGCGGGTTCCACCGCGGCGGAATCGGTGCACGGCTTCGCGGACTGCTGCCCATGCTGATGCCGCTATTCGTCCAGTCAATCATCCGTTCGAGAGATCTTGCCATCGCGATGGAGTCGCGCTGTTATGAAGGGGATGTTGGCCGGACGCCGATCCGGGTCTACCGCTACAGCGCATCCGATTACACCGTGCAGGCCGCCGCGGCGGCCGCATTGATCCTTTCTTTTTGGCTGTAGCTATGCTGGATATGCAAGCTGCAGTTTCAGCATGATGCAACAAAAAACGTACCGCAGAACGGCCAACCGGCCGTTTACGGTACGTCTTTTTGTTAGGCAGAATATGAACCAGCCAGAATACGCGTTTTTTAACTAATCGCCGCGTTGATACCAGCCTGTGCCTCGGGCTTAAAGCTCCTCTCCCCTTTAAGTCCAAGCCCACATAAAACCGTCCCGGTCCCAGGCGATCCGGCCGCTGTGCAGCTTGCGGAATGCTTTTTTGACCTCTTTATCGAGCGAAGCGTTCCCCTGCTCATTGATAAACACAAATTCCTCACCAAACTGCTCCCGGACATGCCGGATCGCCTCAGTTTGATACAGGATCCCCTTAAACCGGATTTCCTCCACCATCCACTCTGCCACCTGCTGCGCTGTAAATGCCAATTTGATCCGTCCCTTCGCTTGTCGTCCACCTATTATAGCAGACCGGATACATAAATAAATAAGGGGATAGCAGCTATAACCGCCTCGCGATGTCGTACTTCCCCCATTTACTCTGTGCAGCCATCAAACTCTTCCAAAACCTTGGATCTGTCGCCATAGACCTTGTCCAGGTGGTCTTCTCCCCAATAGCATAAAAGATCCAGCGCGGGCTTTAGCCCCCAGCCATAAGGCGTTAGCTCATACTCCACTTTAGGTGGAATCTCTTTATAAATTTTCCGAGCAACAATCTCGTCTTTTTCCAGGCCTCTGAGCTGAGTGGTCAGCATTTTTTGCGTAATGCCGGGGATTAACCGCCGAAGCTCTGACGTCCGTTTCCGTCCTGTCATCAAATGATAGATGATTAAAGGCTTCCATTTTCCACCCATAACTTCCAACGCTGCCTCAACGCCAACTTTATACTTCTTCTGCACACTATTTATTTTCTCTTCACTCATCGCTCATTCCTCCGAAAAAAGCTGTGTCTTTGTTCCAGGAACAGAACATTTGCACTCTTCCAGACCGTACATCCGGTTAGTTCCTCTACATTTTTTCAGGGCACTTTCAAGTTCCTATAGCACCTGGATTATCCTATAGAACTTCAAAGTACGTACTTCCGAATGATTTTATTCTTGTTTAGAATAGCATCAGCTAGGAATCATGGCTACAAATTTGCCGCTTGAGAAAGGTAGTGAGTTACGAGAATGAAAGTGCTGACCGTTGTTTCGCATCCGAGAAAAGATTCCCTGACGTTTAAGGCGGCCGATCGGTTTGTCCAAGGACTTTCCGAAGCCGGCCACGAATATGAGCTGTTAGATTTGCACGGGATCGGTTTTGACCCGGTCTTAAAAGGAGCCGATGAGCCGGATTGGACAGCCAGAGAGCAGTCCTTTTCCCCGGGGGTTGAACTGGAAATAAGCCGGATGAAAAAACATGACGCTTTGGCCATCATTTTCCCGCTTTGGTGGTGGCATTTGCCGGCCATGCTGAAAGGTTACATTGACCGTGTGTGGAACAACGGGTTTGCATATGGTTCGAACCAGCTTCCTCATCAGCATGTACTTTGGATGGGGCTCGCGGGTGTTTCGAAAGAACAAATGGACAAACGTAACTATGGGGAAATGATCACCCATCTGCTCAATGTGGGAATTGCCGATTATTGCGGAATTTCTAATTCAAAGGTTGAATTCCTGTACGAAACGCTGGATTCCACTCCCGAGTATTATGAGATGCTGCTTAACCAAGCTTACCGGTTAGGGTTGGACTATGCCAAGTAACACTTTCATGAAACGAAAAAAGACCGGCTGCTATCAGCCGGTCTTTTTAATGATTAGAGGTCGCGCAAACGGCGCTGTCTTTTCGGTTAGCCGGAATGTTACGAGTAAAAGATTCCCTAAAAAAGTGCCTCTTCGCTTTTTTGTCCCTTTGGATCTCAGACTTATTTGAACGCTGGCAGCCAGCTGCCGTGCGCTTCAATTAATTCGTCGCAAAGCGATACGATATCGTCAAGCGACAGTTCGGCAGACGTATGCGGATCGAGCATCGCCGCATGGTAGATGTGCTCTTTCCGGCCGGTCAGCGCCGCTTCAATAGTCAGCAGCTGGGTGTTGATGTTTGTCCGGTTCAATGCGGCCAGCTGCGGAGGCAGATCGCCGACGAATGTTGGCGTAATGCCTGAACGGTTGACCAGACAAGGCACCTCAACGCAGGCTTCCTTCGGCAGATTGGTGATCAGTCCAGTGTTCATGACATTGCCGCCGATGACATAAGGCACTCCGGTTTCGATCGCTTCCATGATGTACGAAGCGTATTCTTTGGAGCGGGTATGCTCAATATTTTCACTGGCGAAAATCTTTTCCCGGAGCTCCTTCCACCCATTGATCTGGTTGACGCAGCGGCGCGGATATTCATCCAGCGGGATGTTGAACCGGTCGATTAGCTCCGGATAACTTTTTTTGATGAAATAAGGATGATATTCGGCGTTATGCTCCGACGATTCCGTTACATAATAGCCAAAACGGTTCATCAGTTCGAAGCGAACCATATCGGAATGCTGTTCCCGCTGTTTCTCTGCGGCCCGGCGTTTTATTTCCGGGTAAAGGTCCACCCCGTCCTTTTTAACCTCCAGCAGCCAGGCCATATGATTGATGCCCGCGATTTTGGCTTCTACTCCAGCCGGATCCATTCCAAGCGATTCGAATAAATGCGGAACGCATACCTGTACGCTGTGGCAGAGTCCGACCGTGCGGACACCGCCGGCCGTGTTCATGACATTGGTCAGCACCGCCATCGGATTGGTGTAGTTGAGGAATAACGCGTCAGGACATACCTCCTGAATGTCGCTCGCAAACTCCAGCATTACCGGAATGGTGCGCAGATTGCGGAAAATCCCGCCGATGCCGACCGTGTCGGCGATCGTTTGGCGCAGGCCGTATTTTTTGGGGATTTCAAAATCGGTAATCGTGCACGGATCATACCCGCCGACCTGAATCGCGTTAATAACGTATTTGGCGCCTTGAAGCGCGGCTTTGCGGTCGCTGTATGCTTTGATTTCACATGTGCTGCCCAAGGTCTGCTTCAGGCTTCCCAACAGCCGTTCCGAATCCCGCAGCCGCTCCATGTCGATATCGTACAAAGCCAGCTCGAACCCCTGCAGGGCGGGCGACGACATCACGTCGCCGAGCACGTTTTTGACGAAAACAGTGCTGCCCGCACCGATAAAGGTAATTTTGTTCATGTCATTATCTCTCCTTCAGTTAGACTGGAATATGACTTTTACTATACAGCCCATTGTGCGCCTGCGAACATGGAGCAACCCCAGCAAAACCTGTCATAATCCAAGATCGGATTCGCTTTCATTCTGAAATAAGGTGTTTTTGCATGTTATAATACGGCTGCGAGGAATTCTGACTTGTAAAGGGGCCGGACCGTATGGAAGAAATCAATATTATTCACAACGCGTCGCTGCCCGGGCAGATGGAGATCAGTCTGCTGTTTTACGGGAAACAAGCTTGCCCGCCGGATCATGCCTGGGGGCCGGGGATGCGCGATACTTATATCCTGCATTACGTCCACAGTGGTCAAGGCGTGTTCCGCTCTGGCGGCAGCGAATACAGGCTATCGGCAGGCCAGGGCTTTGTGATTCTCCCGGACACGCTTGTCCACTACAGTGCCGACAAGGAGGATCCGTGGACCTATACCTGGTTCGGATTTAAAGGGATGATGGCCAAGCCGATGCTGCAGCGGGCACAGATTGGAACCGGCCATCCTGTTTTTACCGCGTGCGCGGACAGCGGCTTTGGCCGTTTTTTTGAAGAACTGAAAGCAGTCCAAGATACCCGGGGCGACGATATGTTCAGCCTTGGCATCCTGTACCAAATGATGGCCGATTTAATCCGTTCCTCCCCGGAGGACGATGCAGGCTGGACAGCCCGGAACACGAAAGAAGTTTATATCCGCAAAGCAGCGGATTATATTTCCAGCAGTTACAGCCGCAAAATCTCCGTGCTCGACATCGCCCGCTCAGTTGGCCTGGACCGCACCTATTTATCCGGACTGTTTAAAGAACAGTATGGGGTGTCTTTACAGACCTTTTTGCTGGAGTACCGGATGAACCGGGCGTCCGAACTGCTGCGCAACCCGGAGCTGTCTGTTGGGGATGTGTCACGTTCCGTAGGGTATGGTGATCCGTTTTTATTTTCCAAAATGTTCAAAAAAACCATCGGTATCTCCCCGCGGCAGTACCGTGCAAATTTGAATTAGCCGCGGAATGCGGGGCGGAACCCGCGGGGGCTCTGGAAACAGATAGGCGGAAACCCGGCTGCGCAACAAGACGGTGCCAATCTAAAAACAATTAACAACCCGGCATATCTGCCGGGCTGTTGGGCGCTGTTTGGTTGGAGGCTGTTGGTTTTGGAGGCTGTTAGTTTAGGAAGCGATTCGTCACGGATACATCCAGTTCATCTTGATGGAGCTTACCGTCCCGAGCTGGATTTGGCCAGTTTGCTGGCCAGCGGCGACCGTCTGACGGCTTGCAGAAAGGAATGGTGGTTTGTCGGAGCGTATGCGGTAAGTCTTGCTTTTTTATCCTTGGACTCCGTGTAAGTCCGCAGATCCTGATCCTGGGTCCCCGGGTTGTTTTTTTCCAGTCTGCTGATATAGCGCAGCCGTCCCTTTTCCAGAATCTGCTCCGCCTGCTTGGTGTACAGCGAGATTTCCAGCCGGGTTCTGGCGCTTACGATTTTTTGTTTCAGACGGTTGTACTCCTCAATTTCCTCACTTGTCAACACAATTTTTCCGAGGTTCATGTCCGTTTCTCTCCTTTGCGGTCGGCAATCGCCAGCTCAAACATCACTTCATCAGCGGAATTTTCACTTGTGAGCGGAACACTTGAAGCCACGATAGGCGGGAGTTTATCCTGCGAGGATACTTTTTCTTCCGCCGTCAGCTTGGCTTGCTTGGCAATGAAGCTGCCGCCGCCGAACCCGGCAATCATCGCCACATAAATATATTTAGGGAACTCCAGCCCGATCGGGAGTACGGCAATCAATCCGGCGCCGGCCCCCAGCACGATATCCGACAGAAAACCGATATGGTAGTGTTTGCGTGTGGATCCATCGCTGAGTTCCAGCTCGATGCCTTTGGGCAGAATAAGAGACCCGTCATGGATGTACAAGCTCGACAGGAGACCGCCGAACGAACCAGCTGCGAGAATGACCAGAAAATCAGTCCAGTGCATCATTGGATTCCCCCTATACTTTCTCATATGTCACTCGAAACGAAAGAGTGGTTTCAAAAAATGACAAGAGGCTGACATTTGGGAAGACATCCTTGGCTTTGATATTTTATGCGCGAACCGGTGCGGACTTGCGAACTTTTTGGGCGGAACGGTGAAAAGGGCGAATGCCCGTAATGATAAAAGATGGCGCTCGGCATTTACAACTGGCCAATAAAAAATTCCTGATACGCAAAAAAGCGGCTGCCTGCGCAGCCGCTTTTTTCGTGTCATTCCAGCTCATTTCGTATTGCCGAACGGGTTATTGCTATAGGGTTATTGCCATTTGATTATCGCCATTCGGTATTACTTATCGGGTGATTACCTATCAGGTTGCTGCGTATGGACAAATCGAACCGATCAGGAGCCTGCTCCCTTGTATCGTCTGACGCCGTAATGCCATGTCATCAGCCCGATCGTCAGGAACACCGCTCCCATCAGCGGCGTGATCAGCGCCATGGTCCGGAACTCGTCCCGATGAAGGAACAAGGCGGCCGGGTAAATGCCAACGAAGGCGAAAGGAACAATCCAGGTCAGCAGAACCTGAATCGCCCGGTTATAAATCGTGATTGGATACCGGCCGTAGGTCTGAATGTTGTACATCAGCGGCAGAATGCCTGTCGGCGCATCCGAAAAAAAGGACAGCGACGTCAGCGTCGTATAGATACCCGTGTAAATCGCCACCGCACTTAGACTTAGCACAATCAGTGCGGGAATCGTCCACCATTCCAGTGTCAAGCCGAGGCTTGCGCCGCTCCAGATCATCACGACCGCGCCGATGATTGAACCAAAAAGTGCGGGCGGATCCACGTTCTCCAGAAAAATCTGAAACAGGTTATGCGCCGGCCGGGTCAAAATCCGGTCCATCTCGCCTTTCACGATGTACCGCTCGCTGAACCCCCACAGGTTGATGAAGCAGCCAAACAATCCGTACGGCACCATAAAAAAGCCGTAAACGAACACCACCTCATCCCTGCTCCATCCGCCCAGGCTGTCGGTGTGCATAAACACAACAAAAATAAAAATAAAATTTGTCGCCTGAATCAGCAAATCCGAGATAACCTCCACCCAAAAATCCGCGCGGTAGGTCATTCTGGTTTTCATATAATTTTTAAGATATTCGCCGATGAGTCCCAAATAATACATTTCCGTTCACCCCCCCTGCACAAACACGCGCTGACGCGCGGCGCGGTACAGCCACAGGATCGGCAGCAGCAGAATAACGAACCAGACGGCTTGAATCCCAAGCACATTCCAAATGCCCACTCCCTGCACCCTGCCAGTAAATACGGAACCCGGCAGATAGGTGATGGCCTGGAACGGCAGCAGCTTCAGCACTCCGGCCAGCCAGTCCGGAAACAGACTGATCGGTACAATGAGACCGGAGAACAAATCGACCAGCGTGCGTTTCATCCGCATCATGCCTTCGTTATTTTCCACAAAAAACGCCAGCAGCCCGGTGATGACATTGATCTGAGAATTGATCAGGAAGCTGAAAAACAACATCGTCAGAAAACCGGCCCAGGCATACGGATCTCTGGGCAGTTCAATCGGAAACAGCAGCAGGGCGATCGCCATTCCCGGAATCATAAACATCAGGAACCGGAAGACGCCTTCGCCAAAGCCCTGCATCATTTTGACCAGCACATAGTTGTACGGACGGATGAACTGGACGGCAATGCTCCCGTCACGGATGTCGGTTGAAATTTCCCGGTCCAGGTTGTTAAAATAAAACGCCCGCGCCATCCAGGTCACCGCGATATAGGTCGTCATCTGGGTGGCGGTGAAGCCGCCAAGCGTTTCGTTCCCGCCGTAAATGGCTTTGTACGTAAAATAATACACCCCGATATTGAGCGTATAGATCAGAATACCGGAGTAATAATTGACACGGTACGCGAGCATAGTGAGAAACCGGATGCGGATAAAATCCAGGTAGGCGCCAAAAAGCAGGCCGTCCCCTCCCCGCTTTTTCCCGCCTTTTGGCGCCGCGGGCCCGGCCGGCTGCAGTTTAGACATGAACGACCGCTCTCCCGTCTTCGGCGGGCTGCGAAATGTCCGTCCGCTCCGCGGAGCCCGATTGATAAATGCTGCGTACGATATCGTCCGTATTCGTCTCGATAATCTTGATATCCGTAATGTCCGCCTGTCCGACAACCCGGCCCAGCACCTCCGAGACATTCAGCTCCAGCGGAATCCATACGCTGGCGCCCAGCTCGTTATCGGCCGTCCAGTTGACCGGCAGCGGGTCCGTCCAGGACCGCAGCTGCGGCAGGCGGGTGGCCGTGCCGAACTGGAAGCGGACTTCCCGTCCGGTGCCCCAGCGGGATTTTAAATCCTCCAGCCCGCCGTCATAAATAATCCGTCCGTCGTCCAGCATGATCACCCGGGAGCACAATGCTTCAATGTCCTGCAGGTCATGCGTCGTCAGCAGGATCGTGGTGCCGTGTTCACGGTTCATGTCCTTCAGAAAATCGCGGATTTCCGATTTCACCACGATATCGAGACCGATGGTCGGCTCATCCAAAAAAACAATCGACGGATTGTGCAGCAGCGCGGCAACCAGCTCGCAGCGCATGCGTTGTCCCAGACTGAGCTTGCGGACAGGCCGGCTTAGCAGGTCCTGCAGCTGCAGCCGTTCGACCAGCTCGTCCAGCCGCTTTTTGAAATCCTGCTCCGGCACACGGTACACCTTACGCAGCAGCTGGAAGGATTCAATAACGCCGATGTCCCACCACAGCTGGCTGCGCTGGCCAAAGACGACGCCGATGTTCTGCACAAACCGCTCGCGCTCCGCATACGGAACAAAGCCCCCGACCGTAAGACTGCCGGAGGTGGGGACCAATATGCCTGTCAGCATTTTGATCGTCGTTGATTTACCGGCCCCGTTTTCGCCGATATAACCGCAGATTTCCCCGGAGGGAATGGAGAACGAGATGTCCTTTACCGCAGTTACTTCGTTATACTCCCGTTTAAACAAATCAAGGACTGCGCCCTTCAGACCCTGCCGGTTCTTCTGAACCTTAAAGGTCTTGCGCAGATCCTTTACATCAATGGCTAACATATCCTACCTCGCTTACTCTAAGGAATGGATGATTCACCCGTAAATTATATGATAATGAATGAAAAATAACCAGCCGTTTTCAGTTCCGATTATTGGGGCGCAGTAGGTGAAGCCCCTGGTATTCAGGCATTTCCATTGGGTCACTGTGGCGAAGCTTATGGCATTGATCCATAACGGTTAGGGCGCTTTTTCTAAAATTCCCGGTTTAGCCGCATGGTTTCCATGCCGGTGTTTATTGGGCAACCTGTCCAGGCAGCGGGCCTTCTTCAGCTGCGCCGGCAACCGGCTCAAAATGCCCGGACCGGGCCACTTTGGTGCGCAGATACTTTTCATTAAACACGGACACGTCGCCCCACAGCGGAACGCGTTTTACAGCATTCATGCCGGCGAGCCGGAGCGCTTCAAGTTTTCTCGGGTTATTCGTAATCAGCGTAACCGGCTGCTGGCGCAAATGGCGCAATACGCCGATCGCATCGTTGTAGCTGCGGCTGTCGTCCTGGAAGCCAAGCTCAAGGTTCGCCTCTACTGTGTCATAACCTTCTTCCTGCAGCAGATAAGCCATTGCTTTGCTGAACAGGCCAATCCCGCGGCCTTCATGATTCGCCAGGTAAAACAGCGCGCCCGCGCCGTGCTGGACGATCAGCTTCATCGATTGGTGCAGCTGGTAACCGCAGTCGCAGCGTTTGCTGCCAAAAATGTCTCCCGTATGGCAGATGCTGTGCATCCGGATCAGCGCCTCAGGAGCATGCTCGAAATCGCCGTACACCAGCACGCTGGACTGCTGGCTGTCCGCCAGATTCATGCTCGTCAGTTGGCTAACAATCCGCTCCGGCGCTTCATGGTAAGCCTCAGCTTCCTCCTTGTCCACATTCAGCCATGTGTACCACTGGAAGGTAACCGTCTCGCCGTCCAGATTGACGGGCAGCCGGATTGGACCAACCAGCACGCTGGCGGAGTCCCCTTGGGGTACGGTTACGATTTTATTTTTAAGAATGGTGAGGATCTCCGGTTTAAGCATATCGCACCTCTTTCGCAGGTTCCTAAATAAACGGATTTCATTAAGAAATCCATCGGGTCCTTAAAATTTAAGTAACTATTTGTAAGTTAGTTTATCATTGTAATATAACTTCGTCAAGTTGTTCGACATACATAAATAATTATAATTACTTTTCGTAAGTTTGTGTTATACTGGGAGTAGAGGTGAGCTGTATGAAGGATTTTCAAATGTGCCCCCGCTTTGAGCGGGCTGTCGATTTGCTGAGCAAGCGCTGGGTAGCACTGATTGTATATGTATTGATGGATGGCCCCCGCCGGTTTGGCGAGATTGAAGACTGCCTGTCGAATTTAAGCGGGAAAGTACTATCGGAACGGCTGAAGGAACTGGAATGCGAAGGGATTGTGGTCCGGAACGTTTATCCCGAAATTCCTGTTAGGATCGAATATTCCCTAACGGAAAAGGGCGCGGCGCTGGCCCCGATTCTTGGAGAAATCGGCAGCTGGTCCTCGGATTGGATTGAGCTGCCCGTACAGAAGTAAAGGTTGCTTTGCAAGCAGTCCTCACAAGCAGCTCTCACGAGCTGCTCTCAAGCACAAAAGCGGTCCGCTAAGCGTAAAGCTTGGCCGGGCCGCTTTTGTCTGAACTTCGGATGGATTTTATACGCATAGGAGGCCTGTTAAATCAGTCTTTTGAAGATATCGTCTTAAGGCGGCTCCGTTTCCTCTTACACTTATAAATCTTTGCGCTGAAACCGGAACATGCCGACCAGAAAAATGACCGCACCGTACAGCAGCGCATACAGCAAAAAAGAGTTTGACGGAACATGATTGAGTCCGAACAAGCCGAGCATCAGATCGTCGGTGATCGCCATCCTCCCCATATCCCGGATGTTTGTCAACTCCGCCATCATACGCCGCTGTAAGCCATCCACAGGCATCAGCATGGACAGCAGGCCGGACAAATGGTTAAGCGAACTTTCCACGCTTTCTTCCAGTCCAATGTTACCGCTGACCTTGTCGATCGTTCCGCCGAGCCAGCCCGCCCCGTACAGCATGGTCATAAACACGCCATTTCCCAATGCCGAAAATAAACTCGAGCCCAACATGGACACGGTCACAAGAAGTGGAATCGTGGAAGCAAACAACAGAAAAGACCGGATAATGCCGCCCATATCTCTGGGGACCGATGCATGAGCGTCAGTTATCAGCAAAATCGCCGTAAACAGCAGCAGCGAATAAAGAATACCAACGGTCACATAACCCAGCCATCTGCCAATGTACCACTTCCACCGCGGCAGCGGGCGGGGCATCAGCGCCTGCAGCACCCCCTGCTCGGCTTCGCCGGAGATCGCGGAAAATGAGCTGAAGATGCCAAGAAAAGCCGTAACAAAGGAGGCAAAAAAGAATCCCATCGACAGGATCATCACCCCTCTGCCGTATGCCATCAGCAGCATTTCGCCTTCTCTGCCCAACGTGACGGGGCCGTCATTCACGGTGCCGATTGTTTTTGCCACAAACCAGAAGGCCGCCAAAAACACCACGGTCATCAGCACGGTCAGCATCATCACGCGTTTGCGGAGCAGTTCTTTCCAGGTCATCGACATTATCGTGATCATGCGCGTTCCCCCCTGTGGCTCAGTCCCGACACGGCTTCCATAAACCATGCTTCCAGGCGTTCTTTTTTGCGGGCCACTTCATACAGCGTCATCCCTTGACCGATGATTTGTGCATTCAGCCAGCCTGCCTGCTCCTCATTATCCAGCTCGGCTTCCAGCCAGACGCTGTCCAACCCTTCTTCCTGCTCCGCAGCTGCTTCCGTAATCTCAAAGCCGGTCTGCTCTCTAAGCCACGGCAGCACAGCCGGATCATAACCGCCCACCCGGAACCTCCAAATCTGTCTTGTGCGCAGCAGCTCGGCGGTCCTGCCGTGCCGCAGGATAGCCCCGTCATTCAGCAGAGCCATTCGGTCGCACAGCAGCTCGACATCCTCCAGCAGATGCGAATTCAGAAATATTGTCTTGCCCTGCTCTTTTAAATCGCTCACGATGTCTCTGACTTCCTGTCGGCCAATCGGGTCCAGTGCGGAAGAAGGTTCGTCCAGAAAAACGATTGGCGGATCGCCAATCAGCGCACAGGCCAATCCCAGCCGCTGCTGCATCCCCTTGGAATAATGCTTCACGCGGTCCGTTCCTCTCCGTCCGATGCCCACCCGTTCCAGCAGCTGTTTCGTCCGCTGGCCGGCAAGGCCCCGGTCCATTCCGCACAGCTTGCCGTGCAGCATGACCACCTCTTCGCCTGTCAGCCACTCCTGATAGCGGTAAAGCTCGGGCAAATACCCGATCAGCCGCTTGGATTCCAGCGAACCGATCGGGTGCCCGAGCAGCGTTCCCGTTCCGGAGGTCGGTTTAATCAGACCGACCAGCATTTTGACAAATGTACTTTTCCCGGCGCCATTGGGACCGAGGAAGCCAAAGGCTTCCCCTTTCCCTACCGTTATCGACACATCGCGGCAGCCCCGGCCGTTGCTGTATTCTTTGCTCAGTCCGTTCGTCTGAATCGCCGCCTGTTCCATGAACTACATCAACTCCCGAATTTGGTTGAGGAATGCTTCCTCCGATGCATAGTTTCCGCCGTAGGCTTCGAACAGCTGGCCGTCTTTGACCCAATTGGCTGTAAAATAATACCCTCCGGAATCCATCGGGAACGACCCCAACAGCATCAACGTCCCATCTACAGTGATTTGGCGTGTATCTTCATTAGCGAACAGCGGCATCGGAATCTCCCCGGACAGCACCCGGCTCTTCTGCAAACTTTCTTTGAATTCTCCTGGCAGCAGCGGGAAGTCGATGACAGCATCCACGGCCTCCTCTAAGCTCGCTGACGAGTCGACAAGCACATTGGGAGTGCCGGACTGGCTTAAAGTAAGCCAAAACTTCTGCTCATTATCGACAGGCAGTGAGTAATGTATGGTTTCAGGGATATGCATCGTAATTTTTACACCATCAACCGACTCAGGCAGCAGCTTGTCGGCGCCCAGCCGTTTCATCATTTTGTTGATTTCAGTTACGTTCAGCTTCATGGACACATCCCGTGACGGAGAGACGTCCCATTTCCTGTTTAGCGAGGACAGCCGCTCAGGTACACGATAACCCAGCTTCTCGTTGATCTCCTTCGCGTTCAACGTTCCATACGCAGTACCGTCGCTCGTGCTGAACTCCCCATACCGGTTAAGCGTTTCGTTTACCGTGCCGCCCTCGGAGATGGTGTTGAATACCCGTGTGAGATCTTCTTCCTGAACAACAGCCGGCTCTTCCATCCGGAATTGGTTCAAAATCGCGGCCATTGCCGTATTGCCGACCGGCGTTGCCAGCACCGCGCCAAACAGCGCTACTGCGGCAGCCGCTCCGGCCCATTTTGCTTTCCGGCTGCGGCGCGGGCGCCGGCGGACCTGCCCAGCGGCTGGAGCCGTTCCGTCCCGACCGTTGGCTCCAGTCCGGGCCGTAGCCAGCTCTGCAGCAGTACTAACAGGTGCAGCCCCTTGTGCCAGGGAGTACAGATCGGACTGCATTTCGGACTGCGCTAAAAGCTGCGCTTCCGGCTTCGCTTCGGTCAATGCATTATACTGCGCTTGGGAGCCAGCTGCAGTACCCCAGCGTTCCCACGCAGGGTTAACGGGTTCATTGGCCAGACTAGCCTGGAGTTTCGCCCAAGCTTCGTCCGTCTTTTGGGATTGGAGCTCCAGCTCTTTATCGTTTTTCGTCATTTTGACGCTCCTCCTAATCGATCATGATTCATCCAAACGGTGACCGTTCCTTTCGGTCGATTCTCGTTTGGTCATTTTTCGTTAGATCACTCTTCGTTTGATCACTTTTCGTTTGATCACTTTTCGCTTGATCACTTTTCGTTTCGTTTGATCACTTTTCACTTGATCAATGTTCGCCTAATCAATCTCCGTTTGGTCAACTCGCATTTGGCCAACTTTCATTTGGTCAAAGTTCATTGATCTACTTTCGTTTGGCCAATCCATACTCTACCGTTACCGCCCAGCCGGATCGGTCTTAATCGGTTTGAGGGCGGCTCTTGGCCGCGTGAGCCTGCAGTTTGCGTGTCGCCCGGTGGAGCAGTGTCCCAACGACAGGCGGATTGACGCCGATCTCGCCGGCGATTTCCGAATAACTGTAGCCCGAGTAACGGAGGATTAGCGCCTGCCGGTCCCGTTCCGGCAGCTCCTCCAGCCACTCTTTTACATCTTCGGTATCCAGCTTCTTCATCACCGTCTCCTCGCTCGATGGCGGCGAGGGCCGCTCTGAATCGTAGAAAAGCTCCTGTTTATCTTGAAGACGGCGCTCACGCACTTTTTTGTCCAAATAATCATAAGCGATCCGGGTCAGCACCCGGTGCAGCCAGGCACCAACCGCTCCAGGCTCATCTGGCGGATTTCGGTACAGCCGGAGAAACACCTCCTGTGCCAAATCTTCGGCGGCCGCCTCATCCCGTACCAGGCGAATCAGTTTTCTCCGGACTGTCGGATAATGCTCATAAAATACAGCGCGAAATTGTTCGGATTCCGGTAATCCCATTTCAATAGCTCCTTTCTGCTGCAGCTAATAGAAAGACGAAGCCTTTTCCGGTTTTGTATCAGCGCTTCGTAAATTTTGTTTGGTAGAGTTAGACTGAACGAATAGAGGACAGAATAAGCGGCCCCGACACTGCGGCGAATTTGGGTCTTGGGCCCGCTGTTATTTTCGGGGTTCAACGGTGCTTAATATAGACTGAACAAATGTCATACAGGTAGGGCGGGGCTGTCACTGCGGCAATTTGGGACTTCCGGTTGCTGTTATTTTCGGAGTTCTTGAATGGAAGTCCCGGATAGCGGTAGAACTCCGAAAATAAAGGCAATCGCGTTCGCTCCTACATCTCCAAATTGCCTCCGTGCCATCCCCGCCATCCTGTATATCAGCTGTTCAGTTTGTAAAGAACGTAGAATTCCGAAGATAAGGCTTACGCTGCTGCACTGCAGCTTCAAATACCTTCGTGACATCCCCACATTCCTGTGTTTGTACGGTTCAGCGTGTGTTTGATCGTTAAACTCCAAACATCCAGGCAAACTCTCCGCTCGTATAGCTGCAAATTGCCTCGGCGCCTGGTATCGCTTTAACTATATCATGTGCATTCCAAAAAACCGCAGCCCATCCGGACTGCGGTTCTCAATAAATCTGTATTTGGACATAGGCAGAAAACCATTTTATATAAGAAGCCTGGCTTACATGTTGTCCAGGATCAGCGACACTAAAAGACCAGCCGCCGCGGCCAGACCCGTAAGCGGCCCCCCATCCTCATACGCTTCGGGCATCATGCTGGAGGCAACCATCGCGATAATGCCGCCTCCGGCAAACGAGGCGATCATGCCCATCACCTCATCGGAAGCCCGGTGCATGAAGGCGTAGCCGAACATCGAAGCCAGCACCGACATCGCAACGACAGCCAGCCACAGCCATAAGATTTTCGCCCGGGAGTAGCCGTCCTGCCGCAGTCCAATGGTACTCGACAGCCCTTCCGGAATGTTGCTGAGAAAAATGGCGATGACCAGCAAAAAACTGACGCCTTCCCCTGTCAGCAGGCTGGATCCAATCATGATGGACTCCGGGATGGCGTCCATCAGCGTACCTGCAAAAATGGCCAGCCCCGTGCCTGCATGCTCTCCCCGTGCAATCCCGGACCGTTTGCGGCTGGCGCCGCCTTTTTTGGATATGTAAGCATCAAAAAGAGTAAAAACGATAGCTCCCGCCGCGAACCCGATTATCGTCGGCGCCATTCCTTTTTCCTCAGCCGTATCACTCAGCAATTCATAGGCTGCGGCTCCGATTAACACGCCTGTACCAAAGGCCATGACAAAGCCGATTACGCGTTTCGGAATCCGCAGCCACATTGCAAGCACGGCTCCGATCAAGACGGCCGAGCCGGATACGCCGCCCCACAGCGCCGCTGTCCACATTGCTTTTTCCTCCCCTATAGTAAGTAACTCAACTTTCGCAGCTGGAAAAATGGCATAGACCCTTGAGTGAGTAAGAAAAATTCAATAGGTTTCCTTGTATTTACAAAAAACACCTTACTTGTTAGGGATCATCGTAGTACGCTCCCCCATGCCAACAAGAAAGGTGCGTAACTCTGTGTTACAACAACATTCCCTGCCTGAACACAGTCTCGATTTTCCAAACTTTGAAAGCGTTTTGAAGCAGCTATGCCTTGTCCTCCCCTATGGCTTTTTTACCGGACTCAGGAGAGCCTATTTGCTGATTATTCAGCGTTTTGGCCAAGAGACGGACTCAGATTCCCTTATTTATGCAGATAGTCCATCGCTTGGACGTTTCCGGTGCAAATAACGGATCTGGAGTCCGCAAGGCAACCCAAAAGCACAGGAATTTCAGAAATAACGTCCTCTGGGTCCGGAAAGACCTCCGTATAGCGGGTAAACCGCTGCGGGTGTGTCACAGGAAAGGATTTGTTCCAGTTCGTTCAACGACAACAGCGGCAGTCCAAGACATGGTTAATCAAGTCTTGGTTCGCGCTGCTTTTATTAACTCAACTTTTACAGCCTGAGATCGATAGATGCACCTTGAGATGACTGGGCAAACCAGCCCAGTGTAGGGTGGAGCTTAGCTGATTTTCGCTCTGCAAAAGTTGAGTAAGTAAACCTTCTCATATTTGGCTCTCGTTACCCGGGTCAAGTGACCTGGCTTTTGTGGTCTGGCTCTATTCATCTAACTATTGTGTTCTGGCTTAGTGACTATGCTTGGTGTCTTGGCTTGGTGTCTTGGCTTGGTGTCTTGGCTTGGTGATCTGGATCTAGTGATCTGGATCTAATGACCTGGCCTGGTGATCTGGATCTGGTGATCTGGCTTAGTGACCTGGCTCAGGTGGCCGGGATCGTTCCGATTATCGTTCACGAATAGTTTACACACAGGGGTTGGAGGATAAACACATTGCAGTGAAAGGATGCGTTGTTACGTTGTGGAGGATGGACAAAGCAGCTGCACATGGGACATGCAGAGAGCTCGTAATTACGGCAGCGCCGGGCTTTTCATGATCGTTAATATACTTAATGATTAACCCAACTAATCAAATTACCGGACCGCATGGATTCATTTCTGGGGATTGGGGTAAATTAACTGTTAGAATTCGCTGTAAAGGACGGGATGCGCAGTGGAACAGCAGACACAGCAAGTTTTAGAGTGGCTGAAAGGCCAGGAAGGCCAGACCCTTGTCATCGAAAAAAACGAACTGGACGACCGGGATGTCGTATATTTTGAGCTGAATGGCGTTGATGTCCGTGAGGAAGGCGGCAGTATAGACGATTACCTGGAGCCTGCACTGATTCTTCAAGGCCACGGAAGCACAGAAAATGCGGACGGTGATTTGGTGCAGCTGCCAGGGGAAACCTATGAAATCGTAACAGCCGGTTTATCGGTCAGCCGTTCGCAGGATTCAGGCGTAGAACTGCAGACAGACCGCGCCCGTTATTCGTTAAGCCTGTCAGAACAATAATTTTAGCCGAAGAGATGAACTCGGACGGTTTGCAGCGAGGAATCCAGAATAACCTTTGTTTTTAAAAAAAATAACCGGATCGGACAAGAAGTTCCTCTTGCCTGATCCGGTTATTTTGCTGCCGCCGTTCACTGATACAGAGAAAGGGTAAAAAAACTTGCCGTTACAGACGATCGCTCACTCGGAAGGAGACGGTTCCTCCCCGATGATCTCGACTTCCGTCTCCAGCTCCACGCCGAACTTCTGCTTCACCGTCTCCCGCACGTGGGAGATCAGACGGATGTAGTCGCCCGCGCTCGCATCGTTTGCGTTCACGATGAAGCCGGCATGCTTGCGGGAGACTTCCGCACCGCCAATCCGCGTTCCCTGCAGGCCGCTGTCCTGAATCAGCTTGCCGGCAAAATGCCCCGGCGGCCGCTTAAACACGCTGCCGCAGGACGGATACTCAAGCGGCTGTTTCGATTCACGAAGCTCGGTCAGCCGCTCCATTTCGCTGCGGATCGCCTCTTCTTCGCCGGGCTTCAGCGCGAACCGGGCTTCCAGCACGATATAGTGCCCTTTGGAAAATACGCTTTTGCGGTATCCCCATTCCAGCTGATCGTGTTCCAGCGTCACCAGCTTGCCGTGTTCGTCCACCGCCAACGCGCTTGCGAGAACATCCTTCACCTCGCCGCCGTAGGCTCCCGCGTTCATATACAGTGCGCCGCCTACCGTCCCCGGTATGCCGCAGGCAAACTCCAGTCCCGTTAATCCCAGCTGCAGGGCATAACGGGACGCGCCAATAATGGTTGCGCCGCACTGCGCATACAAGAGGCCATCCCGGTACTCCATCCCGTCGAGGCCGGAGGTCTGCAGCACAATCCCACGGACGCCGCCGTCGCGGATGATAACATTGGAGCCGTTCCCGAGAACCGTAACGGGAATTCCGCGCTCTCGGGCATATTCCACAATCCGCAACACTTCCTCGTATGATGCGGGAGCTGCAAGAATATCCGCCGCGCCTCCCATCCGGGTAAACACATGCCCCTTCAATGATTCGTTGCCGCTGATTGTTCCTTTATCCATCAACTTCCGTAGTTCATCCAATGTTTTGCCAATCTCCATTACTCCTGCTCCTTTACCAATCTATCCGAACCGCTGAATGCAGCAATGTATAATGTTCTGGTCTGTCCTTATGTAACATTGCCCGGCAACTCCGGGCATTCCCCACTGTAACAACGAACAGGCTCCCTTGTCAATGACGGGAGCCTGGGAATGATATTTTATATGAGAGCTGTATACGTTATCTGCTGCAGGCATTCTCCCGAAAAGCGGCCCGTCTGGACGTCCGCTCCTCTTCCTTCAGACGCGGGCAAGTATAACAATAACTTCCGCCTTCAGTCAGATAAAACATGCAGCAGCGGGTCCGCATCGGGATAAACCGGCTCGGGTCCGCCAAGTCCTCGATCAAACGAATCGGCTCGTTAAAAGGGTTGCCTGCACGTCCAAACGTTTCCCCGCCGATTCGCTCCTTCAGCACCCGGTAGTCCCCCTGAAGCCGGGCGGCCTGCTCTGGCAGAAGCCCTTCGGACCGGGTGTGCTCCATCACCATGTACAGCCGTGCCGGCAGCTGTCCCCAAATCTGGTGCTCCGCCAAGCCGGATACAGCGGAGATCGCCCGAAACAGCGGCAGCACGGTTTCGTTATAGAAGCAGTTCAACCGGCCGATGACCCAAGCCTCTTCCCCTTCCGAACCGGCAGAGACCGGACAATCGGCGCCGGACCACCGGTTCAGCGAAAAAGCCATCCGGCAGTACCCGCCGCTCAGCAGCAGATGGATCGATACATTATCGAGCCCAAAGTCCGGAGCGGTGCGGTGCAGGGAGAGAGACAGCTGCAGCGCCGAACCAAGTGCGGAAAACCAGCCGCCGAAATAAGCTCCCGTTACCTTGCGGTCCTGTGCTTTAATCAGCGGCCCAAAGGCCTCAACAAACGATTTCATTCCCTCCGGCTCCGTCAGGCTTGCCGCTGAAAAGCTGTGGCCTGTATTCGGCGGGGCCTCCGGATGGATATCGAATTTGTCCGCAAGCATTGCACTCAGTTCCTGGTTCATAGCTGTTCTCCTCCTGCGATTCTACCGCGATGCAAAATATTTTCTGCCCTAACGCTTAATGAAAAAAGAAATCAATCCGATAGTCGTTCCGGCTACATCCCCGAAGCCGCATAGGCCGACAGCTGATAAGGCAGACACAGCGGCACGCCTGTGCGCGGATCGGCCACGATGTCAGCTTCAATGCCGAACACTTCGCGCAGCACTTCCTGATTCATAACCTCGGCAGGTGTGCCTTCGCTGACCACACGGCCCGACTTGATCGCCACCATATGCTGCGCATACCGGGAAGCGTGGTTCAAATCGTGGACGACCATGACGATGGTCCGGCCTTCTTCATCGTTCAGCTTCTGCAGCAGCTGGAGCACTTCCAGCTGGTGGGCCATATCCAGGTACGTGGTCGGCTCATCGAGGAACAAAATGTCGGTCTGCTGGGCAAGCGCCATGGCAATCCAGGCCCGCTGCCGTTGTCCGCCTGAAAGACGGTCGATCGGACGGTCTTTGAACGCTTCCATGCCCGTTACGGCGATCGCCGATGCAATGATTTCACGGTCTTCCGGAGTCAGCGACCCAAAACCCTTTTGGTGCGGATAACGCCCGTAGCCGACAAGCTCGGACACGGTCAAGCCGTCTGGAGCGGTCGGATTCTGCGGAAGAATTGCCAGCTGTTTGGCCACTTCTTTGGTTGACAGACGGTGGATCGATTTCCCGTCCAGCATGACACTGCCGCTTTTTGGCTTCATAATACGCGCCATTGTTTTCAAAATAGTCGATTTGCCCGATCCGTTTGATCCGACAAGTGCGGTGATTTTTCCATTAGGTACCGTCAAGCTTAAATCTTTAACGATCGTCGCTTCGGCATATCCGATATTCAACAGCTCCGTGTTCAGGCGTTCGGCCATACAGGATCCACTCCTTTAGCATCTATAAATAATGATTAAGATCTTGCTTTTGCAAGCAGGTATAAAAAATAGGGAGCGCCAATCACGGCGACCACTACGCCGGTAGGCAGTTCCGCTGGCTGGAGGATCAGCCGGGCCAGCATATCCGCAGTGAGCAGCAGCAGCCCTCCGGTCAGTGCGGAAGCGGGCAGCAGCGCTTGGTGCCTTGGGCCGACAAGCCGCCGGGCCAGATGGGGCGCGATGAGTCCCACAAATCCAATCCCGCCGCTAACAGCGACGCAGGAGCCGGCCAATGCGACCGCAGCGATCAGCAGCAGCAGCCGTTCTTTTTCAACCGCAACCCCAAGCCCGGCAGCCGTCTGCTCCCCCATATTCAGCGTGTTAAGCGTTCTCGATTTATACATAAAAAAAGGAATCAGCACTACAACCCAGGGCAGCAGCGCCAGCACAAACGACCAGTCTCCGCCCCAAATTTTGCCGGCGATCCATATTGCCACGAACTGGTACCGTTCCGGGTTCAGCCGCAGTGCAATCACAAGCTGCACGGAATTGATGCCTGCTGTTACGGCTATTCCGATCAGCACGAGCCGTGTAGGCGACAGACCGTCCGATTTGCGGTAAGCCAGTCCGTATACGATCAGGGTTGCCGCGGCCGCACCTGCCAGAGCCAGAAGCGGAAGCACATAGACCGGAGCCGCAACCGCCGCCGGGAAAAAGGACAGACACAGCACGACCGCAAACCCCGCCCCAGCAGTAATCCCTAGCGTTGCCGGTTCGGCCAGCGCGTTACGCGACAAGCTCTGCAGAATGCAGCCGGATACGGCGAACCCCGCCCCCACAAGCAGCGAGATCACGATACGCGGTAGCCGGAAATCAAATAAAATCATCCGCTGCTGATCGGTGCCTTGTCCCGCCAGCGTATGCCAGACCTCCGCCGGAGTCAGGCGCATGACGCCTGTATTCATGCTGAGCACAAATACCGCCGCAATCAGCAGGCCTAACACGGTTAACACCGTCACATTCCGCTTGCGGCGCAGGCGTTCGCCTTCATATAAGAGACGGGGATTCATGACCGGTTCCCCCTTTCCCTGCGGGCAAGCACCACGAAAAACGGCACACCGATTACGGCGATCAGCGCGCCAAGCGGCGTCTCATAAGGCGGATTCACCATCCGCGATCCAATGTCGGCGAACAGCATCATCAGGCCGCCGAGCACCGCGGAGCAGGGAATAATCCACCGGTAATCGACGCCAACCAGATACCGGGCGATATGGGGCACCATCAGCCCGACAAAGGCAACCGGGCCCACAGCCGATACCGCTGCGCCTGCCAGCATAAGCACAATGAACATCCCGATGATCTGAATCAGCCCCGTCCGCTGGCCGAGACCCGAGGCGACCTCCGATCCCAGGCTGAGCACGGTGATTTGGCGTGAAATCATAACGGACAAAACAAGTCCTCCCAGCAGCCAGGGGAGGATCGCATACAGCTGCGTCCAGGTCACTCCCGCTACGCCTCCGGCATACCAGAAGGCGAGATCTTGGGATAAGTTAAAATAAATGGCCACTCCCTGGCTTAACGCCAGCAGCATGGAGCCGACCGCTGCACCCGCAAGCGTAAGGCGAATCGGCGTAAGTCCGCCTCCCGAGGCGGCTCCGATGCCGAATACAAGCAGCGCGCTGGCCGCCGCACCCAGGAATGAAAACAGCATTGTAGCCGTGAACGGAAGCTGCGGCCAAAACGCAAACACTAGCGCCAGCCCCAGCCCCGCTCCGGCATTGAGTCCGAGCAGGCCGGAATCGGCCAGCGGGTTGCGTGTCATCCCCTGCATCAGCGCGCCGGAAACAGCAAATCCGGCGCCTACCAGGGCTGCGGTCAGACCACGCGGCATCCGCAGCTCCCGGATCACCTGATGCTGCTGCAGATCAGGCTGGAAATGAAACACGGCGTCCCAGACGGTCGCCAGCCGAATATCGGCGGCTCCTACCGTAATGGAGAGACCGATGCCCAGCAGGAGCACCAGCGAACCTATACTTAAGATCAGGAGTGCGGCACCCGGGCTTGAACGGAGTGGAGGGTTCGAATTCGTCTTTTTGTCAGGTCTTGAACGGCTGGTGGGTACCATGGAACTTCTCCTTACACGAACGATAATAACTATCATTCTCATTATCTCAAAATCCATGGCGCAGCACAAACGATTTTTCCCGTCCCCGCCTTATAACACCATGCGGGCCGCGGCATCCAATCGGCAACCGGGCCCGCACATGTCCGCTCTTTATTTCACCAAAATCTTCAGCACAGCATCAATGGTCATTGCGTTTGCGGTCGCACCGCTGTACAGCCAGCTGCCTTTTGATTCCATCTCATATACATGACCGGCTTTGACTGCCGGAATACCCTTCCAGATTGGGCTGTTCAGAATCTCCGCGTTGCCTGCTTTATCGCTGTTCACAAGGAAAATATGATCCGCGGTCAGCTCGGCCAGCTTCTCCAGCGAAACCGGGTTCCAGGACGCTTTGGTTTCCGCAGGAATCTCCGTTACAAGGTTCGGCGGCGTCATCCCCAGATCGCCGTACAGCACCGCTCCGCTGGACTGGGTTTCGTCAACGATAAAAAAGTTTTTTTTCACAAGCCACAGCACTGCCGCGGATTCCTGCCCAACTGCTCCGGACAGCTTTTCCTTGGCTTCAGCCGCTTTTTGATCATAGTCCTTGATTGCCTGCTCGGCTTTCTCCTTCATATTCAGCAGGTCGCCTATTGTAAGCAGCGTCTTCCGCCAGTCTTTGGTTGTTTCGTCGCCAATCACGTAAGTTGGCGCAATTTTGTTCAGCTGATCGTAATGGCCGTTTTGGACCGTTCCTTCCGACCCTACGATGATGAAGTCAGGCTGATGGCTGAGTACCGATTCTGTCGGCAGATCATAGCCCACCGTCGGCACATCCTTCAGATGTTCTCCCAGGTAATCCTGAATCCCGTTCGCCACCGACCACTGCGCAACCGGCGTGACGCCAAGCGTAACGAGGTGATCCTCCAGATAGGAAGCCAAAATACGCTTCGGGCTGGCAGGCACCGTCACCTCATGCCCCATGGCATCTGTCACGGTTTTTTCCGCCGGCTGCTGTGCGGCAGGCGATGCCGCTGCGGCAGCGCTGGCCGCTGGAGATGCGGCTGCCGTTGCCGCCGGTGAAGCTTCTCCGGCTCCGGCCCCGGCCCCATTGCCCGCCGGCTCATCCGCATTGCCGCAAGCGGACAGCAGCAGCGACAGGGTCAGCAGGCCTGCGGCCCCCCACTTCACACTTGTTGTTTTTCTTTTATCTAACCCCAACATATTGTTCCCTCCTGTAATCACTGCGTGACGGCTGATTTTCGCCGCTCTTGTCCCTATAAATGATATTGATTCTCATTATCTATGTCAATCTTATTTTCGTCTTTTTTCTCGCCCACTCCACAGGCAGCCCCCCAAGGCAGCAACCCAGCCCAGATGCAATTTCGCCGTCCAACGCAAAAACCGCCCGTCCCCGATTGGCTATCGGGGGCGGGCGGTGAACCGCTGCATACAAGCGGCGGGTTACACGCTATTTATTTAAGTGATACGGCACGGTGGCGATCACCACATCTTTTTGGTTCATTAAATAAGAACGGATCAGCAGGCTGGACTGATTGTGCAGCAGCGCCTGCCACCAATGTTTTGTTACAAACTGCGGAATCAGGATCGTTATATGATCCGTCGCTGCGGTCTTCCACTCAATGGTATCAATGAACTTGATCAGCGGCCGGATAATACTCCGGTAACGCGAGCGCAGGACGATTAAGCGTACACCCGGGTCCCACTCCGCCCATTTTTGTTCCATTTTGCGGATCTCTTCTTCATCAAAACCGACGTACACCGCAACAACATTGTCGGTCAGCGAGCGGGCGTAGCTGAGCGAGTTCAACACGGCCCGGGTCACACCTGATACCGGAACAACCATCGTGCTTCCTTTTATAACCGGTTTCTCGTCGCAAGCCTGGATTCTTAACTCATCCGCGATGTTCTGGTAATGCCGGTGAATCCGGTAGAAGATAAACATGACGAACGGCAGGAAGACAAATGCCATCCAGATATGGTCGAACTTTGTAATAATAAAGATCATGGTGATTGTTGCCGTGGTCAGCATCCCCACCGTGTTCACCGCAAACTTGGTGCGCCAGCCTGCCGGCTTCTGCCGTGCCCAACGGATCATCATGCCCAGCTGAGACAAAGTGAAGGGGATAAAAACACCAACCGCATACAGCGGGATGAGACTTTCCGTATTTCCGTGAAATGCCGCGACCAGAATGGCCGACAGCACGCCGAGAAAAATAATACCGTTCGAGAATCCGAGCCGGTCGCCGCGGACCATAAAGGCGTGCGGCATATATTTGTCCTTGGCCAGCATAAACGACAGCAGCGGAAACGCCGAGTATGCCGTATTGGCCGCTAAGAACAGGATAACGGCCGTAATGGCCTGAATGGCAAAATAGATGGCCCCCCTGCCAAATGTCGCTTCGGCGATTTGGGAGACGACGGTTGCCTGTTCGTTAGGCGTAATACCGAAGCCGTAAGCAAGAATCGTGATGCCGGTAAACATGAAGCCGAGAATCAGCCCCATCCAGGCCAGCGTTTTAGCCGCGTTTTTTTCGGCCGGCGCTTTAAAGTTCGGAATGGCGTTCGATACGGCTTCTACACCGGTGAGGGCTGAGCAGCCGGAGCTAAAGGCCTTCAGCAGCAGAAACAAGCTGACGTTCGATACCGCGGTTCCGAATTCCGGGACATGCTCGGCGCCGCCGCCTGCCGCATATTTTATTAGGCCGGTTACGATCAGCACTACAATCGCGGCTACAAACAGATAGACCGGAATGGCAATAAACGATGCCGATTCGGTTACGCCGCGCAGGTTCAACAAGGTCAATATGATAATGACGGAAACCGCAATCAGAACACGGTGATCATGCAGCTGCGGAAAAGCCGAAGTAATCGCGTCCGTCCCCGCCGACGAGCTGACCGCCACCGTAAGAATATAGTCCACCAGCAGCGATCCGCCAGCCAGCAGCCCTGTGGAGGTGCCCAGGTTGTCTTTGGCGACAATGTAGGCGCCGCCGCCCATAGGATAGGCATAAATCGTCTGCCGGTAAGACAAAATCAGGATCGCAAGCAGGGCGAGTACCGCCAGCGCGATCGGCAGCGAATACCAGATGGCGGTGAAGCCGGCAGCCATCAGCACGATAAGAATTTGCTCCGTCCCGTACGCGACCGAGGAGAGCGCGTCGGAAGACAGCACCGCCAGCGCCTTAACCTTCGTCAGTTTCTCGTGATCGAGTTCGGTCGACTTCATTGGCCGTCCGATTAAAAATCGTTTTACTTTGCTAACCATGTTCCAGCACGGTTCCTTTCCGTCAGTGGGTTTGTTTTTGTAAGTACCATGCGCTGTTTTCAAGGACTGGTTTCACAAAGGAGGACAAGAAAAAAGCATACGAAAAAGCACCGCATGCCCGGGCAGATCTCTCTCCACGGTCGCCTACGGGGTTAGCTGGCGGATTCGGACTGTGGAAGCCCTACGGCGCGCTTCTATTAGTAAGCGTTGGCCGATTCACCCCCGGGCCGGTAACGGCCCAAATTGGTTCCCCCGTTTTTCCTTCGGAAAATTAAGCGCATGATCACTTCTCACAAGCATTAATATTAATCTCGGACAGGTAGAAGGTAAAGAACGCCATTTCCCCAAAACAGCATAAAAAAGAGCCCTTCACCCGGTCTTGAAAATCCGGAATGAAGAACTCTTTCATTCTCTTGAATTTGGTCGCTCAATCTACGCCAATCATCAATTCGTTCACATTTGTGACCGGGGAAGCCAATTAAGCCTGCTCATCCTCCGCACCGCCGCGCTCACGGCCAAACCACAGCAGCAGAAATATGAGAATGAAAGCGGTCAGCGCCAGCAGCGGAATGGTAATGAATCCGAAAAAATTCAGATAATCCACGTTGCAGGGCACGCCCACCGTACAGGGAGCAATGCTGCTGAACCACGGGATTTTTTGTTCCGCGTAATGAAACAGCGAAATGGATCCGCCAATCACCGTTAACGGCAGCACGTAGGAGATGATGCGCTTATCGTTTTTGTAGGTCGCAATACCCAGCAGAATCACCTGCGGATACATTAAAATTCGCTGGAACCAGCACAGCTTGCAGGGTTCATATTTCAGCACTTCGCTCAAGTACAGGCTGCCTACCGTAGCCACAACGGAAACGAACCAGGCCAAATACAAACAATGGCGTCTGCAAAATGCGGTGAACGCGCTCACTTGGCGCCGTCCGTTCCGGCCGCCTCTTCAATTTGCTTCGAAAGTGCCTCGTAATTAAACGCATCTTCAACTTTGACACCGTTAATGAATACCGTCGGCGTCGAGCTTACGCCTGCCGTTCCCGCCGTGTTGTTGTCCCGCTGAAGCTCGGATTCGTAGGTGCGGGATTCAATGTCTTTGCGCAGCAGATCATAGTCGATCTTCAAATCAAGACTCTGGGCCAATTGGACCAGAAAATCCGGTGTCGCCCACTCTTCTTCCTCTTTCCCTTGGTTCGCATAAATCGCGTCAGCGAACTTCCAGAAGGCTTCCTGGTTCTGATGATATACGGACAAGGCTGCCAGGGAAGCTGTTTCCGAATCCGGGCCGATAAAGGACATGTTCACAAAATGGAACGACGCCTTGCCTTTGTCGACGAAATCGCTGACGATTTTCGGCTTCACCTGGGTCGAAAATACCGCGCAGGCCGGGCATTTATAATCGCCGAATTCCACAATTTTGACCGGGGCACTCTCTTCGCCTTGTCTCGGAAGCACACTGTAATCAAAAGTCACCGGGGCAGTGGATGCCGGCTGGGTATCCTTTGCGGCGATGGTAAACAAGACGGCAAAGATGGCAATCACCAGAACGACAGCGCCAATAATGAAAAATAACGTCGTTTTGCGCTGGCGTTCCATTTCGGCCACCCGCTGTTTATGCATCGTCTGGTTGCTCGAAGTAGCTTTGGTTTTTTTGCGGTTGTTCAAGTGGACTTCCTTTCTGTCCTGTTCACTGGACGGGAATCTATGATATGAGTCTAGTCACTGAGAATTATATAGTGAAGTTCTCCGATTGGTCAAACTATACCGCTTCCGGTTCCAGGAATGGGTCTCTGCCGGTTTGGCTGGTCTGGTTTTTATCCGGCACGGGATACTCGGCGGGCAGAGCCAGGATAAAACCAAACTCGGCGCCGCCGTCCGCTCTGGGCGCCCCCCAGATATGTCCGCCCATCATATCCACCAGCCTTTTGCTGATCGCAAGACCAAGGCCGGTCCCTTCATATTTCCGGCTGGTTGATGCGTCAAGCTGCGTGAAAGGCTGAAACAACTGGGCATGTTTGTCCGGATCGATACCGATTCCCGTATCTCTTATGGTAAATTCCAGAACATGGTCGGTGTTTCTGATGCTGGACAGCCGGGCTTCCACTTCCACCTGTCCGGCATCCGTAAATTTCACGGCGTTGCCAATTAAGTTGACCAGGATTTGCCGGATCCGCGCCGCATCCCCAATCAACCGGTGAGGAATGGCCGGATCGGTTTTGACGGTCAGGTGCAAGGCTTTTTTCCGCGCAAGCACCTGGAACAAATCCACACTTTCGTGCAAAAGCGTGCGGACCGCCAAGGGCTCGTGATGCAGCCTCGCCCTTCCGGACTCCATGTTGGACAAGTCCAGAATATCGTTAATGACACGGAGGAGCGCGCTGCCGCTTTTCGCCTGCAGTTCAAGCAGTTCCTGCTGTTCCGGAGTGTTTTCCTTGTCGCGCAAAATCTGATTAATCCCAAGAAGACCGTTCAGCGGCGTACGGATCTCATGGCTCACTGTAGCCAAAAAGTCGCTTTTGGCACGGACGGCAATTTCGGCTTTTTCCTTGGCCGCAATGAGCTCCTGCTGATAACTCACCACATCCGAGACATCTTTGGCCATCATGTACACGTAGCAGACGGAATCGGTCTCCAGCGGAAAAACACTGGCACCTAAATAAATCCGCCCTCCCTGCTTGTTTCGAATCGCAACTTCGATTTTACTCGGTTTCCCGTTGGAGGCGGATTGAACCGCAAACTTCATCCGGGTCCGGTCTTCCTCCCCCGCCAAAACGCTTGCTTGAAGCTCCTGCAGCTCCTCCTTGGAGTATCCGGTAAGTGCCGTAACGGCCGGGTTGACGCTGATCACTTTACCGCTAACCGGATCAATGCAGATCACCATATCGGGATTGCAGTCGAACATCGCCATATATCTGCGTTCATTAAACCGCAGGGCGGTAAGAATTTCATTGCGGTCGGAATAGAGCAGCCAGACAACAAGCATGATAATGACCAGCGCAGCCGCACCTACCAATAAACCAAGCAAGGAATCGCTGAGCATGGGCAGCCTGCCGCTGTGCGTGGGCTGTGGAACGGGCAGGAATTCCGCTCCTCCCATGGCAGAGTAGTGGACTCCGCATAACGAACCCGCGACGGTCAGCACACACAGCATTTTGCGGGCGGTAATAAGGTTATAGGCCCGGTTTGGCAGCTTGCGCAGCCTGGCGATAAAGAGCCCGGGAACAAGGGCAAACAGCACGGAACACGCGATGGAGCCGGGGGTTTGGCGGTATGCAGCAGGCATCTCAATCGCTATCATGCCCGAATAATGCATCGCAAGTGCTGATCCAGCCAGCATTACGCCTCCCGCGGCCAAATAAGCCGGCGTCCGTCTGGACGGGTTGGTCACCATCCCAAGGACCGTATACGAACCGACGATCGGGATGAGCAGCGACAGAACAAGGAGAGGAAGCTGATAGGTAACAAGCACACCCATGTCCATTGCCAGCATGCCGATAAAATGCATCGCCCAAATTCCAAGTCCAAATACAAACGCGCATAAGCCCATCAGCCGGGGATTTCGGCTCTGTCGCAGCAGCCGGTCGGTCCAATCCACAGCGGCAAAACTGGAGACCAGTGCTACGGCAATGGATAGAAAGACCAGCAAAATATTATAGTGTCCTTCCGCATGATGCATTCCTCGGTCATTCCTCTCCTTCGGTAATGCCGTTCCTCCTCAACGCATTACCGTTTATCTCACATGACAAATATCGACATAAATCGCGTATTTACTTTGGATTTTAACAAAAAATCGACATGCCGCATAGAGCGACATGCCGATTTATTTTTTGATGATTTAGGATAGCCGGGATGGACTCCAGCCGTCCTGTTTCGTTAAGCGCCTGCTTCCTCCGCCAGCAGCTGAAGTCTCAGCAGTTTAATCCGGGCAATACGCTTGTGTTCCGTCTCCTCGACGACAAACAGATGCCCGTCATATTCGACCGATTGGCCCGGCTGCGGCGGATTCGCCTCCAGCTTGGAATACAGCCAGCCGCCAAGAGTATCATAATCGTCGGTATCCAGGTGCAGACCAAAATGCTCATTGATCTCCTCGATCAGCATCAAGCCGTCAATCGAATGTTCGCCATCGCCAACCGTTTCGATACCCGCCCGTTCCTGGTCAAATTCATCCTGGATCTCGCCAACGATCTCTTCCATAATATCCTCCAGGGTAACAAGCCCTGATGTCCCGCCATATTCGTCGATCAGCAGCGCAATTTGCGTCTTCGCACGCTGCATCAGCTTCAGCAGCGCACTGATCTGAATCGACTCGGGCACGGTAAGGATCGGCCGGATCAGGTCCAGATAATCCGAGGAACCGCCCCGCATCAGATCTTTAATATGAATAAATCCGACAATATGGTCTTTATCTCCGTTGCATACAGGATAACGCGTGCGCATTCCTTCCTGTGCGATCTCCAGGTTCTCTTCCAGAGTCATTTGGTTGTTCAGACAGATCATTTCAGTGCGGGGGATCATGATCTCCCGCGCCATCGTGTCCGCAAATTCAAAAATGTTGTCTACCAGTGTCATTTCGGTATTATCGATGAGTCCGCTTTTATTACTTTCCTGCATAATAATACGAATCTCTTCCTCCGTATGGGCGGTTCCCGTTTCCGACACGGGCGTTAAGCGGAACAGACGCAGCAGCCCGCTCGCCAATACGTTAAGCAGCCAAATAAACGGATACATGACCTTATAGAACAGATTCATCGGCGCCGCGGCCATCATTAATACAGGCTCGGCTTTGTTGACGGCAAATGATTTGGGAGCCAGTTCTCCCAGCACGATGTGCAAAATTGCGATAAACAGAAAAGCAATCACCAGCGCTACGGCATGCACCGCGCCATCGCTGAGTCCCATGGAAGCCGCTAAAGGCTTGAGCATGGAAGCGATCGCGGGTTCACCCAGCCAGCCTAAAGCCAGCGATACCAGCGTGATGCCAAGCTGGCAGGCAGACAAATAGGCGTCCATCTGATCCACAATTCCGCGGGCGCGGACCGCTCGCTTCTTCCCTTCTTCAATCAGGGCATCAAGCCGGCCGGCTCTCGCTTTGACCATCGCATATTCGACCGAAACAAAAAAACCGTTAAGCAATACGAGCACAACTACCAATCCTAAACGTAATATACCTGGTAAAGGGTCACTCAAATTATCCTCCTATCCGCTGCAAGCTTCATGTCAGCGAATAGGCCCACCTCCTTCGTTTGTCAAAGATTACGGCGTTTGCGGCAACAGCTGTTCCTTTCAGGTTCAATTTCCCAATTGTCTCACTCCCGACTGATATCACGGTTATAAATATATATTTATAATCTTAATGCTTATCTCATGCACATTCAACTTTATTCGAATTCAACCGGTATTTTTGGAACCTTCCGGCAGCCATCTTTTCAGTTCATTCCCGTCTATACATGTATATGTTTGGCGGTGCATTATGGAAGGGCATACAGACTGGCACAGCCGTAGTCGGTGTACACCGCTAAATAGTCCCGGGTAAAGGCGAGGCTGCACTTCTTGACGATGTGTTCCACTGGAAATTCAAGCGTCAGCCGTTTTGCCGTCAAATCGATCAGCCGGATTTTCTCATACCTGTAGACGGCCAGCAGCTGCTTGTCCTCATGTATGGCGAACTGCTTTATTCCTTCCAAAGGCCAGGTTTCATCAAGTTTCAGCGCAGCAAGATCGTACACCTGCAGGTTCCAATCCCCGAATTGCTCCAGCGCAAACAGATAACGGTTCCCGGGCGCAAAACGCAGCTGGGAAGTTAAAGAAGGGGTCTTTTTGGCCAACACGGACCGCTGGTTTGTTTTTAAATCACAGAGGACAATTTGGTTGCTCTCCACACTGTAAGCAAGCAGCGAACCGTCCGGCGACAGCGCTGCGCATAGCTGGGTGCTATGTCCTCTGTATAGTTCAGGCTTCACCCTGTCTGTGTAAAATGCTTCGCCGGTATCCAGCGAACTGACAACCAGCTGGGAGTCGTTATACCAGACAGCTGTCTTCCCCGACACGGATAAGGTACTTGCCGGAACCCCGAGCCTATGTGTGAGGGGCTGGAGCCGGTTATCTTTTAAAGAAATCGCATAAATCCGGTGATCCCTGTTGACCAGCAGTTCTTCCCGTTCAGGAACGTACACCATCTCATAGATCATGGAGCCGCCGGGCAGCCCGATTATGGTTCGCATGTCCCCGTGTGCATCCAGCAGTCTGATTTCTTCTTTTTCAAACTGATTAACGACATAACTTATGTACACTTGGTTGCCTCCTGCAATCGGTGCGAGCGGCATAAAACCGGTATATCCCCCGCCGACATAACGGTGCATCACCGGTTCACCGGGCCCGGCTTCCGGACGACTCAGCACAAATCCCTTTTTCAGCCTGCTCCATACTTCTTTCTTCACATGTTTAGCCGCTTCTTCAGCCGACTCAAAAGACTTCATCCGCTCTTTTCCGCCCGCGTTCGATTTGAACACTTCCGTTCCCGACCGGCGGATCGACCATGTCTTGGCAGTACCCCCGCTGCGGTCTATCAATGTTTGCTGCATTCGTCAGACTCCTCCTGTTTCGGCCCATTTTCTGTCCTTTATTATCCACTTTACGGTCCCCTTGCCGGGATTCCCGTAGAGCCCTAATATATGAATCCGTACGGCCCTTCATTTCTGCTGCATTATATGTATTGTATCAAAAGAAAACCGCGGCAGCACTCGCACAACAAGAAGCCCCCCTTGCATGCAAGGGGGGAAGCCTCTATTACGCACAGCCCCGGGGCGGGTTGCCGATTACGCCGGGATATTGATAGACCAGCGGTTCGTCAAACGTCGCATAATCCAAATTGACCATGAGCAGTATCGTCCGCTGTCCGGTTGCCCGGTCGCTGATAATGATATGATCCCGGCCGGCGGCTTCCAGCACGCCTTTGAAGATTTTGGCGTTCCATTCCCGGTTGCCTTCATAGGTCATGTAGAAGGTGCCTACTTTGCCGAGATTAAGGCGAAGAATATTTTCGATATACGATTGCTCAAAGCCGCTGGCCGCCGGCTGGACGACCGTTCCGCTAGGCATCATCATACTGCCGCTGGAGACCTGCGGCGGTACCGTGCCTTGCTGCTGCGCCGTACCCTGCGGCCATGCCGCGGGCATCTGCATCGCCGGCATCTGCATGGTCTGGCCGCCGGGGGCTTGCATTCCTCCCTGACCTTGCATGGTGTTGCCGGTCATACCGGCGGCAACTGCCGAATAAGAAACGGGACGATAAGGTTGAATCATCATTGGTACCAAAACCCTCCTCAAAATAAATTCACATCGTTGGCGGAGTCTGCTGGAAGCGGCAGCCGCTCTCTGCCTTTTTGGGACTCACCTAATAAACCGAAGGACAATCTTCCCCTGTCGGACGGAAGAAACAGTGAGCTTTGAAGCGGCCCGTATTCTCCTGATTATACCAAGTCGCTGGGCAATCGCCCGCCGGGCGGAAAAACCACAGTGCATTGGATGCCGGATGGATCCGCTCGCCGTTGATGACCCTCCGCGCCAGCCGGATTTCGGACTCTCTGGCCCGCTGATAGAAATAACCCCTTTGGGTTGCCTCAAATCCTCCCGGGCTCTGGAACACCATGTCGTTCATGTTCCGGATGTTCTGGAAATCAAGGCAATTTCCGCGAATCCGGTTCACCCCGACATTCCCGACCATAAGCATTCCCTGGTCTCCGTCTTCTTCCGCTTCCGCCCGCATCAAACGCGCAAGCAGCTTTACATCCTCCGAGTTCGCTTTGATGACGGCCACTATTGTTCCTCCTTAACCACGCGGAGCGGGCAGGCGTTAAGCCCCGAACCCGACAGGTCCGCTGCCGTCCTGCCGGCCCCGCCGTTCTTAACTGCACGATGTATTGTATGTGCGTTCGCCCAATCGGTGACTGTCCCTTTTTTATGCGCGGGTCAGGAATTTATTTGAGGAGAGAGAGGGCTTGGATTGACAAGTCTAATTACGGCTCATCAAGCAATTTACGGCTCATAGATCATTTTCCGCGTCATGCCGCCGTCGATAACCAATCCTTCGCCCGTTATAAAATCGTTGCGGGGGTCGGTCAGGAACAGGCAGGCCCGCGCGATATCCTCCGGCCGGCCTACCCGCCCTGCGGGATGCTGGCTGTGATCCTCTGCTCTAAGCGCTTCATAATCTCCGGTTTCGATCCAGCCGGGGCTGATCTGGTTCACGCGAATGCCATCCGGACCCAGAGAAACGGCCAGAGCATGCGTTAGCGACGCAATCGCCCCTTTGGAAGCGGCGTAGGCTTCGGTGTTTGGCTCGGACATCAGATAACGGGTGGAGGATAAATTAACGATAGCCCCGCCGCCTGTTTTCCGCATTTCTTTTGCCGCTTCCCGCGCCGCCAGGAAACAGCCTCTAGCATTGGTATTCATCACGCGGTCCCAGTCCTCTATTTTCAACTCATACGGCGAACCGAGGTGGGGATCGGCAATGCCGGCATTGTTAATCAGCACATCAATTCTGCCGAAGGCCTGGACCGTTTCACGCATCAAATTGACCACGTCCGCCTCCGCGCTGACGTCGCAGCGGATGAAGATCCCTTCGCCGCCTGCCGCTTGGATATCCTGCACGGTTTGTTTTCCCGCCGCTTCCTGCACTTCCGCCACGACAACCCGGGCTCCTTCCGCCGCATAAGCCGCTGCCACCGCCCTGCCGATGCCTTGTCCGGCCCCCGTTACGATTACCACGCTGTTCTGAACCTCTTGATTCATCGTTAACGCCACCTCCATTTTTTATCCGCTATATTCAAACAATTATCCCCCTGCCTCGCCGAAGCGAAACAGGGGGATAACGAATGCTCCTTCGTATTCATTCTAGCGTTCGGCAGACACGGACACCAGCCGCTGCCGCTGAAATCCGCGGTAACGGGTCCCCTGATACGTCAGCTGCCCGCTGTCTCCCTCTGCGCAGACGCCGTATTCTCCGCCGCCAACCCGAAACTCTTTTCTTGCGCCGTCCTCCAGTTCGAACGTCACATAATAAGCTGTAACCGTACGGCTCTCCTGCGGGTCCTCCTGCAGCCGCTGCGTTACTTCCGTCCGCTTCCCGACGATCCGGGCGGAGACGGTCAACACTGGCGATTTGTTGTTCCTCGACCACTGCAGGAACCCGCGTCCCGCCGACAGCGCCAGGATGCCGATCAAGACTGCCAGGAAGATCGGCAGCACCGTTCCGCCAAAATCAAACATCCATGAAGGTTCAGGTCCAATCCCCATATCCGCTCCCCCTTATCCTCATTCCTGCATCTATTCTATGCGGGGGGACGTCCGGTCAGGCGTACAGGTTGCAAAAAAATAAGGCAAACAAAAAACCGCCCATTCTCTAAAAGAGTACGAGCGGTCTTACCCATCCGGATAACCGGTCATTCTAAGCATGCACCATATCCAGGAACTGCCGTGTTTCGTCTTTGGCTTCGTCAAGGAGTCCTTGCTCTGCCCAGCAGGCTCTGCACTGTTCTTCTGTCTGGCACAGATACGCGTCATCGCAGTTGTAGCACAGTTGAAGCAGGTTTCTTGTCATATAGTCCGTTTCGAAAGTTTTCATCTCAATCGCTCCCATTCGGTTAGTTTACTTTGTGAATTTTGTAACGTTCTTTCTATGTGTTAAATATATCACAGGAACACTAAAGGTAATGTGATTTTTTTCACAACTATAAAGAAAACCATAATTTTATTTATTTTTTTAAACGATCCAAAAAAACAGAGCTCCAAATGGAAGCTCTGCTTGATTTGTATCGAGGCTTATGGCACATGCCTCTTATAGCACATGCCAGTTTACTCCGCCATTGGTCGTCTGCAGCAGCAGCGAACGCCGTTTGTCGCTCTTTTGGATGAGCAGCCAGCCGACTTCTTTGGAGAAGAACTGCAGCTTTACAATTTCCGGATACTCCGCCAGCTTGTCCTGCAGTATTTTGCTCGGCGGGAGCGGCGTCCAGGTCCGGCCTTGGTCCACCGTATGCAGGAGCAAATCGTTTTTCAGCGCCCACCCCATCGATGCATTTAAAAAAGTGGGCGGCACCGCCCGGTTTACCCCGGACCCGGCACCCAGGCTAAACGAAGCCAGCTTCCAGCTTTCACCGCCGTCCGCCGTGAAAATCCCGTGATAGGCGGTCGTCTCCCCCTGCTCGCAGGCCAGCGGTATCCAGCCTGAAGCCGTCGTGCCGGCAAAAAAATCAGGCATCCCTGCCGCAACGCGGTCACAGCCGCCGGGCAGGATCAAGGGAGGCAGCCCGGGCCCTTCTGTCCACTCCGCCCCGCCGTCCGAAGTCGAATAAAGCTTCGGCAGCCTGTCGTCCTGAACAACCGCAAATCCGCTGCGCGCATTGCGGAATGCAAGCCCTTTGGTCAGGCCCTGCACCGGAATAAAAGTCTGGCGCACCCCCGGTTTGATGTCCTGGTTCTGCATCACGGGACTCCAGGTCGCGCCTCCATCCTGTGTGCGGAACAGCGTTTTGTTCTCCCGAAGCGCCGTACCGTCCCAGACGCTCATCAGCCATCCTCGTTTGGACGTATCGAAATAAATGGAGGAAACCGATGCCGTAGCCGGCAGAGAAGACACATTCCAGGTCTGGCCGCCGTCACGGGTGCGCAGGACGACCGTCTCCGTTACGCCGGAAGCTTCCCGGATCATCCAGCCGTGCTTCACATCCGTAAAAAAAATATCTTTCCCGTACACGGGATTGGAGGCAAACTGAATGGTAGGTGAAGGCGAAATGTTCGTCCAGGTTTGGCCGTTGTCCCGCGTGAGATAAATCCGCAGCGAGTTTTTGGTGACTCCCCAGGCCAGGCCTTCCGTTTCGCTCAGCAGCTGAAAATCGGTCAGGCGGGTCTGGATTTGATATTTAGCGTTATTTTCGGCATCGATGTTCGCCGCGTCCGGCGTAATTAGCGTAATGGTCTGCCCTTCCTCCGGCGAAGCGGTCGGCTTTGGAACGGGAGACGGCTCAGGCGCAGGGGAAGACGTACAGGCTGTCAAAAATAAGATCAAAACCAGCGGAACCAGCAGCCAAGGCCGGACCGCGCGATGATTTGTGGCACGAGGCACGAGCTGCCCCTCCTCTCGTTCAACAACATACCAGCCTCATTATACTAGAAAATTTAAAGCTGGTCGAAAAAACGCGAATGCCTAAAAATTAAGGTTTCGTGGCAAGCAGCTTAGCGCCCAGCAGTATAAAAATGACACCCGCTCCGACATTGGCCGCCTCTTGCACACGGGGTTTTTGCAGCACCTTGTCGCTAAAGCTTCCCGCAAAATAAGCAAACGCTCCAAAAATCAGTGCGGTCAAAATGATAAAAATCAATCCAAGCACAATCATCTGCACAGGAACCCAGCCATATTCGTAGTTGACAAACTGCGGCAGAAAGGTGAGGAAAAAAATCGCCACCTTCGGGTTCAGCACATTCATCAGCAGTCCGCGCGCCATAAGGGAACGCCCCGACCGCTGCTGCTCGCCGGGTCCCAGCTTCAGGGTGTCCTTGCGGTGCCGGATCGACTTCCAGGCCAGGTTAAACAGATAGACGGCGCCTGCTATTTTAAAGGCCGTAAATAAAAGCGGTGAAGCTTTAACGAGCAGCGACAAGCCCAGTGCCGCAGCTAAGGTATGTATGATGTTGCCGAGCGCAAGACCGGCTGCGGTATAGACACCGGCTCTTTTCCCGTTGACCATCCCTTGAGTGACTGCAAAAATCAAATCGGGGCCGGGGATGAGAATGAGCAGAACCGCCGCGCCAATAAACAGACTTAATGAGGTAATCGTGAACATTAGCGGGTATCCTTTCGGTGTGAGATTTTGAGCCCGTGAAATTACGGGTAATGGATTAAAAGCGTTGTGCTTGAAAACACTACCTGTAGCGTCTATGATGTAAAAGATTGGACACACAATATTCGTATTTTTGGAGGAGATGAACACATGGCACCCCATTATAAACCCAATCGCGTCGTCGTTATCGGCACGGGAGCTGTAGGCACCACGACGGCATACACCCTGCTGCTGAGAAGACGGATGCCCGAACTCGTCCTGATCGACGTCAATCACCAAAAAGCGCTCGGCGAAGCGCTGGATATGAACCACGGCATGCCGTTTGTCGGCGGCGTTAAGCTGTGGGCAGGCACATACGAAGACTGCCGGGACGCGGATATTATTATCGTGACCGCCGGCGCTTCCCAGAAACCGGGTGAAACCCGGATCGACCTGCTGCGCAAAAACATTTCGATTTTCCGCGATATCATTCAAAAAATCACAAAGTACAACCACCACGCGATTCTGCTGATCGCCACAAATCCGGTGGATATATTGTCCTACGCCACGCTGAAAATCAGCGGCTTTGACCGCCGCCGCGTTATCGGCTCGGGCACCGTGCTGGACAGCGCGCGTTTCCGCTACCTGATCGGCAAGCACAAGGAAATGGACCCGCGCAGCATCCACGGGCAAATCATCGGCGAGCACGGCGATTCCGAAGTTCCGGTGTGGAGTCTGGCCAACGTGGCCGGCATCGATCTCGGCTTTGACGAGAAAGAGCGCCAGGAAATCTATGAAGACACCAAAAATGCGGCATATGAAATCATCAATGCCAAAGGCTCGACCTCCTATGCGATTGCGCTTGCGCTCGACCGGATCGTTGTCTCCATCCTTCATAATGAAGGTTCAGTACTGAACGTGTCCACCCTGCTGAACAACTACAACGGCGTATCTGACGTCTTCCTTGGCGCCCCTTGCGTTGTTGACCGTTCGGGTGTCCGCGAGGTGCTGGATCTGCCGCTCAGCGATGAAGAACGTTCCTTGTTCCAGCAGTCGGCTGAGAAGCTGAAAAGCGAAATCTCCAAGCTGGAGCTGTAACCCCATCTGGAGACTGTAACCCAAATAACGAGGTTTAAGGAACCTGAAGGGAACTTCCCTTCAGGTTTTTTGGTATGGAGCTTTAAAATCCGGGAAGCCGGATGTCCAGCTTGGCCACGGCTTCTTCTTTTTCGCGGCTTGTAATATGGGTATAGACGGTCGTCGTCTGAATCGACGAATGGCCAAGCAGCTCCTGTACTGTGCGCAGATCGGCTCCCTGCCGGAGCAGCATTGTCGCAAACGAATGGCGCAGCTTGTGGCTGGAATATCCCGTGCTCCGGGCGCGAACAGGTGACCGTAAGGACCGGACCGGCCTGGCGGCTGAATCGGCGGGTCCGCTTGGCGTTTCGTCTTCGGTACGGCGGTCCGCCGTGCCGTCCTGCACGAACACCTCAAACGCATCCGCCGCAATCTGCTGAATCGTCCGGATCGACAGCCGCCGTCCTTTTTGCGAAACGAACATCGCATCCTCTTTCGCCAGCCAAGGCGTAAGCCGCTGCGCCAGCGCCTGCTCCAGCACCGGGGCCACCGCCTCCGGAACCGGCACGCTGCGCCATTTGCGGCCTTTGCCGAACACGCGAAGCACACGCCTGCCCGGGTGGTAATCCTCCCGGTTAAGCGAATGAACTTCACCGACCCGCAGCCCCATAAACGCCATCAGGCAAAAGACCGCCAAATTGCGTGTCTTATATTTGCCTTCAATCCCGGCAAGGAACCGCTGCAGCTCCAGTTCGTCCAAATAGACCGGCTCCCGGTTGCGTTCCGTCTTGGATTTTTTAATTCCCGCCGCGGGATTGCCGCTTAGCAGCTCCAACTCGTTCAGCGCCTTAAACAGGCAGCTTACCGCCGCATGCTTACGATTGCGGGTGGCGTCGTTCGCCCCGTTTTCCCGAACGGAGCTCAGGAAAGACATAACCTGCAGCTTCTTAACCTGCTCCAGGCTGCGGCCGTTCAGACTGCTCAGAAACTGCCGGGCATCGGCCAGATAACATTTTTGCGTATAGGGGGTGTAGCCCGCATCCTTCATCCAGATGAGAAAGGCTTCCAGTTCCTCTTCATAAGCCTCCCAATCGCCTTTCATGGATTCCCCCTCCTCTCGTCACAACAATTTATTCTACCATAGAAGAGGGGGCGGTCCTAAGAGGTTTTTAGCCTCCTTGCCGGTTCCATCCGTCCTTCAGCGGCACAATCCGGTTGAACACAGGACGCCCGCCTTCCGGAATCTTCGTATCCTTGCAAAAAAATCCATGCCGGATCCACTGGCAGGCCTCTCCCGGCTGAAGTGCCGCCGCAGGCGCCTCCAGCAGTGTACCGTGAAGCTTCGTCAACGAATGAGGATTCAGCAGCTGCTCCCAATCCTCCTCGGACATAACCGGCTGTTCCTCCACAAACAGCGGTTCGTACAGATGCACATCGGCAGGAACGCCGTAACCTTCGGCAATCCAGTGAATGGTGCTTTTCACCTTCCGGCCTGTGAAGCCGCTGCCGCTTTTGGTCTCCGGATCATAGGAACAGCGCAGTTCCGTCACATGGCCCGACGCATCCTTTACCACTTCATCGCAGCGGATAAAATACGCCCCTTTCAGCCTTACCTCGCCGCCTGGAGAAAGCCGGTGAAATCCGGACTCGGGGAACTCCATAAAATCGTCCTGCTCGATATAAACGGTGTTCGAAAACGGCACGGTCCGTTTTCCCTTTTGTTTGTCGCGGGGGTTGTTGCCGATTTCCAGCCATTCCTTTGCGCCTTCCGGGTAGTTGGTAATGACGACTTTGAGCGGACGCAGCACCGCCATATATTGTACCGCAGTATCCATCAGTTCTTGCCGCAGGGTCTGCTCGAGTGCGCCAAAATCCACTACCGTCTGATGTCTGACGCTGCCGATTCCGGCAACAAACCGGCGGATGCTGGACGGGGTAAATCCCCTTCTCCGCAGCCCTCTGAGCGTCGGCAGACGCGGATCGTCCCAGCCGTCCACCCGGCCGGATTCGACCAGCCGCTTCAAATAACGTTTGCTGGTGACGACACCGGTCATATTCACCCGGCCGAATTCCCACTGACGCGGCGGTTCAGTATACTCCAATTCGCGCAGCACCCACTCGTACAGCGGCCTATGGTCCTTAAATTCGATGGAACAAAGCGAATGGGTAATGCCTTCAATCGCATCCTGAATGGGATGAGCAAAATCATACATCGGATAGATACACCATGCATCCCCCGTCCGGTAATGCGGCGCGTGAATGATGCGGTACAGCACCGGATCCCGCAGGTTAAGGTTTGGGGACGACATGTCGATTTTGGCGCGCAGCACACGAGAGCCGGCCGGATCGCGCCCATCCCGCATGCCCTCAAACAAGCGGAGATTGTCCGCAACACTCCGGCTGCGCCAAGGGCTGTCCTGCCCGGGTTCGGTCAGCGTTCCCCGGTAAGCCGTCATTTCCTCTGGCGAAAGGTCGCAGACGTATGCTTTTCCTTTTTGGATCAGCTGAACGGCTTTATGGTAAATTTCCTCCGAATAATCGGAACCAAAAAATATGGCGTCGCCGGGATCGTAGCCGAGCCAGCGAATATCCTCAATAATCGCCCGGACGTACTCCATGTCTTCTTTTAGCGGATTGGTGTCGTCCAGCCTTAGATGGAACTTTCCTCCGAACACCTCTGCCGCCGTATAGTTAGTGTGGATGGCATACGCGCTCCCGATATGCAGATAGCCGTTTGGTTCCGGCGGAAAGCGGGTGCAGACAGGTCTGTGAAACGTGCCGTTATTCAGATCCTCCCGAATCAGACTTTCGACGGTGTGTCTCCGGGATGGTTCAGTTAATTCGCTCATAGGGGTCGCCTCCTGATGGTTAGTCAATCTGTGTGTAATTGTTGTAATCCGCTTCTGTGCGCCTGTAATCCAATCCTTGATCAACGCAAAAAAGAACCTCACCTCCAAGACGATAAAGTCTTGGGGACGAGATTCTCGCGGTGCCACCCCGGGTTCGCGGAGATGTCGCCATATCCGCCTCATCAGGTACGCCGGTTCCGTGCTAGCGCTGGAAACGGTTATACCCTGGCTCGCTAACGGGAGCGCCCGTCCCGCCATCATCCGGGCTTGCATTGTGCTGTGCCCGAGTCCGGCGGACCGCTCAGAGGCTTGGTTCCATCCGGCTCGCCTCGCCCGTTCTCAGCATCGGGGCTCTCTGTCCAGGGTCGCATCGAATGTACTCTTCTCTTCATCGCGTGTCTGATTCTTGCCAAACATCATAACAAACCGTACATCGCTTGTAAAGAAGCGAATACAAACGCAGGGTCGGGGGCCGCAATCAGCTTTTCCTGAAAAGAATTGCCTCTTAGGCAGATGCCGCTCCCCTGATCAGCTCAACATTTCGGAATAATAAAAACATTGGGACAGCACGGTGTTCAGCGTCCCTTGATCATACCGCGGCGTTACCCGATTGGCCTCCAGAATTTTGTTGGCCCAGGCCAGCGCCCTATTATAGTGAGAAGGCTCATGTACACGGATGCGGTAGTGAACAAAATCCAGATGCAGAGCATACTCTTCGGGCGTCGGCACCAGTCCCAGCCGTCCCAGCTGCTGCCGCCGGATCTGCTCGGCAGTTGCCTCCTGCAAAGCGTTGTATTTGTTTGAAACCTGATTGGGGTGCAGCCGGTATCTCATCAGCACATCGGGCAGATTCACCAGCCGGGTAACATCTCCGAGCCGGTTCCATATTTCGTAATCTTCGGCATGGGGATACGGCAAATAACGGATGCCGCAGGCATCAAGCACCGATCTCCGGATCATCACGCTGGGATGAATGAAGGTGCAGTGAAACAGCTGCCAACAGCGGATTTGTTCGTGCTCAAGCGGTTTGGTAGTGACTGAATCGGTTCCCAAATAATGCGCTTGGCTGCCGCAGACGCCGACATCCGGGTTGGCATCCATGTACGCAATTTGCCGTTCCAGCCGGTTCGGCAGCGCAATGTCGTCGCCGTCCATCCGGGCGATATATTCGCTGGCAGACAGCTCAATCCCCTCGTTAAGCGAGGATACCAGACCAAAGTTTGCCGGGTGGGCAATCAGCCGGATGCGCGGGTCGGTGAATCTTTTTATTTTGTCCAGTGTGCCGTCCGTCGAACCGTCGTCAATAATCAGCAGCTCAAAAGCGGTATAACTCTGCGATAATATGCTTTGAACAGCTTCTTTTATATAAGGAGCGGCATTACAGACGGGCATTAATACCGTAATTCTCTTCACAAGGTCACACCGCCTATCTCATAGGTTCTCTACAGCAGTGTATGTAGCGCAGATAGCGCACGCATGGTATAAACGCCCCCGAATCAAATAATTAAGGAATAGGTACAAAACGTTGGGCAGCTCCACAGCATCAAATGCATATTCAATATAGTTAACATAATTATTTTTATGTTATTTATAATCCATTTCGGACTGACTGGCCGTAACCTGCGGCAAAAAAATACCCGCACCCAACCGGGCGCGGATCAAGAGTAAGGGAACTACCGTGAGTCTTTCCCGCCAGCCAGCTTGACAATCATCACCACAAGCGCCAGCAGGGCAATAAGTTGGTCGATGCTCATAAAGTCCGCCTCCATCCTTTTAAAGATGGCTCTTCGGACCCGTCTCCTCTCCCAAGGCGACCCGCACCGTTCCCTCGTTATCAACATATGAGATCCGCCGGCCTGTCATGACCCGATTCCTTTAAAAAACCGAGCCGCTAAAAAACTGAGCCGCGGCATAGCTTTTTTTCATTTCATCGCCTATACAAAAAAATGTTTTTCTTTTCGCATCCTTATTTTCCATAATTTATTAAATCTATCATTTACATCATCCTTCTTCCATGCTACTTTTAAATAAATACTAAGATTAACATTTATTAACAAAGGGAGGGATTAGCAGTGTCCATTTTTAAAAGATTGACTTTGGCAGGCGTTTTTGCAGCCGTTTTTTTCACCGCGTTCGCCACCCAAATTTACGCAACCAATTTAACCGGCTTTCCGGCAGTCGCCCAAGCTAAAAGCAACTGGTGTTGGGCCGCAAGCAGTGTCTCCATTCTTCAGTATTACGGAATATCCACAAGCCAGTGCGCATTTTATAGTCATGTTAAGGGCACCAATGGTTGTTCTACGAATGAAGCCGAGGCATATGGGACCGTTCAGGAAGGCATTCACGATTTTGGCGTTTCCAGTTGGAACCATTCCGGAGCTTTAACTTATGCTGAGGTCAAAAATCAAATCGATAACCAGGGGAGTCCGATTTACGTAAGCTGGAAATGGAATACGTCAACCGGGGGCGGTCACGCCGTTGTCATTTACGGATATGATACTTATGGAGGGAACGACTGGATACAGCATATGGACCCTAGCGGAGGTACAAAAACCTCCATGCTGTACTCGAATGTAAAAGGCGGGTCGGGCTATAACCAAACTTGGAGATGGGGACTGCACGGGTTCTACAAATATTAAAGAAAAGTGGGGATATCATGAAAAAAATCGTTTTACTGCTGCCTGTCATTTTATTGTGCTTTTGTTTTGGTTTTGCAGCTTCCACTCAAGCACAGGGAGAAATTCCTCCAGAAGTCCTCGCGTTTGCGGAAAATGAAGGGCTGCCTTTGGTAAAAGAAGGTTTGTCCAAGGATCCCGCAGGTTATGGATACACCGATGCGGAGCAGATTGGAAGAATTACCTTGGGCCAAGGCGCCCAGATTGCTTATATCGATCCCGAACAATTAAAAACCGCATCCGGCAGTTTGATTGATATCACAAAGCCCAAGGAAGAGTGGCACTTCCTGCTGGTAGCCGATGAGAAACCCACCTCCAAAATGGTGATTCAAAAAAATGAGCAAGGAGCCTATCAGGTAACGGAGTTTGGCGGAAATCCCGACACGTTGGCCTATGCGATTAACGCCTCCCAAACAGCCGAGAGCACTAACGCCACCGTCATCCGGGAACGTGACGAATATATCGCCGCTTACAAGCAGGACAACAAGGAGCTTGTTGTTCCGCCCCTGCCGCTGGCTGACGAAGCCAATCGTTTTTCCGCTCCGGAGTCCGGAGAAGCACAAAGCCCCGAAAGCATGATTGATGTCCTGCAGGAGCTGCAAAGCAATACGGCCGATGATGACAAAGACAGTTCTTCAGGCACCATCGCCGCACGTTATTACGAAGAGAACAGCCGCTCTTCGCTGCTGCAGCCGATCCTGATCAGCCTCGCTTTTGCGGTTGCCGCAACGGGCATTTTATTTTGGCTGTTCAAACGTCCCCGGAACAATACTAAAGCTTGATCGGCTTGATCAACTTGACAGGCCGTTAACGGTTATTCATGGCCAGCTTTTTGTCTTCCGCCCTCTTGTCTGTTCTTCATAGTTAAAAAGCGCCGCCAACCTCTATCGGTTGTGCGGCGCTTTGTTGTGTGTGCCATTTATGTGTGCCATTTGCGGAACATTGGGCTCAAATCTACTCCTGCACAGGTTCGATAACTGGAATTCCAATCAACTGAAACAGAAATTGCGTATAATTTATGTTATACGCAATAAATTTTGGGCGTGTTTAGGCGTCCGCACGGCGGATCAGCAGTCTGGAGCATGCCGCCAGCAGAACAATCAATGGAAGCAGCAGCAGAGAAAGCTCGAAGGCAGTCCGTCCGTTCCCCCACTCCATGAATTCATCGCCTAAATGATGTACTTCAGGCACATAAGACGCCGCAAGCATCACAAGTATCGAAATAATGAAGAACAGCCACACACCTTTGGATTTAAACCGACGGTGCAGACAGCCAAGGAAAAATCCGAACATCTGATACACCAGCAAAAGAAGCGAAAGCACAACCAGCCGCGGAAAAAAAGAACCTTCCGTGAGATAAGGATAGTCAAAAAAACGTTGATCCTTCCACCAATACCCCGTTATCCGTTCCATGCCGGACAGCAAGGAAAAAATCGCACCATTCAAGAGACTGCTTGCGATCAGCACGAAAGTCGTACCATAAAAGAAATCCTTCCGCGATACACTCATCCCGATCAGAAACGGGAAGCTCTGCGAAACCAATACAATACTGTAAACAAAACCGTAAACAAACAAAATAAACGCTGCTCCGTTAAACGCCATATCATCCGAGGAACTGGCCACATAAAAAAGCGCCTGTGTCACCACAAAAACCGTAAACAACGTCAACCAGGGCTGATAAACAAATCCCTTCCATTCCCTCCACTGTACCTTCCATACCCCGCCGATCCGGTTCATTTGAATTCCTCCTGTTCGTACGCTCCGTCGCCGCTGCGCCCGGTAAGCTGAATGACGTACTGCTGGAGTGTTACTGGCGACACTTCAATCCCTAGCCGTTCCGCTTCCTGCTTGACGGATTCGGGCGTCGTGTCAAGTACGACGGCTTTTACATAACCGCCGATCGGTGTACGATTCATTACGCGGCGGTTCACAACAAACTTTTCGACCGCTTGCGCCGGACCGATCACCATGCAGGCGTTTCCGCGAAGCTGCTCTGTGTCCGAGCTGAGCAGGAGCCTGCCTTTGTCAATGACCAGCACATGCTCCAGCACGCGGCTGATTTCATCGATTAAGTGGGTGGAAATCACGAATGTGCGCGGATGCTCCGCGTAATCAATCAGCAGCTGCTCGTAAAACCGCTCACGCGCTACGGCATCCAGCCCGAGATAAGGTTCATCGAATAGGGTCACCGGTGCGCGGGAAGCCAGACCGACGACAATCCCAAGCGCGGACAGCATCCCGCGGGACAGTTTATTTACCATGCGTTTGCCTGGGAGCTCGAATTCCCGAAGCAGATCGGCCGCATAGCCCGCATCCCAGTCCGGGTACAAAATTTGAGCGGCGTTAAGCACGTCGGACACCCGGTATTTGCTCGGGTACTGCTGGCTTTCCTTGATCAGGCACAGGCGGGTGAGAATCCGGTTGTTATCGTACGGCGGTTCCCCCAGGACGGTGACCGAACCTTGAGATGGAGCCAGCTGTCCGGCCAGCATGCGCAGCAGCGTTGTTTTGCCCGCTCCGTTCCGTCCGACCAATCCATAAATTTTGTTAGGCTCCAGTTCAAACGTCAGCTCATCGACTACCGTATCTTCTTTGTAACGCTTACTGAGTTGGTGTACCGCTATCGTTTCCGTCATGTGCATCCCCTCCCTGCTTGATCATCTCCGTCACCTGCTCCATCGTCAGCCCGAGCTTCCTGGCTTCGTGCAGCATGGTCTGAACGAACTGGGTGTAAAACTGATTGCGTCTCTTCTGCAGCAGCTGTTCTCTGGCACCTTCCGCTACAAACATTCCGATCCCCCTCTTCTTGTACAATACTCCCTCCTGCGCCAGCAAATTGATGCCTTTCGCCGCCGTCGCCGGGTTAATCTGATAAATCGCGGCAAACTGGTTCGTAGACGGCACCTGACTTTCCTCCGCTAACCTCATTTCGAGGATGTCATTTTCGATTTTCTCCGCGATCTGCACAAATATTGGGCGGCTCTCATCCATAACACTCCTCCTATCCCTCCCGCTTATTTGGTTCATTACTTATGTAACTAACCATATCACCCGCTAACTTGGCTGTCAACCAGCTTTTACCTGTTTGCAAAAAAGAAATCATGCGCTTGGGTCCTATCAAAAGTCAGCTGCCGCAAGCAAAACAACTAGCGCAAGCCCAAACCCGCTTAGTGACAGCCCCACCCCACCCTTCACTGATTCAGTTCAGCCGACAGGGCAAAAAAGGAAAATTGGGATGTTGTCTAGAAATTTGTTGAGTATGTGTTGGAGGCAGGAGATAGTTGTCAAAGCATTAACTAGAAGACAGGCAGGAACAGTTGAAGCACATAACTTGAAGACAGGGGGGCAACAGCGTGGAGAATGGAAGCATTTTAGGGATTGCTTATAACGTAATCCCCGTCAAAAACGCAAAAAAATCCGCAGAATGGTTCGTTAACCATTTCGGATTTAACATCAGGAACGACAGAGGGAATTATGTGAGTTTATTCCGGGGGAACCGCCCAATCCTGGATTTAATCGAATCGGATCATGAATCCAGAGCGGTGTTTGAAGTCGATGGACGGACCAGATGGGTGATCACTTTTTTTACGGATGATATTGAAGCACTGCATCAGAGGCTTACTTCCGAAGGCGTTGCAGTCAGACCCATCAGCGAGGAAGGAAAATATGGAGAGTTTTTTGTTTTTGCGGACCTGGACGGCAACTTATTTGATGTGTGGGAACATAAGGATTGTGAGTTAAACTTCTAGCTGCACTTGAAGTCAACTAGAGTTCTTTCATTACGTTAACGTTTAATTCGAGCAATGGCAAATCGTTTGGCCAGACCTACATTTGAGCACAAGATTATTATGGCCAGGGTTTGCACTATATGGTTAGGTACCGTAAAGTTGCCGACTATGCGGGGACTACATAATTTCTATAGTTCAGCGGCAGCCGCAGGTTCTCTTTGTCTCCTTTGACTGCCGCTGGTTCTACTTTTTAGCCTAGGCCATTATTTTTTGGCGAAATAAGCCACGATCTCAAGCTGCCCGTTGGCTTCAGCCTTTTGCAGCGGAGTGGCTCCCTTCCCGGTGCGTCCGCTTGGAAGCTTGGGGTCTGCCCCGAACTCGCAGAGCAGCTTGACCATCTCCAAATTCCCATGCTGCGCCGCCTCATATAACGGTGTCTCGCCGTCCTTGTTCACTGGATCCGGATCAGCACCGCATTCCAGCAGCGCCTTCGCTCCTGCCAGCTTTTGAAATTGACAGGCATAATGCAGCGGCGTCCGGCCGTATTGTTCTTTTGCTTCCAGGTTAACGCCATGATCGGCCAAGGTTTGAATGCCGGCCGTTTTTTCGTAATAAGCCATAAAATGCAGTGGCGTTAACCGGCTCGTCTTGCTGTCGATTGCATGAATATCTGCGCCGCGGTGCACAATGGACTCGATCAGCTCCCGGTTATTGCTCCGGGTTACCAGGAACAGCCCTTTTGCTTCGACCAAGCTGCGGTTGCCTTCCGGGTCTGCCTGCGACAGGCAAGTGATCATGTCCTCGTTATCCGTCTGGTAGGCCAGCTCCAGCGGCGTCATTTTTGCGTGTTTTACGGAAAAATCCGCTCCTGCTTGAAGCAGCAGCCCCGCCATGTCCAGATTTCTGTGCTTAACCGCCAGATGCAGCGCCGTCCCATACCCGGACATTTTTTGATTTAATGCCTTTTCCCCAATGCCTTGAAGCCGCTCTTTCACAAGCTCCAGGTCATTCCGATAGCAGGCATACAGCAGCGTCTGCTTGAACTTCTCCCCTTTGACCGCCTTCTCCAGCAGTTTCCGGTCATAATCACTGTCCGGTTCAATTTCATAATACGTGTGGGCCACCCAAACGAGCGCCTGCGAGCATTCGAGCAGCGGGTTCAAATCATTAAAAAAACGCACGTCTGTCTTTGCTTCCTTATCCACCTTTAGTCCAAACGCCGTCCACTGGCGGTCCCCGGAGTCATACATGCTCCGGATGGCATCCATAACTTCCCGCGAATCCTGCAGTAGATCTGCGGATTCCCATTTGCCTTCACGGAAACGGTACACCTGATACGTTGTCACGATCTGATCACAGAAGCCGAGCAGCAGCCGCGCGTCTTCTGACGTGTCCAGGCTTTCGGTTAAACGGGCTTGCAGTTCGGTCATCTCGTTTGGGCGCCGGATGTCTTTTTCATTGGAATGGAGTGTAGTATGGTTCATCTGGTTCGCATCCTTCAGTTATAATGTCAGCTAGTCCCATGCCGTTACGATTTCCCCTTTGATCTCCTTTAGCAGCTCTTCTTTGTCATCCCGGTAAAACAGGTTGTAGGTGTCAAACGGAATAATCCGTCCGTCCGGATGCGCGATATGTACGCAAGATTTTTTGACCGAACGCACGTCAAAGTTATGGGCATCCAGAAACTGCATGATGATGATCCGGAACACATTATCATATCCGATGTTGTCCGGCACGGCGGCCAGCGGCAGACAGCAGAGCAGGCTTTTAAGCGACAAGGCCGACGACGCCGGGGAGTGACCGGTTGACAGCAGTTCAAACAGCTTGCCGCGGATCACGGGATCTTGTTCAAAAACAATAGTGTTGCTATCCCCCTCAAGCAGCAGCTGCGGATCGATCATCCGCGTCAGCGGAATGACTTCTCCTCCGAGCTTCAGCGCATAACCCATAGCCAGACTATCCGGATGACAGGGCACCGGTAAAATATCGTCGGCGTTAAACACGCCCGACTGGTCAATAATCATCTGACGGACTTCGCTAACGGTCAGCCGGTCAGTTGCCGAATTATAGCCCTCAAGCCGGCCTGCGGCCTGGATTGGCTGGATCGTCACGCCGCGAACTGCTTTCTGTTCCAGTCCGTACCGGATGATGTCACCGATTTCGGCGTCGTTTAGTCCTTTTTTGAGCGTGACGACCAGTGTGGTGGAGATGTTGAATTCGTTTAGATGCCGGATCGCTTCGTCCCGGATTCTGCGCAGGTCGGCCCCTCTCAGCTCCTTCAGGACGCCCGCGTCAAAGCTGTCAAACTGCAGATAAATCTCGAAGCCCGGCATGTATTCGGCCAGTCGCCGCGCAAACTCCCGGTCCTGGGCAATCCGGATCCCGTTGGTGTTGACCATGATGTGCTTGATTGGACGGCTTTTGCATAAATCCAGGATTTCAAAAAACTGCGGATGTGTTGTAGGCTCGCCCCCGCTGATCTGTACGATGTCCGGTTCCCCTTCGTTCTCAACGATCCGGTCCAGCATAAATTCAATTTGTTCCATTGAACGGTAGGAGGTCCGGTGCGGCGAAGATTCGGCAAAGCAAATCGGGCACTGCAGGTTGCAGTGATCCGTAATTTCAAGCAGCGTTAGGCAGCTGTGCTGTTCATGGTCCGGACACAGTCCACAGTCATAAGGGCAGCCGTATTTAATCGGTGTGTTCCACTGCAGCGGCATTTCGGAAGGCTTAATAAATTCCCGGGTCCGGTGATAGTAGGCCACATCCGTGGAGATTAAAACTTTTTCCGGTCCGTGCACAAGACAGCGCTTGACCATATAGATCCGTCCATCTTCCTCAATAATCTTGGCCTCCGCCTTGCGGTAACAAATCGAACAGATGCTGGTGGTCAGTTCATGATATAAATAAGGACGATTAGGCATAAATAAGGGCTCCTTCGTTCTGGCTTATTGAGCTTATTGAGCTTGTTGGGCTTGTTGGCTTACTGGGCTTTAGAGTTGGGCCTTATTAAATTTGATCTTATTGAGCTATGCCTTATTGGCGGGCTCATTCAGAGATTGTCCATCAGAGAAACAACACAGCAAAGAAGCGGCAGTTCCAGTTTCAATTTCTCACTGCGGAGCAGCCGGCTGGCCGGATGCTTTAAGCCGGAACCCTTTGCGGATTAGCAGCGCGTAATACACGAGTCCCGCAATACAGGCCAGCTGAATATTGTTTAGTCCAAAATAAGGATGCGGGGTTGGCTTGATGAATTCGGAAGCAAACCGGTAAGCCAGATAACCCGCCATAAACCATTGAAACATGCTGCCGGATATGTACCTTCCCTGCTGTTCAAAAGCAATCTGCCTCCGGCTTTGGCGGTACAGCGGGATCAATGCGATGCCGAGCAGAATCAGAAATCCAAATTCATATAGCTGGGCGGGATGTCTCATGATGCCGTCGCCAAAATCAACTCCGGTAATCCAGTTCGTCGGTGTACCGTGCGTCCGGTCCTCCAGGCCGGTCAGGAAGCAGCCGATCCGGCCGATCGCCATTCCCGCGATCAGGGGGTAGGCGTAATCATCGCCGGTAGACCGGGTCCAGCCTATCCAGCGTTTGGTTAGCTCCACGCCAATTAATCCGCCGAGCAGGCCGCCGACAATCGTTTTGCCGCCCCAGAGCAGATGGAACTGCCGCAGCTGTTCCCATGTAGCCGCAGGGTCTTCCAGCCAAAATAACAGCTTGGCGCCAAGCGCCGCTCCAAGAATTGTTCCGCCCAGCAGCAGCAGGCTGTCCAGCTTGGACATGCCGCTGGGGCGGCGGGTCCACAGATATAAGCGAAACCCGATGAAATAAGAGAGTGTTTCAAACAGCACATGCGGATGAATCCGCCAAGACCCCAGATTGATATACACCGGAAAATCCATCAGTAATCTCCTCTAGTAGGAATAGATCATTGCTCCGCAAATCGCAATCGCCAGCAGCCCGATACCGCCAAGCACCGCCAAAATACCAACGGCCAGTTTGAGAAAGGTTGATTTTGTTTCGGGAGCGGGTTTGTACAGCGTTTCGCCGCAGCGGTAACGGCACACCTTTTTTTCGGCATCAAAACATTCTTCGCACACCGGCTTGCCGCAGCGTACGCATTGGCCAACCGCTGCGCGCTGTGGATGGTTCATGCAGCGAAAAGTTTCCACTTGATCACCTCTTTTGGGGGTATACCCCTATTGTAAACGCTGCAGCTGCATCCGGCCACCCGTGGAGGCTCTACTAGGCAACCTAGGAAACCAAGGAAACACTAAACACTAAACACCCGCCTGCTTGACCCACAGCTTGGAAATGTCCAAAAATCCAAAAGCCCCGGCGCTTTGTCCATGCAGCCCGCCGCTTAGACTGGCGCGTTTGTTGAGATGGCAGCCGTAGAGCAGCCAGCAGCTGCCGCGGACCATCTTTTCCGCTTCTTGGATGCAGGCCTGTCTTTCCCGGTGATCCAGCGCCACTGCCGGAGCAAGCACGGACTCCAGCCGCTCGATTGTCCGGTCGTCCATCAGCAGATGCAGATAGTTGCTTGCGTTCAGGTAATAATTCATAATACCCCATTCCCAGTCATCTTCAAGCACTTCTTCCGCCAGGAGCAGGTCGGTTTTGGCGGCCAATTCACGAATATCGCTATGTCCCAAAAAAGGATGCAGCTTCAGATTCAGTCCCGCCTGTCCGCATCGTTTGAGCAGCCATTCCGCCTCTTCTTTTTCCTCTTTTTTGAAGGCGTACGCTAGGGTAAGCGGCTCCCCCCGGTAATCTCCACGCTTCAGGAGTGCCGCCGCCTCATCAAGCGAAGTTTCCTCGAACTTGCTTGTTTGACTGACCCAAGGCAAAAAACTGTCGGCAGGCCGGTACCGGTTACCGCCCAATTCACGGATCATTGCACAGCGGTCATATAAAATCCGAAAAGCCTCGCGGATTTCCAGCCGCTGATGAATACCCGGTTTCCGCATATTAAACATCAAATACCGTGAACCAAGCGCCGGATAATCGACGCTGGAATGGTATTGGCTCCAGGGAAGCAGTTCCTCCTGCTCTCCATCCGGCAAACGGTACTCCCGGTCGTTGCTCAAACGTTCCGGAAAAAACCAAATCTCCACCCGGTCCAGCAGCGGACGGTACCCGTAATAGCCGTCAAATGCCTCCAGCATCAGGCAATCCCCGTTCAAGTCCGCAATCCGGAATGGCCCGGTTCCGACCGGAACGCCCGTGAACTCCAAATCATTCGGGAGAATCGACAGAAACAGATTGGCGGTCAGATGCAAGAAAAAGCGATTTGGCGTCTTGAGATCAAACCTGACGGCATATTCCCCCACTGCTTCCACACCTGCAATATCCCTGTACTGCCAGAGCGCGGAGCTGCCGACGCGAAAAAGCCGGTCCATCGTCGCGGTCACATCGGCCGATGTCAAAGTCCGGCCATGATGGAACCGGACACCTTTACGCAGATAGAACGTCCAGCTCGTATAGTCCAGATGATGTTCCCAGTGATGGGCCAATCCCGGCGTGAACCCGCCTGTCTCCGCATCATAAACGACCAAAGTGCTGCACACCTGGCCGAGCAGGTAAGCTTCAAAAGCAGTGAAGACAAAAGCGGGATCCAGCTTCTCCAGCTTTCTGTTGCGCATCATCCGGAGAACATCGCTCTGCGAAGGAGATCCGGGGTTGGAATGCAGCCCCATCTGCCGGTTAAAAGCGGCCCACAGCCGTTCTTTTACCGGGCTCCCGATGTCCGGACAGCCGATCAACTCCATTGCTTCCTTTACCTTGCCCTTATCCATCATCGCCAGCAGCCGCTCTTCGAGCAGCTCTTCCAGCCTGCGGCTGAATATCAGGCTGGATGTATGGCCCCGTCCTCTTCCCGGTCTCCATTCGATCAGGTTTTTTTGTTCCAGCCGCCGTAAAATAAACTTAACGTTGCGGGGCGTGCAGCACAGCAGTCCTGCCAACCGTTCGATCGTCACCTGCACCGGCTCGGAAGGACGGTCGGGGAGCTGAAGTGCGGCGGCCAGGCGGATGTAATGCATTTCGTTTAATTCCATCGCATAATCGCTCCTAAAGGTGAAAAGTGAGGGAATAACCTTACACTTTTTCTTCCCCTTTTTTATACTACAATTATACATACTACCTGCCATTCGGAACACCGGATACTCATCAGGTTATATAGCAGCAGGGTACTTTCATGATCAACAAGGCTATCCTGTTCGTGATTCGTACCGGTAAGCAGCAGCAATAAGAAAGAAGGCGATACTAACAATGAAACACATTATTCGCACCACCCATCCTTTGGCCTGGACTATTATTATCGGAACCATGTTTGGTCGGCTCGTGACCTCCATGAGCATTCCGTTCCTCTCGATTTACTTGACCCAGGTGCTTGGCGCTACGCCGCTTCAAACCGGCTTCACCGTAGCGGTAAGCTCGCTGGCCGGCGTCCTGGTCAGCTTCTACGGCGGTTATGTCTCGGACATTATCGGGCGTAAAATTGTCATGCTCGTGTCGGTATTCGGCTGGGCTTCGGTTTTTTTCGGATTCGCCGAAGCGCGGCATTTATGGGTGTTTTTTCTGATGAACACTTTAAACGGGTTGTGCCGTGCCGTCTTTGAACCCACATCGCGGGCCTTACTGTCTGAAATTACACCACCCGATCATAAGCTGCTGGTATTCAACATGCGGTATGCGGCTGTTAATATCGGCGTTGTAGTTGGGCCGCTTGTCGGGCTGCAGCTTGGTTCAGCACAGTCCACCTTTCCGTTCCTGATTTCCGGCGGAGTCTACATCCTCTACGGGCTGGTGCTTATGCTTCAGTTCAAACGGCACCGTTCCACCCTGCCGGTCAAAGCTAAATCGGCCGCTCCCCGTCTGGCTGAAGCTATGGCGGTCACCGGCAGAGACAAGGTGTTTCTGCCGGTGTTGATCGGCACTACCTTTTGTGTATTGGGATATGGCCATTTCGGCTCGACGATGGCGCAGTATCTAGCTTCGACGCCATTGTTTGCTGACGGGGAGCGCATTTTCTCATATACGCTTACACTTAACGCCGTCACCGTGCTGGCCGTGCAGTACCCGGTAGTCCGGACCGCACGCAAATTCCCGCCGATTGTACCGCTTATTTTGGGCAACATCTGCATTACAGTCTCCCTTATTCTTGTGGGCTTGTCGCAGGGGATCGGTTTGCTGCTGTTCAGCATTGTGCTATTTACGGTCGGCGAAGTCCTGCTGTTCACAATGATGGATATGCTGATCGACCGCATTGCCCGTCCCGAGTGGAAAGGCACCTACTTCGGCACAATCGGATTCAACAACATCGGTAACGTGCTGGCTCCGGTGCTTGGCGGGCTGATGCTGGGCTGGTTTGGCGGCGAACATGGGGCCGCCGTGTTTACTCCGCTTGCGCTGATGACAGCGATCGGTTTGCCGTTTCTCCTGCTCGCTCACCGGCGGCTTACGGCCAGAGAACAATCCTCTCCCCCTATTTCCGCCGACAGCCGGGCGGTTTAGATTGAAGTTGCTTCTTCCTACAGACTTCTTCAACAAGCTTCCGAGTAAGTCGGAGGCTTGTTTTTTTTATTTAGCGGCAATAATCATACCTTCCATACTAATGCGGCTTGCCAGCGGGTCGCTTCTGTTCTAACTCTGACTCTAACACTGACTCTACCTGTGCCCTGTGTGTACGGCCCGGTTGAGGCTGGGTTTGTTTACTACCATGTATTTGGATGCGAGAAAGGAGTAGTTTGATCGTATTGCGGATGAGGCGGGAGCGATAATGTTTTTTCTATTATGAATTTTTCATATGTTGAAATTATCATTGTTCAAGACAAAAAACACACGTTTCTAGGAACGTGTGTTTGGATTCTTATTAACGCGTTGTTCGGAACGGACCGCTTCATTAACGGATTAGAACTAAGGCTGCAGTCGTGCCGGACTGTATACACGGCTCAAAAAGTTTTTCATCAGCACAGACAGCGAAATAAGAATCGGCGGATCATCAATGGCCGGCGGATACAGGTACACATCTTGATATGGAACGGCATGGGTCTTGTCCACTACAATAGGGGTCCGGCTTCTAGTCCGCAGGGTGGATTTGGGCACCAGCACTTCTTCCGCCTGTGAGTTCCAGGACACGGATGTTGCCATCAAATAATATGTACCCGGACGAACTCCGGTAAACCGGAATCCTCCAAAAGACGGCAGCACCGTGCCGTACAGCGGCAGGCCTTCCGGTATCGGTTTCGGAAACAGTCCAATCAAAATTACGCCCTCAAGGCTTTCCGCGGAGCTTACCCTGCCCTGCACCTCTCCAGCGCTCGGCTCCACTTCCCTCCTATCGTTCCAGTCCGGCAAACCGCGCAGGACCGACAGCTGCTCGCCGGCCTCCCGAACCGAGTTCCGAAAGTCATTGGGCGTCATTCCTACCCGCTGCGTAAACCGTGTCGTGAAGGTGCCTAAACTCTGCTGGCCAATTTCCATCGCAACATCGCGGACCGGGAGGTCACTGGAAAGGAGCAGCTCTTTCGCCCGCTGCAGCCGAAGCGAAGAAATGTAATACAGCGGCGGAAGCCCATACCGTTCCTTAAAAATACGCGAGAAATGAAAAGAACTGTAGGCGGTGTATTTCGCCAAGCGGTCCAGCGGAAGCGGCTCGTCCAGATTCTCGTGAATGTAACGAATTGCGGCATCCAGCGCCCTGTGCCTTTCATTCATGGATTCCGTTCACCTTCCTGTCGATGGCATCTGTGCGGACGGCCTCTCTTTTACAGGAACATCCGTTCGCAACTTTATGACCATTCTACCATAATCTATCAGCGCCCGAAAGGTGAATTCCATTAAAATTTGTACTAATTTTCTATGGTGTTAACTCAGCTTTCGCAGAGCGAATACCAGCTAAGCTCTAGTCCTGGCGCGGATTTAACCGCAATAAAGTAATCGTCTTGAAAAATATAGAAAAACACCGCATCGCCCGCGGCGAACGCACCGCTCGGCGTGCTATTTTACTTACGGTGCGATGAAATTAACACCCTACACTGTGCGGTTGCCTTGGCGCAACTCATAAAACGGCTTAACAAAATTACGACTTAGGTTGGGATGAAATGCTCCACCCTGATTCAAAGTCAACTCCAGCACTGGATCTCCGGTTTGCTAAGTGATCTCAAGGCGTATTTGCCAATCTCAGGCTGCGCTGCCGATCGCAGACTGAGAAAGTTGAGTTAATAAAAGCAGCGGCAGACCAAGACTTGATAAACAATATCTTGGACTGCCGCTGTTGTCGTTGAACGAACTGGAACGAATCCTCTCCTGTGACACACCCGCAGCGGATTCTCACCGAACGCGATACCGAGGTCTTTCCGGACCCAGCGGACGTTATTTTTGAAATTCTTGGGCTTTTGGTGTGCCTTGCAGACTCCAGAACCGTTATTCGTCCCGAAAACACCCATACGATCGATACTCCGCATAAATAAGTGAAGCTGAGTCCGTCACTTTGCCAAAACACGGAATAATCAGCAAATAAAATCTCCTGAGTCCGATTAGAAAGTCATAGGGGAGGTCAATGCAGAGCTGCCTCAAAAGGGCTCCATAATGTGGAAAAGCGAGACTGTGTTCAGGCAGAGAATGTTGTTATAACGTAGAGTTACGTACTTTTCTTGCTGGTATGGTTGGTCACACTACCATGATCGCCAACAAGTGAGGTACTTTTTGTTCAATAAAAGTAAATCTATTGATTTTTTTTGCTCACTCAAGGGTCTATGTCACTTTTCCAGCTCCGAAAGTTGATTATCTAATATAATCCGTTTCTATTTTAATCTGTTATGAAATTTTCATATGTTGAAATAATCATAATTCTTCCGTTTCAATCGCCCCTCCGTGAAAGAGGCATTCATATACTTTGGTCTTGCGGCAAAATATCTCCTCCGAACCGCAAAACCAATCCTTGCTCCCCTGCACCGAACACTGATACGTATAGGCATCTCTTATATACAGCTTAGGTCCCCGGTAAGGTGATTCATGCGGCACGTGCCATAACGCTTCTTTTAAAAAATCGCCATTAAACTCCTCCGCCAGCACCCGTCCTGCATAATTCATCGCCCAAATCGGTTTGCCGTCCAGCCATACCCCCTCCTGTCCGGCAAATTTGTTGCCGCCCAGGTACGTATCCAGGTAGCGCAGCCGGCCGTCGATATACTCCAGGTCATGGGACATGGGCCGTGACGACGCAATTTCCGGTCCTTTGCCGGCATAGGTGGCTCGTTTTGCTTCGATTAAAAAGTCGATCATTTTACGGTTCATCATCTTTGCGCCTCCGAATATACTTTTACATTCAGGGCGTGACAGCCAATCCGTTCACAAGACAGACGCATTGCCTGAGCTGTTTTGAACTGGCAGCTTGTAAGTCCGGGCCGAATGGACTATCACGTTCTATCTTTTATATCGACGTTTTGCGTGAAAACGATTAACCGAAGCTTTAGCCCCCTTCGTTTCCGTTCGAAAAATGCAAAACAGGCCAACCACTTAAACTCTGGTTGACCTGTCTCAAATGCTGCCGTCCGTATTTTAAACTTCAGGTTTGTCCTACCCAATCGTTTCCGGCAACTTCTTTCCAGCGGGCGCGAATGCGCTCATATTGTTCCTTCGGCAGCTCGCCCTGTTCCAGCAGACGCGCGTTTTCCTGCCAGCGGTCCGGTTTGTTGGTCCCAACAATCGCGGTGTGAACGCCCGGGGTGCTGAGTGTGAAACGAAGGGCGATGCCTACCCCTTTTTTTACATCCTGCAGAAAATCGTAATTCAAATCCCGCAACCTATTCCAATATACAAACGGGTATGCCGTTTCTTCCATAGTCTCAAAAGCCCATGCCGCGTTGGCAATCGGCCGTTTGGCCGTCACGCCCATGCCCTGGTTAGCTGCTTCCGCAAGCGTCAGGTCGATGACCTCCTGATCCGCGATGTTCACCGAAGTTTCGAGGCTGTCGAACACCCCGGTTTGAACGGCATACAACGCATCGTTCCGGTCGCCGCTGTAGCCGATGTAACGGGTTTTGCCGGCTTCCTTCGCCCGCTTCAGCACTTCGATCACGGCGCCCTGGCGCAAAATCTCTTCGCTGCAGCTGTGAAGATGGATCATGTCGACATGGTCGGTACGCAAGCGCTTCAAGCTCCGGTCAATACTTTGCTCCAGCATCAGCGGATCCCAATCGGGCAAATCGAGCCCTGCGGCATGTCCGCATTTCGTGAACAAGTAGTAGTCATTCCGCCGGTTCGCCAGCACTTTGCCGATCAGTTCTTCGCTGTTTCCGTAGCATTCCGCTGTGTCAATCAGGTTCAGTCCGGCGTCGAGTGCGCTGCCAAGCAGCCTGTCGACCGTCTGCTCGTCCGACTGTCCGATTTCGGCTCCGCCGAATCCCAGCACACTGACTTCCATATCCGTACTGCCATACTTCCGTTTCTCCATTCATGCCGCCTCCTTAAGCTGGACTACTGCAGGATACTATCGGTGGTTCAAGACACATATGCCTTTCCTTACCCGAAAACGGTTTCACCAAAACAGCTCACGCATAAATTAATCAGGTTAATCATTGGTTGGAGCCGCTTCCTGCCGGGCATTAACTGAAGCCTTGCTCGACCCCACGTCTACAGGCAGAACTGCTGTTTTCACTTCTTAATACGGCTAACATTTAACGTGCTGAAGTATTGGCTTGGATTGCCCTGTTCCGGATTAAAGCGTTCTTGAAACTCTCCACCCGTATACTCCCCAATGACCCGGTGCCAGAACGTGCGCGCAGGCAAATTCGCCCGGACCTGAGACACCTTCCACTCGCCCGGAAACATATCAAACAGCTTGTGGGCAGCCCAGGTGCCCACCCCGCTGCGGCGGTATTTTTGCATCACAAAAAACTCGGTCATGTAATATTCGCCTTCCGTGCTCCGAAAAAGACGGTCCACCAGCGCAAAGCCGGCCGGGTTTCCATCCGCGGTGATCAGAAAGGCATATTTGCTTTTGCCGCTGCTCCAATAGCTGTCCAATCCAGGATAAGCCGGAAATGAACCGTCTTTGTCGACATCCAGATCCAGATAACGGGTAAAATCGTACAAATAGAGCTGCATCAAGCGCACGATGACCTGCTTCCGATACCTCGGAACCAAATCGATTCTGAGTTCCATTCTTTCACCTCTGTACGATGGGTTTACTGCGGTTTACTACCCATCATATAACTTTGTCCCCCCAGGAGCAAGCTGGGCAGGTTCAACCGTCCGTTCGGGTCATTTACCAAGTCAAGCCGCCGGCTTCAAAATCTGGTAAGATAAAACTACGGAAAAAAGCACTTAAAAAGAAGGTGATCCCGAATGAACATCCAAAAAACCGCTGACCGCAAAAAGCTCGATGAAAAACTGCCCGAGATGCCGTGGTTTGTCCAGCAGTTTATCGATTACAAGCTGCCGGACCTCTCCCCTTCTACGCTGCTTGAATATGTGCGGGACTATGAATCTTTTTTCGGCTGGCTGCGCGCGGAAGGCATCAGCCAGGCGGACAGCAACACCCAAATTACGCTGCATGACCTGGAAACGCTGCATATGGACAGCATTACAGGATACCGGCTATTTTTGACCACACGCGCCGAAGGAGCCAACTCAAGAATCACGGTATCCCGCAAACTGTCTGCACTCCGCTCGCTTTTTCACTATCTCAGCCAGATCGCCGAAGACGAGAACTTCTACCCGCTGCTGAAACGCAACATTATGGCCAAGGTGGAAATCAAACGAATTCATAAACCCAAAGACACGGCTGCCAAGCTGAAGGGTAAAATCCTGGAGGATGAAGAACTGCTGGAATTTGTGGGCTACATACACGAGGGTTACGGCAAAGACGTGGAAAATAACAAGCAGGCAATGTACGCTTACGAGCTGAACCGGGAACGGGATGCCTGTATCGCCAGCCTTATTCTTAATTCCGGGCTCCGCGTCTCCGAGGTGGTGAATCTGAATCTCGCGGATTTGGATCTGAACAATAAATTGCTGTATGTGTTCCGCAAAGGCAACAACGATGAAACGTTCAAGACACCGGTGTATTTTCGCGAACAAGCCAAAGACGAGCTGGCCGCTTACCTGCAGCTCCGGCAGAACCGCTACAAGACGCCCAAAAAGGAAAAAGCGCTGTTCGTCACGCTTCCCAACGGCCAGCAGGAAGGCAAGCGAATGACCAAACGCGCTATTCAGGAAATGATTATTAAATACGCCAAACGGTTCGGCAAGCCGTATCTTACCGTCCATAAGCTGCGCCATTCTTTTGCCACCGATTATTATCTGCAGAACGACATATATAAAACCAAGGAACAATTAGGCCATGCTTCCACGGAAACAACCGAGGTTTATGCGCATCTTACGGACAAAACGATGTCCGAAGCGATCGAGCGCCGGAACGAAGCCTGAGCATCCAGCCGGCCGTTTTTCCAGCCATGCCCGTCCGCGCCAAGCGGAGGGCATGGCTGCTTTTTTGCGCGACGACAGGTGGATTCTAATGTGAATTTTTCACATGATGAGATTTTCTGTAACTCCGCCCTGCGGGACCTGCTGAATGGCACTACAGTTTACCTGCGGCGTCTGCTTCCAGTGCATGCAAAAAAGCGAAGAAGCCGTATCCAGCCCTCCGCTTTTTTAATAGATCATTTTCCGCTAGGATGCCCGGATCACGCGTACATCGCCGGAAAGTACTTTTTCGCCTTCGTACAGCATAAAGCGCCCGTTATGCCACTCGATCCGCAGCAGATGAAAATCATCGGATTGATACTGCCAGACATGCTGATTTCCGCCATTCATGAACGGCGTCTGGCCTGTTACCGCCACATAGCCGTCATACTCTTCCTCCAGATAGTAAGTGCGGTCGTCCAGCTCCATCGTGGCAGGGACCTCGGACGGGTTATCCAGCCGGCCGTCGATTGGTTGATACAAGCTGTACAGCAGCTGCTCCCGCTCCTCGATGTGCAGATATGAGATCCGGCTGCCGTCGCGCAGGGTAAGCACCACGGCGTTGCGTCCGCGGTTATTGACCCGGCCCGTGACTTCGTACGTTACGAGAGAAACCTCGCAAATGTCTCCGGGGCTGAGCTGAAGCATGCTCTTCTCCGCGGCGGGCGGCTGCGGTTTGGCGAACAGGCCGCCGATTCGCTTCCATAAACTCATTGTTACGTCCCCTCTCCCGCGGTCATCCTCACAAACGGACGGTAGCCGCGCTCATAAACTAGGCGGAGAAAAAACGCAGGCCGCGTCTCTTCTCCGCCTTGTATCCCACTTTACGAATCCCTAAACAGGATGAACGTTTAGTTCTTCTCGTATTGCTTCATCAGGGCGGCCAGCTCGTCTTCGACAGCGGAATCTTTGTTCAGCTTCTCGAATTCATCGTCAAGCGACTTGTTGCCCGAAGCCATTTCGTTGCTTGCTTCCGCCTGAGCTTCGGCCTGAAGCATCTTCTCTTCCATCCGCTTCATGCCCGCAGACGCCGAATCCGTGCTGAATCCGCTCATTGCTTTGTTGATTTCGGTTTGGGCTTTGGCGGCGTTGTAACGCGCCACTAGCGTCTCCCGCTTGTTTTTCATCTGCGTCAGCTGCTTGCGCATTTCTTCAAGCTTAAGGCGCAGGTTGTCGGCAGAAGCCTTGTTCTGGTCGTAGCTGGTCTTGTATTCGGCCATCTTCGTTTCGGCCGACTTCTTCTCTTCCAGCGCGCGGCGGGCAAGATCCGCATTGCCGGCCTGTGCTGCCGTGTGCGCCTGCTGGTTGCGCTTGTTGACCAGCGCTTCCTGCTCTTCGTAGAGCTGCTTGAATTTTTTCTCAATAGCGATTTGGGCGGCTACCGCTTTCTCCGCGTCTTCGAGATCTTCTGTCATATCCCGGATGTATTGATCCGTCATCTTAATCGGGTCTTCCGCCTTGTCAATAATGGCGTTAATATTGGACATCGTTAAATCGCGCAGTCTTTTGAAAATCGACATGGTTCATTCCTCCAAGTAGGTTTGATGGTGAACGGCCAATCGCTAACGGACTTCTTCGCCGCTAAAAGGCTCATTTGCTATCCTATACGCAGGGAGTGCCGCCGCCGTTTCACAATTCGCGGACAAATATTCCGAAAATTTGCTTTCGGCCGACTGAATTACCCGCCCAAGCTGTTCCGGAGTGAGATCGTCATAATGAATGCCCATGATCACCGTCACGGTCACCCGCAACGCTTCAGCCGCCCGGCGGGCAAAATCCGCCGACAGCGTATACTCCTTATGTCCGGGAACCGCCGAGGTGTCGACCCTGATCTTTCCTTCCGCCGCGTAGGCCGTGGAGGATGCGCCAATATGCGCCGCGCCGCCAGTGATCAGCAGCACCCGGTCGGCTCCGGCCCGCAGCTCCGTAATTGTAATATCATCCGGCAGGCCGGATGCGTCCCGAGCAGGCATCTGGTTCCCCTCCCATTATATTAACCTATTTTCAGACAATTCCTCGGATCTCATCCAAAGAATGAACGCCTTCTTCCGCCATCCACCGCTCCAGTCCTTCAAGCAGCTCCACTCCCGCGCGCAGCCGCATAAAGTTATAGGTCCCTACCTGCACGACAGCCGCACCCGCCATTATGAATTCGACAATATCGGTGGCAGACGCGATGCCGCCCATACCGATGACCGGGATGCTGACGCGATGCGCCACCTGATGCACCATCCGGAGCGCCACCGGTTTGATCGCAGGGCCCGAAAGTCCTGCATACAGATTCTCGAAGACGCTGCGGCGTCTGCGCACGTCTATCTTCATTCCGGAGATCGTATTGATGAGGGACACGGCATCCGCGCCTTCAGCTTCACACATCTCCGCCATCGCAGCAATGTCTTCGGCATTAGGCGACAGCTTGACCGCCAGCGGCAGCCGGGTTGCCCGCCGCACCGCACGGACGACTTCTTGAGCGGCGGGAGTTCTGATGCCGAAGGCGATGCCGCCCTCTTTTACATTGGGACAGGAGATATTCAGTTCGATCATATCGACCGCCTGCCGCCCCGCACGGGCTCTGCGGTCCGCGTCTTCCTGGATCAGCTCCGCACCGCGGACATAATCCTCCAGCGTTCCGCCTCCCAGGTTCACGATTCGTGCGGTATCAAGCGTTTCCCAGTAGGGACATTCCTTTTCCAGAAAAGCCGGGATGCCCGGGTTCTCCAGCCCAACGCTGTTCAGCATCCCCGACGGCGTCTCAAACACACGAATCCCGGCATTTCCGGCCTTCGGATGGAGCGTTAGTCCTTTGCCTGAAATTCCGCCCAGCATGGAGATGTCGTACAGCTTCGCGTATTCTTTGCCGAAGCCGAAGGTGCCGGAAGCCATAACAATCGGGTTTTTGAACCGTACGCCGGCGATGTCCGTGGTCATGGAGGAATCAGCCATGGAAGACCACCTCCTCTGCCTGGAACACAGGGCCGTCTGCACAAGCCTTGCGCTGCCCGTCCCGGCACGATACGCTGCAGACGAGACAAGCCCCGATACCGCAGGCCATGCGGTTCTCCAGCGACAGATAGACCTTCACGCCGCTTCCCTGTTCCCGGGCAGCTTCGGCCTTCTGCTGCGCCGCTTTCAGCATAGGCTGCGGGCCGCAGACAAACACATGGTCATATTCCATATAATCGATATGCTCCAAAATCAGCCCGCCGATATTCACCGTAAGCTTGGCTGCATGGGAACGAAAAGCTTCTGTCCGGTATGCGTCACGGCTGAATCCAAGATAGACGTCCGAGCCCGGAAGCTCCTGTGCGCAGTAGTAGAGCGGAGCGATGCCGATCCCGCCGCCAACCAAAGCGACCCGCCCTTGGACGTCCGGAAACCCGGTACCAAACGGCCCTTCCAGCTGAACCGGATCGCCCGGGCGGAGTCCGGACAGGAGCCGCGTCCCTTCTCCGGCTACATGGTACAAAAACTCAATGCCGTCCTGTCTCAGCGTATGGATGCTGAGCGGTCTGGAAAGCACCGGATACTCCTCCCAGCCCCTGAGCATATAGAACTGTCCCATGCTTCCGCCGTATGCTCCCTGCACGCTCATCAGGAAGACGTCTTCTCCCACCGCCACATTTTCAATTACCGTCCCCACGTTATCAAGCTCCTTCAAATTTTATCTTATTAAAGATGCCTGAGAAGGAGCCAAAAATCTGTGATGAACTTCACACAAAGGGCTGCAAAGAGCGGTTATCTGCGTTTCCATATGCCGCGGTTATACGGCTGGGGCACTTCGGTCACGCCCCCTAACGCCTCTTCGGCATGCAGCGCCCAATACGGATCGCTCAGCATTCCGCGGCCCACGGCAACCAGATCCGCTTCTTCGTCCCGAAGCACACGTTCCGCTTCCTCGAAGGACTCCAACCGGCCTACCGCAATGACCGGCACGTTCAGCCCGCTGCGGATGTAAGCGGCCAGTCCGCTTTGATAGCCGGGTCCGGCGCTTGGCCCCCCGCCAGCACCAATCGGCCCTTCGCCCCCGGAAGAGATATGGAACAGGTCAACACCCGCCTCCTGGTACCTGCGGCAGAACTCCAGCGCATAATCCTCCTGGTACCCGCCGTCTACATATTCGCGGGCGGACACCCGCATCAGCACGGGCATGGAAGCCGGAACAACCTCCTTTACCGCTTGTACGACTCGAACGCCAAACAGCGCCGGATCGGCTCCGTATTCATCGTCTCTGCGGTTGGTAAGCGGAGAATGGAACTGGTGGATCAGATAGCCGTGCGCACCATGGATCTCCACGGTATCGAATCCGGCTTCAACCGCTCTGCGAGCGCCTTCCCGGTAAGCCGAAATCATAGCCTCAATGCCTTCTGCCGTTAATGCGGACGGTGTCTTGGACTGCTCGTCGAACGGGATGGCGGACGGTGCAACAGGGGGCTCCGCATCCACCGCTTTGCGGCCGGCATGTCCAAGCTGAATCCCGATTTTGGCGCCGTATTGGTGCACTTCATCAACCAGCTTGCGGTATGCGGGGATATGCTCGTCACTCCAGATGCCTGTATCTTTATTGGTAATCCGCCCATCGGGATGGACTCCGGTCATCTCGACAATAATGAGGCCTGTGCCTCCAACCGCGCGGCTGACATAGTGGACATAATGCCAATCCGTCGGCACCCCGTCCTCTTTTTCAACAGAATATTGGCACATCGGCGGCATGACAACCCGGTTCTTCAGCTTCAAGCCTTTCAGTTCGTATGGGGTAAACAGTCTGGACATCTCTTTTCCCATCCTTCCGTTTGTGTCTTCTCTTTCGGGACATGAAATCCCGCTCTCTCAAGTATACACGCTGATACACCCCGTTCAAAACCGCACTCCTTTTCCCTCTTGGGCATATGAAGCAGGCGAGATGGGGATACCAACGTATGACCTGCTTTCTTAAACGTGCGATGCTTCCACCGTACCACTGCACATGCATCTGACCAGGATTGCTAACTTCAAGTCTTGCGAGAGGCATCAGGCAAAATCCAGCAACAACCAAGGAGGTTGACCAATGAAACGATTCCGGCGGCATCTCACCGTGTCCACTCTGCTGTTGCTAGCCGCGGCCGCTGCGCTTGCGGGATCTGAATTCGAATCCGTTTATGCGGCACAGGCGTTAGGCCGTACAGAATCCCAAGGTAAAGCCGAAGCAACCGTCATTCACTATACCGCGCTGCCCCGAAAAAAAAGGGACGAACGCCGTACCTCGGCTCCCGCGCTAAGCCAGCTGATCCACAAATATCCGGACACCTTTCTTGTCCGCGGTCCGGCGGTCAAACGGGCGGCATTAACCTTTGATGACGTCCCCGATCCCCGGTTTACCCCGCACCTGCTGGATGTGCTGAAGCAGCAAAAGGTAAAAGCGACGTTTTTTGTTGTGGGCAGCAGAGCCCGAAAACATCCGGCGATCGTACAGCGCATCGTGCGGGAAGGTCATATTATAGGCAACCACTCTTACAGTCATCCCCGGTTCGGAAAGATGAGTGTGGGGCCTTTCCGTGATCAAATCGAACGGACCGAAACCGTGCTGCTGCGTCAAATTGGTTACCGACCGCTGCTGATCCGCCCTCCTTACGGAGAGATTACCGAAGACCAGCTGCTTTGGGCAAAACGGCGCGGATACCGGATCGTTAATTGGAACGTGGATTCATCGGACTGGAAAAGCCTGCCCCGCCGCAAAGTCGCGCTCAACATTTTGTCGGCCGCGGGGCGCGGGTCGATTATACTTCAGCATGGCGGAGGCGGACGCGGCTCCGACCTGAACGGATCAATTGACGCCCTGCCCGAAGTGATCGCCTCGCTGCGCAGCCGCGGCTACCAGCTCGTTACGGTTCCCGAACTGCTTGGCCTGCCTAAGCGTAAATAACCCCTGCGTTAACGCCAAAAAGGCCCTTTCCGCAGCAAATTAGCGAAAAAGGCCTTCCTTTTACATTTATGAATTAATCACAAACAGCTCGACTTCCTGGTATCCAAACTCCCGGACAAAACTTTGGCTTCCCGGAATAAAAATATCAATCCGGCTGCCTTTGATGGCGCTGCCCTGGTCGGTCGCCGTTGCTAAAAAGGCTTCTTTTGGCAGACCCGGGTGGGCATGTCCGGTAACCAGCACTTTGGTTCCCATCGGGATGACACTGGGGTCAACGGCAATCGTTCCCAAACGGAGCGGGTTGCCAAAATAATCGACCGCTCCCCATTTGCCGTTTTCGCTTGCGGCAGAGGAATAGGCGGACGCTTTTACTTTGATCGTTTTATCGTATGTAAATGTTTTGCCCCATGCTTCTACCTGCTTGGCCTCAGGCTGAACAGTCAATCTTGGTCCGGCTATTTCAGATTCGGCGGATGCCGTCTGTTTGGCGGCCGGCTTCACCGCATTTGTCCCGGGTATGGTCAATTTCAGACCGGGGTATACATTGGTTGGACGAACGGACGGATTAGCCGCAAGCAGCCGGTCAAGTCCAATGCCGTATTGTTTTGATAGCAAATAGAAAGTGGTGTCCGCTTTGGCGGTATACGTCGTCTGCGCATGAACCGGGCCGGCATACATAACGGATGTGATGCCTAGTACGGCCGCAGCTGCGCGAATCCATGAAACTCGGGTCTTCATTCAGGCCTCCTTGTAAAATCGGCGGACATTTCCGCCTTTCGGTTGTGAAATCATTCCTTAGTTGGATCGGCCTTCTGAATATATCACAAATTTGTAACCTGTGCCTAAGTAATTGTTACCATTCTGATATTTTTTTGTCCTGGGCGGTTATTTTTTTGGATAGGCCGTTTATCTTATTTACATATAAATAATTATGTTAACTAATCTGTGCGGAATTTGTTTTCCGTCTCGTTTGCATGTCAGATTTTACACAGATTTAACAATTGAGTCTTTGCGTTGCAGTAGAATAATAGAATAGGATAGTAAGTAAAGAAGAACGAGTCACTACGGAGGACCCATGAGCCAAGAAGCCAATAAAACCATTCACCCCCATGATTCATCCGCCTACCTGAACCGGGACCTCAGCTGGGTGGAATTCAACCGCCGCGTATTGGCGGAAGCACAGGACAACGACAATCCGCTGTTCGAACGGGCCCGGTTTCTCGCCATCGTCTCCAGCAACCTGGATGAATTCATCAGCGTGCGCGTTGCCGGTGTCCAGGATCAGATTCGGGCAGGCTACACGAAAAAGGATTTTACCGGGTACACCCCATCCGGTCTGTACAAACGGCTGTTCAAACGCGTCAGCAAAATGGTGGCGGACCAATACCGAACCTATAAGGACCTCACCCGGCATCTGAATAAAGAGGGGATTGTGTTCGTTGATTACGAAGATCTCACCCACGCCCAGGAGCAGGCAGTCGAAGAATATTACCGCGACATTATTTTCCCTGTCCTGACGCCGATGGCGGTTGACCAGAGCCGTCCTTTCCCGCTTGTGCACAGCCTGTATATATATTTGGCGGTGGTCCTGACCAAGGAAAACAGCAGCGATCCTGATGAAGAACCTTACTTCGCGATCCTGCAGATTCCATCCAATCTGCCCCGCTGCATCCCGCTTCCGCACCGGGCGAATAGCAAGAAACGCCAGTTTGTTTTTATTGAAGATGTCATTACGCATCATATTGCGACCCTGTTCAGCGGGTATACGCCGGTTGCAGTTAACGGCTTCCGTTTGACCCGCAACTCGGACCTTACAATTGATGAAGAAGGCGCGGAAGATCTGCTGGAGGAAATCGAAAAGGAGCTGCGCAAACGCCGCCGCGGCGTACCTGCCCGCCTGGAAGTACAAAAAGGGATCCATCCTTATGCACTGGAGCAGCTTCAGGCGGAATTCGAGATCGACGATTTTGTATTCGAAACGGACGGACCGCTGGATCTCGGGTTTTTGCGCAACTTTACGAACAGCTTAAAGGGCTACGGGTATCTTAACTTTCAGCCGATCGACCCCGTCTACCCTGCCGAGTTTGATGAAAATGAGGATTTTTTTGAGGTGCTCCGGGAAAAAGATGTGCTTGTTTATCATCCGTACGAGTCGTTTGACGCGATGATCGACTTTATTACCCAGGCGTCAGAGGACGACCATGTCATGGCGATCAAAATGACGCTGTACCGCGTCAGCGGCAACTCGCCGCTGATCCAGGCGCTGGCCCATGCCGCGGAATCCGGCAAGCAGGTAACCGTTGTAGTGGAGCTAAAAGCGCGTTTTGACGAGGAACGCAATATCGCGTGGGCGCGCAAGCTGGAGCAAGCCGGCTGCCATGTCGTCTACGGCCTCGTCGGCCTGAAGACCCATGCCAAGATTACGTTGATCGTCCGGCAGGAAGGCAATGAGCTGCGGCGCTACGTGCATGTCGGCACAGGCAACTACAACGACAGCACCGCCAAGGTTTACACGGATATCAGTTTATTTACAGCCCGCAGCGAAATCGGCTTGGACGCATCCGAGCTGTTTAACCAGATCACGGGGTATTCGACCATTCACAGCTGGAACGCGTTTGTGGTCGCCCCGACGAATATGAGCCTGTCGCTGCAGAAACTGATTCTGCGCGAAGCCGAACATGCCGCTGCTGGACGGCCTGCGCGCATCATTGCCAAAATGAATTCCCTGTCCAACCAGCAGGTCATCGACGACTTGTATACCGCCTCACAGGCCGGTGTTTCAATTGATCTGATTGTCCGCGGCGTCTGCTGCCTGCGGCCGGGTGTGGAAGGATTAAGCGAGCGGATCACCGTACGCAGCATTGTCGACCGCTTCCTTGAACATTCCCGGATTTATTATTTTGAGAACGGCGGGAATCCTGAAGTCTATCTGTCCAGTGCGGACTGGATGACCCGGAATTTGACGCGGCGGGTAGAGCTGATGTGTCCGGTTAGCGGCGAGGATATCCGCAGGCAAATCGTCCGGATTCTTGAGATTTCGCTGGAAGACAACATGAAGTCCAGCTTCCTGCAGTCCAACGGATATTACGAACGCGCGGACGACAAAAAGGCCCCGTTCCGGAGCCAGTTCGCCGCGATGGATGTCAGTTTGTGGAAGGGACGAGGAGCTTTACCTTCAGGCCCCACGCGCTCTTAAACGCTTTGGCCGCATTGTCGATCTCTTCGAGTCCGATCAGGACGGGCTGCGAGCTCTCCAGCTCCACGTCGAGCGTATGCCCGTGGAGCTTGGCCCGTACTCCCCGGACGATTCCGGTCTCGCTGCCGTCAAACGAGGCGCACAGCTGTACGAGCGTCCCCAGTTTATGAATCCATTCTTCGTCGGAAGCCAGCAAAATGTCCTTGTGTGCCGCGGACAATTTCTGCTTCCGGCTTTTTGTGCTGTAGGAGGCGATTTGTGCCGCAAGCACGAGCTGGCGGTGGGTCAGCCCCCGAATTGGCGCGTTCATCAGCCAATACCGGGTGTGGCGTTTGGACTGGAAGTAATTGACGCTGGAACCGATATGCTGCAGCATAATGGCCGCGTACAGCAGAATTTTGTGCTCCTTTGTACCCGCTTTGCCGACAAGCTCCCCGTACAGCGCTTCAGCCAGCCGGTATACCCTGATCAGATGCTCCTTGGAAGAAACTCCATGGAACCGCAGTTGTGTGCCGATGCTGTAGTCCAGAGCGCTTGGACGAACCGGGTGCTGCGGACGGAGCAGATCATGCAGCATCCCTTCCCGCAGTCCCTCTCCGCTGATGACTGCGCGCGATGCCCCTACGTAATGAAAGACCGTATGAAATATAATCAAACCCGAGACGATAATATCGGCACGGCTTTTTGACAGCCCCTCCAGCTCTTTACGCTTATCGTAAGATAAGGCAGGCAGCGTCTGCATAAACTCATCAATTGTCTCCGCAGGCATGGTGTACCCGTGCGATACTTGCAGCGTATAGCTGCGGCGCTTCTGATCCAACTTGCCCAGCGACCGGATCGTGCCGCCAAGGCCAATCAGCGGCAAGCCAGGTTCGCCGTTTAACCACGGACACTCCACCAGCCGCCCAAGCACGTAGGTCTGCAGCTTCCGCACCCGTTCGGCGTCCCAATTCCCGTCCTGTCCAAACATTATATTGGTGTTAACTGCTCCAAACGGAAACGAAATACTGTGCTTATAATTGCGGTCCTGGAACAAGGTGATTTCCGTGCTGCCCCCGCCGATATCCACCACAAATCCGTCATTGATATCAAAAGCGTTAATCACGCCGAGAAAACCAAAATATGCTTCGTCTTTACCGCTGACGATTTCAACTTTAAGCGAAGCAGCTTCCGATAAATAAGCGATGATTTCTTCGGAATTCCGTGCATTCCGGATAGCGGCCGTCGCGCCGGCCCGGATGCGTTCGGCGCCAAATGCTGCGCATACGTCCTGAAACTGCTGCAGCACCGGAACAACTGCGCTCAGGTCCGTGACCTCCAGCCTTCCATCCGGTTTGATTTTCTCGCTAAGGCGTGCGGAATACTTGCATTCTTTAATGATTTTGTACCCTCCCTCCGGCGTCGTGTCATAGATGACGAGCCGAATGGAGTTCGAGCCGATGTCAATAATGCCTGTCCGGCCTGGATGATTGGTCATCGTATGTACTCCTTCGTATAGGGGTTCAGATTATAGTGTACCTTATATCCATTGCCTAATAAAATAAAATTACACCTGCCCCCCGTCCTTCAAACTTCAACAAGGATGCCGGCGGGCAAAAGAAAGCGGCCTCGGGTAGACCACCCGGGGCCGCTGTTTGGCTTGTCGATTACAGCACCTTGCTGAGAAAATCCTGAGTCCGCGCGTGCTTAGGGCTGCCGAATACCTCGGCTGGCGTCCCCTGCTCGACGATTACGCCGCCGTCCATAAACAGGATCCGGTCGCCAACCTCGCGGGCAAAACCCATCTCATGCGTCACGATGACCATCGTCATGCCGTCAAGCGCCAGCTTTTTCATAACCTCCAGCACTTCGCCGACCATTTCGGGATCAAGCGCGGATGTCGGCTCGTCAAACAGCATTACATGCGGCTGCATGGCCAGCGCGCGGGCAATCGCAATCCGCTGCTTCTGTCCGCCGGAGAGCTGTGCCGGATAAGCATCCCGTTTATCCTCCAAGCCCACGGTGCGGAGCAGATCCATCGCGATTTTCTCCGCTGCTTCCGGCTTAACGTTTTTCACTTTGACCGGCGCCAGCGTGATGTTCTGCAGCACGGTTTTGTGCGGAAACAGGTTGAACTGCTGGAACACCATGCCCATTTTTTCGCGTGTGACGTTGATGTCATGCTTGCGGTCCGTGATGGATTCGCCTTCAAACCGGATTTCGCCGCCGGTCGGTACCTCCAGCAGGTTCAGACAGCGGAGCAGGGTGCTTTTGCCGGAGCCGCTGGGACCGATCACAACCACAACTTCGCCTTTGTTAATGTTCAGATCGATCCCCTTCAGAATTTCCAGCTTTCCGAAGTTTTTTTTCAGGTTGCTAACGGCGATCATCCGTATTCAGCCTCCTTTCAAGGATTCCAAGCAGCTTGGATAACGTAAAGGTCAGCACAAAGTACATCAAAGCGATGACAACCAGCGGTGTAAGCCCGTCATACGTAATCGTTGTGATGGTACGCGCCTGAAAGAGCAGGTCCGTCACGCCAATCATCGCCACAATAGACGATTCTTTAATGATGGTAATAAATTCGTTGCCAATCGCCGGCAGCACGCTTTTGAGCGCTTGCGGCAGCACGATGTAGCGCATGGTCATGCCTTGGCGCATGCCGAGCGAACGGGCCGCTTCTGTCTGTCCCCGGTCAACACCCTGAATGCCGGCGCGGAAAATTTCGGCCAAATAAGCCGAGCTGTTAATGGTAAGCGTGATCGCCCCCGATTCGATCGGGGTAAACTCCATGCCGAACACCGGCAGGCCGTAGTGAATCAGGAACAGCTGCACCAGCATCGGCGTTCCGCGCAGAAACTCCACCCAGGCGGTGGCGATCCAGCGGAGCGGCGCAATCTTCGACATCCGCAGCAGCGCGACCAGAATGCCGAGCACAAAACCGCAGACCACACCGATGAGCGCAAGCAGCAGTGTATACTGCAGCCCTGTCAGGAAAAAGCTCCGGTATTCCATTGCCATATCAAATATCTTCATAATAAAGGCGTCCCCTCCCTCTCCAAAAAAATAGAAAAACAGCGGGTTCTCCGCCATTTTCCTTATCCGTGAACCAGAGCTGCGGACAGGCAGCTCTGGTTGGTCTTAAGTATCGTTATTCCGCTTCAGCCAGCTCGCTCGCTGCGGCTACATACTCATCAATCTTGCCTTCGGAACCCAGACGTTTCAGCGTCGTGTTGATCTGCTCCAGCAGTTCGGTGTTGCCTTTCTTCACGCCGATTACATAACCGTCGTCTTCGACCGGAGGTTTCGCGTCGGTAATCACCAGGCCTTTAACGTTCTTGACAAAGGACTTGGCAACCGGACCTTCGATGATCGAAGCGTCCACCCGGTTGGATTGAAGCTGCAGCACGATGTCGGAAATTTTACCAAGCGAAGTCAGCTGGGCGTTCGGGATTCCCTTGGCGATTTCTTCTTGAATCGACCCGGTTTGTACACCGATCTTCACGCCTTCCAGCGATTCCATCGTGGCGAATTTGTCTTTGTCCGCTTCACGAACGACAACCGCCTGCTCCGCTTTGTAGTAAATGTCGGACAGGTCAACCGCTTTGCGGCGTTCTTCCGTCGGACTTAGACCCGAGATGACCATGTCCACGCGTCCGCTGGACAGCTCGTTCAGCAGGGAATCAAACGGCAGGTCCTTGATGACCAGCTCAGCGCCCATGTCAGCGGCGATATCTTTTGCGATGTCGATGTCAAAGCCCACGATGGTGTCTTTGCCGTCGATCATTTTGTGGAATTCGTAAGGAGGAAAGTCCGCGCTGGTACCAAGCGTCAGCGTTTTGCCGGCAGTTGTCGCTTCGGCAGTCGCTTCCGCTGTAGGCTGGTTACCGCCCGAGCCGCTGGCGGCATTTTTACCTGCGTTATTATTATTCTGGCCGCAGCCGGCTAGTAGTCCCACGGCCAGCAGCAAGCCCAATGATAGTTTGCCCCATTTCTTCATTAGTGTCTCTCTCCCATTCATCTGTAAGTTTATTATCATGACCGATTTATTATAAATCACCCCGCATGATTATGCAAAGGCAATTTTATGACTTCTATTACAGCATATGGGCATACTTTGCCAGGGGTGATATCCGCCTACACCTTTCACGAAGCAGACACATTTCTGTATTACCGGCTTGGCTGCTGGTTCAGACGGATGCCAGAAGCGCTGCCGGCGTGCTGCTGGTTCATCAGGATGCCAGAAGCGCTGCCGGCGTGCTGCTGGTTCATCAGGATGCTGATCCGGGTATTAAACTCATGCTTCGGCATTTAGCAAACGATCCACTGGCTGTATGCCTAATATGTGCTCATGAACATCATAGGGAGCTTTAACGCTCACCGCACACCGGAGGTGCCTCATATGTTATTGGAAGCTTTGTATCATGTCCCCCGCGACCGCTGGGCGTATGCTTATGACAAGGAAACCGTACATTTGCGTTTCCGGACCGCTAAAAACGATGTTCGGACGGTTTATGCTTTAACCGGCGATAAATACGACTGGGAAGCCACCTTGGCGGAACTGCCGATGGAAAAAGCCTCAAGCGATGATCTGTTCGACTACTGGGAAACTGAGGTCCGTCCCCAATATAAACGGCTGTCTTACCTGTTCAAGGTGGAATCGGAAGATCAGACGGTGTACATGTATGATAAAGGAATTACCGAAAACGAACCGGAACCGCCCGGCAATTTGTTTGCCCTGCCTTACATACATCCGCACGAAGTATTTGATGTTCCCGCTTGGGCAAGGAATGCGGTTTTTTATCAGATTTTCCCCGATCGGTTTGCAAACGGAGACCCAAATAACGATCCCGAGGGCACCGAGCCTTGGGGCGGCGAACCGAAGACGGACAATTTTTTCGGCGGGGATCTGCAGGGGGTCATGGACCATCTGGACGATTTGGTCGAGCTCGGTGTGAACGCTATTTATTTTACGCCGCTGTTTGTCTCCCCATCCAACCATAAATATGACATTGTCGATTACAAAACGGTCGATCCGCATTTCGGGGACAACGATTTGCTGAAACGTCTGGCCGAGGCCTGCCATGCCAAAGGGATCCGAGTGATGCTCGATGCCGTGTTTAATCACTGCAGCAAGCAGTTCCCGCCCTTCCAGGATGTCGTCCGGAATGGAGCAGCGTCCAAATACAAGGACTGGTTCCATATCAACAGCTACCCCGTTGAAGTAAAAGAGGGCATTCCCACCTACGATACGTTTGGTTTTTTTCCCGATATGCCGAAATTTAACACAGCGAATCCCGAGGTTCAAACCTATTTGCTGGATGTTGCGGAATACTGGATCAAAGAGATCAAGCTCGACGGCTGGAGGCTGGACGTCGCCGATGAGGTCGACCACAGCTTTTGGCGCAAGTTCCGCCAAGTTGTCAAAGCCGCCAATCCGGAAGCGTATATCGTAGGCGAAGTATGGACCGATTCGCTGGCCTGGCTGTTCGGCGATGAGTTCGATTCCGTGATGAACTATCCGTTCTCCGAAGCAGTGCTGGACTTCTTCAGCGATGATCTGGACAGCGCGGGTTTTGCGGAACGCATTGGTTCCCTCTTGATGCGGTATCCCCGGCAGGCGAACGAAGCGGCGTTTAATCTGCTGTGCAGCCACGATACGCCGCGTCTGCTCACCCGGCTTGGCGGCGACAAACGGCGCATGAAGCTGGCCGCTTTGTTTCTGCTCACCTTCCCTGGAACGCCGTGTATTTATTACGGCGATGAGATCGGGCTGGACGGAGGCCCGGACCCGGGGTGCAGGAAGTGTATGGAATGGGACGAAAAGAAGCGGGATAGCGACCTTTACAATTTTTACGGGCGGATCATCGCCCTGCGCAAGGAACACACCGTTTTCCGGACCGGCCGTTTCCGCGTGATTACGGCATGTCAGGACAACCCTTGTCTCGTCTATGAGCGTTCCGATAAATCGGAGGCTTTTACGGTCTGGATCAACAACTCCGCTGAGCGCCGGGAAATCAAAGCCGAGCTGGCCGGCAAAGACTGGCGGGATTATTTGACGGACACTGTCCCGGGAGCGGATGACGCCGGCTGCTACCGGATGGAGCTGGAGCCTTACGGGTACCGGATTTTGCATCGCAAAGGCGAACAATAAGGCGCCTTTACAGCTGGAGTAGGGTTCTCCAGTCAGAGCCATTTCAAATGGCTTTGACTGGAGGGCCCCTTTTTTTGCTGCCGGGCAATAAAAAAACAGGCAGGAAAAGGTACTCCTTTCCCTGCCTGCCTTCATTCTTGTCTGCCTGTGAAGTTGGAAATGAAATGCCGCACAGCTTGGTTAATGCGCTGTTATTCGTTTTCGGCGTCGACGCTGCCGGAAACCCCGGAGACCGGTTCAGGAGCCGGTTCGGGATCGGCCGAAGGCAAGGCAGCCGGGACGTCCAAGTCCAATTCAGACGGTAAAATGCTCCGGTACACCGAAATGTACTCCTCGGCAGATACATTCCAGCTGTAATCGCCGGAAAAAGCGTTTTTGGCGACACGTTTCCAGTGCTCCGGCTGTCTGTAGAACGCCAAGGCCCGGCGGATCGTGTTCATCATGTCGTGCGCGTTGTAATTGGTGAAGGTGAACCCGTTGCCTTCGCCGGTAAATTCGTTGTACGCCTGGACCGTGTCGTTCAGGCCCCCCGTCTCCCGGACAATCGGAATGCTGCCATATCGGAGCGCCATCAGCTGGCTGATTCCGCAAGGCTCGAATTTGGACGGCATCAGGAACATGTCGCTGGCCGCGTAAATTTTGCGCGACAGCGCGTCACTGAACCGGATCTGCGAAGACAGCTTGGTGGGATAACGCCACGAGGCCTCCCGGAACCATCTTTCATATACTTCATCCCCCGTACCCAGCAGGACGAACTGAATATCATCGTAGTACAGCAGCTCGTCAAGAATCCGGGTGACCAGGTCAAGGCCCTTTGAGTCGACCAGGCGTGTGACCATGGCGATCATCGGAATGTAAGGGGCTACCGGCAGACCGAGCTCCTGCTGCAGTCCCAGCTTGTTTTCGCTTTTTTTCGCCAGATTGCTCCGGTACCGGGTGAAAATATGCGGGTCGGTCGCCGGGTTATACTGCTTCGTATCGATCCCGTTGACGATTCCGCTAAGATGCGCCGATCTCGCAAAAAGCAGTCCGTCCAGCCCGTATCCGTAATAGGCCGTCCGGATTTCCTGGGCATACGTCGGGCTGACTGTTGTGACATGATCGCTGAACACGATGCCGCCTTTCATGAAATTCACGTTGCCGTAATATTCCACGCCGTTAAAATAGCGGCTATCCAGACCCAGAAGCTCGCCCAGCACTTCATACGGGAAGACGCCTTGATACAGCAGATTATGTATCGTAAATACCGTACGCATTCCGGCGTAAAACGGATCGTGCCGGTAGTGGCCTTCCAGCAGCAGCGGAATAACCGCGGCGTGCCAGTCATGGCAGTGCAGGATTTCCGGCTGGAAATCAATGCTCGGCAGGCATTCCAGAACCGCGCGGTTGAAGTAGGCAAAACGCTCGCCGTCGTCCATATACCCGTAAACCCCGTCACGTCCGAAGTAATATTCGTTATCGATAAAATAAACGGGGATGCCGTCGTGAATGATCCGCTGAACGCCGCAGTACTGCCGGCGCCAGCCAACCGGCACCTCCAGCACGGCTACCGTCTCCATCTGCTCCCGGTAGCTCTTCGGGATCCCTTTGTATTTTGGCAGAATTACACGGACGTCGGCCCCTGCACGCTGCAGCGCTTTGGGCAAGGCGCCGATCACATCGGCCAGCCCGCCCGTTTTGATAAACGGATGGGCTTCGGCTGCGGCAAACAACACTTTCATCTATACGTCTCCCCCTTCGGATAGGTTCGTAACGGACTTCGTTTTGCGCGTTCTTGGCTTGTGGGTTTTCTCCGGAGTCTCCGCCTTCTCCTTCCCCGGCTTAAGGGCAAGGGCTTCGGGGACAATTTCCGGTTCGGCAGCGGCGCCGCGCCGGCTCGTCTTCTTCAGCACCAGGAAGCTCAGCGGCGGCAGATTCACCTCCAGGCTGTGCAGCTGTCCGTGCCATTCCCTTTTTGAGGTCTTCATCGGCAGATTATGCAGTCCCTCCCCGCCGAATAACACGCTGTCGGAACTGAATACCTCTTCATACGTGCCAGCCTTCGGAATGCCGATCCGGTAGGCGTAACGCGGAACCGGCTGGAAGTTGACCAGCACGATCAGGGTGTCGGACGGTTTTTTGCCCCGGCGGATGTAAGACAACACACTTTGGCCGCTGTCATCCGCGGAAATCCACTGGTATCCGTCCATGTCGTGATCCAGCTCCCACAGCGCTTTTTCCGTCAGGTACAGCTTATTAAGCGCCGCGGTGTAAGCTTGCGTCTTGCGGTGGCTGTCATAATCAAGCAGGAACCAGTCGAGCTGATCCTGGTCTTTCCATTCGATGAACTGGCCAAATTCGCCGCCCATAAACAGCAGTTTTTTGCCGGGATGGGTCATCTGGTAGCCGAGCAGCGTACGGAGTCCGGCGAATTTCTGCTCATAGGTTCCGGGCATTTTGTCCAGCAGCGACTTCTTGCCGTGAACTACCTCGTCATGCGACAGCGGGAGCGTATAATTCTCCGAATAAGCATAACAGATCGGGAACGTCAGCAGATTATGCCGGTGAGGCCGGGAAGCAAAATCCTCTTCTATGTACGCCAGCGTATCATTCATCCAGCCCATATTCCACTTGTAATTAAAGCCCAGTCCGCCTTCATGCACAGATGCGGTTACGCCGGGCCATGCGCTCGACTCCTCGGCCATCATTAAAGCATGGGGATAATATTCGAAGATTGTCCGGTTCAGCTGCTGCAAAAAAGCAATCGCCTCCAGGTTCTCCTTCCCGCCATGCGAATTTAGCCGATATTGTCCCTCATGTTTCTCAAAATCGAGCCGGAGCATGCTGGTCACCGCGTCCACCCGCATCCCGTCGATATGAAACAGCTCATACCAGAACAAAGCATTGGAGATCAAAAACGAGCGGACTTCCGGTTTGCTGAAATCAAAGGAAAGCGTACCCCACCCTGGTTTTTCCGCCAGCAGCGGATCGCTATATTCGTATAAAGGGCTGCCGTCAAAACGCCGCAAACCATGGGCGTCCTTCGCAAAATGGGCGGGAACCCAGTCCAAAATCACGCCGATCCCGGCCTGATGGCAGCGGTCGATCAAATACATGAGATCCTGCGGCGCGCCAAACCGGCTGGTAGCCGCAAAATACCCGGTTCCCTGGTACCCCCAGGAGAGGTCGTAGGGATGTTCGGCCAGCGGCATAAATTCCACATGCGTATAACCCATCTCCAGCAGGTAAGGGACCAGAAGATCGGCGATTTCGCGGTAAGTATACAGCTCGCCGCCTTCTTTTTGCCTCCAGGTGCCAAGATGCATTTCATAAATATTCAGCGGCTTCTGGTACGGCGATTTATTCCGTCTGCGCCAGTTTCCGTCACCCCAGCGGTACCCTCCAAGATCCGCTACAACCGAAGCGGTGGCCGGTCTGACCTCTGCTTGGAACGCGTAAGGGTCGGCTTTCAGGAAGCTGTCTCCGTCTGGCGTGGTTATCCTGTATTTGTAAAATGTTCCGGGTTCGATCCCGGCAAAAAAACGACTCCAAATTCCCGAATCGGGTATCTTAACTAATGTGTCCTCTTCCCCGCTTCCGTTCCAGCCGTTGCGGTCGCAGGCCAATCCAACCTGGGCGGCATGGGGCGCCCACACGGTGAACCGGACACCCTTACTTCCGTTCTCCACCGTAAGGTGGGCACCCAGCATCCGGTAGCTGCGGTAATTTGTGCCTTCATGGAACAGGTAAATGTCATCTGGAGAGATGCCTCCGGTCTGCGTCAGATCTGCCAATTCAACACCGCCTTCAATATAGGATGCACCTAATACATTACCCCAAACCCGTCTGTTTGAAAATCGTTTGAACAGGCTGAAAAATATTTTATGAATTCAGAAAATATAAAATGTAATTTCTTTTGAGGTATTGCAATATATTTCATTTATCCTGGTTTCAAGCCCGATAAACAAGTTTAATTATCAGACATTGACAAATATATGGGAGGGGTAACATTGAGTACTAAAGATTGCATTGCCATGCTGCTTGCGGGCGGAGAAGGACGGAGACTGGCGCCCTTAACATCAAGTATGGCGAAACCGGCAGTTCCGTTTGGCGCCCAATATCGAATCATTGACTTCCCCCTCAGCAATTGTGTCAACTCTGGCATCGATACAGTTGGCGTACTGACCCAGTATGAGGCGGAATCTTTACATACGCATATTGGAAAAGGCGAAGCCTGGGGGCTCCCCTTGCAAGGTGACCGCGGCGTATCGCTGCTGCCTGCTGGAGTCGATGGACGCGACAGTTATATGGGGACGGCCGATGCGATTTACAAAAATGTAGATTTCATTGACAGCCGAAACCCCGAGCATGTGCTCATTCTTTCCGGCGATCATATTTATCATATGGATTACAGACAGATGCTGGATTATCATAAAAACAAAAACGCCAAGGCAACCATCTCGGTTATGGAAGTGCCATGGGACGAAGCAAGCCGTTTCGGCGTTATGAACGTGGACGATGAATTCCGTATTTCGGAATTCGCCGAGAAGCCGAAGCAGCCGAAAAGCAACCTGGCTTCGATGGGCATTTATCTGTTCCGCTGGGATTACCTGAGAGAGCATCTGCTGCGCGATGCGGCAGACCCGGCTTCGAATCATGATTTTGGCAAAGATATCATCCCTTACATGCTTGGGCTGGGCGATTCCCTGTTCGCTTACCGCTTTGAGGGGTATTGGAGGGATGTAGGCACCGTATCCAGCTTGTGGGAAGCGCATATGGATCTGCTGCAGGGCGGAGACAACGGCTTCCAGCTGGATAACTCGCGTTGGCCGATGTACAGCCGCCTCCAACGGTCGAAGCTGGGCGCACACAAACCGAAAACGCGCCAGGATGCGCCGGACTGCATGCTGCATGAAGCTTGCAGCGTAGAGGGCAGCCTGCAGCGCTCCGTTATTTTCGGCGGCGTCGAAGTCGGCAAGTTATCGCAGATCAAACAAAGCATCGTCATGCCGGGAGCGCGCATCGGCCGCGGCGTCATCATCGAAAACGCCATTATCGGCGAAGGTGCCGTCATTAAGGACGGAGCCGTAATCAAGGGCAGCCCGGATAATATCGTGGTCGTCGGTCCCCGCGAAGTCGTGGCCGCGAAGCCGGTTATCCGCACCCACCCTTCCCGCCTGCTGCAGGAAGTATACGAAAAAACCGGACGTCTGCGGGCCGAAAGCCTGCCGTCTTAACCGGCATATTGTTAAGGAAAAAGGGTCAATCCCCAAGGCCGTATTTATCGGCTTGCGGGATTGACCCTTTTATACGTTCATGGACTACGTTTGTTGTTCCGGATACACTTGATTCAAGCCGCATCAGAAACCGCTTCATCGGCTTCGCGGAACCCTTTCGTCAGCGATGGAGGTTATACTCCGTCAGCATGCCCTGTTCATCCGCCTGCTCAGTGCCGCCCATCGCGGCCGGCTGCCCGCTTGCCTTGAACCCAGCCCCGCTGAACAGCCGGACGGTTCCGAAATCAAGCGGCGAAATCCTTGCGCGAAGCTGAATCAGCTTAAGCGCGTCAAGTCCAGTCCGAATGGCCTCTGCCAGCATCCGGCCGCCATATCCCTTCCCCCGGCTGTCCGGAGCAACAAAAAGGCCGGTAACTTCGGCACTTCCTCCGCCGCGCTGAATCCCGGTTAATGCGAGATGTCCTATCACTTGGCCTGAACGCCGATGTACCGCACTGTAGATAAGCCTGTCCAGCTTTGTTGTATCATTTGCATCCTTTAAGTAGGCCTGAAGCTCTTGATATCCGGCCGGAAATGGCAGCGCCGACACGGCATCATCGGGCTGTACCGGAGTCGCCACACTGGCCGCAATAAGCTGTTCCGCATCCTTCTCCGTAAAGTACCGAAGGAGGATCGCGTCCGGATCCTCGTCCCGCTCCAGCTCATATAAATTAGCCATTCGGCCGCCGCCAAAATCACGGATGCCCTGGAACCGGAAACCTAAGCTCTGGTAATACCGGTTCAGCTTCACATTATGAGCCGCCGTATCCAACCGCAGGCCCGTGCAGCCCCGCTCCTCAGCAAGAGAAGCGGCCAGCTCCAGCAGCTTTGTACCAAGCCCGGCGCCCCGGTAGGGTCCGGCAACCGCCAGGCGGTGAAGGTAAGCATAACGCGGATCATTCCGCTCTGCCCAATACAATTCGTCGCCGGACTGCAGCGTAAACATCCCCGCCGGCTCTCCGGCAATCCGGGCCAAATAAACAAGCCGCTCGTCAAAATAACGCGCGACCTCTTCTTCCGTAAACTGGGCGGTCCGCCACTGCCGGATGCCCTGCGCTTCCATCCAGTCTGCGGCCGCCTTTAGCAGCCGCAGCACAGTGTCCGCTTCCGCACGGCCGGCTTGCAACAGCGTAACCTGCTGCTCCAGCTTCTTCATATGTCCGCTCATTCCCCCGCCTCCGGTTTCCGCTCTTCCGCTGCGGGCGGCAGCTGCGTCTTCGGGGTTTGGGCAGGGGTTTGAGCAGGAATCTGCGCCGCTTCCGGCGGTTCGGTCAGCGGCAGCTCGACCATAACTTCGGTTCCTTTACCCAGCTCGCTGTTAATGCTCAGCTTGCCATTATGCAGCTCCACCAGCTGCTGCGAAATCGCAAGACCAAGACCGGTGCCTCCGTTCAGCGAATCCACCTGGAAAAACCGGTCTCTAACCCGGCTTAAGTGCTCTTCGCTGATGCCGATGCCCGCATCCCTTACGGTAATCGCTACCCGCTCGTCATTCAGCTTTTGTACGGTCAGCACAATGCTGGAATCCTCATGCGAAAACTTGACGGCGTTGTCCACCACATTCAGGAACACCTGCTTCAGCCGGTTGGCATCCCCTTTGACGTATATGCCGTCCGGCGATTCCAGGACAAGCAGAATGCGTTTTTTCTCCGCCTTGGCCCAGATGTTGAGGATCGTCTCCTGCAGCAGCACTTTTACGTTGACCGTTCCGAGCGACAGCTTCATCTCGTTCTGCTGGAGCTTGGAGAAGTCGAGAATTTCTTCGACAAGGCCAATCAGCCGGTCGCTTTCCTTCGAGATGATGCTCATACCAAGCTTTGTCTCCTCGGGGTCGTATCCGCCGGAGATCAACGTTTCGCTCCAGCCCTTGATGCTGGTAAGCGGGGTCCGCAGTTCATGCGAGATGGATGAAATAAAGTCGTCTTTGATCTGGTTGCTCCGCACGATTTCTTCCGCCATGTAGTTCAGCGTGGAAGCCAGTTCGCCCATTTCGTATTTGTAATCGCCTTTAATCCGCTTGTTAAATTTGCCCTGCGCCATCTGGGCGGACACGGCCGTAATGTTCTTCAGCGGTTTGACGATGGAATTGGCAAGACCAAAGCTGAACGCCACGACAATGGCCAGCACCGCGGCGCCAATGCTGACGGAAATCAGCGTGATGTTGAACAAGCTGGCGTCGATCCGCTCCATCGAGGTGACGTAACGGAGAACATAAGCCTCCTGCCCGTGGATCTGCAGCAGCTTGGAGACGGACATCACACTTTCGTTGGTGCCGGTCGCCCGGCCGATCCAGCGGCCGATGCCGCCGTTGACCGCTTCCGGCACATCTCCAGTCGTAATGGTTACATCCGGCTGAAAGCCCGTTGTACTTGTCACCATATCGCCGCTCGTCCGGAGAACCTGCAGTTCGGTGTTGCTTAGGGTAAACGTGTCGATAATGTCCTGCAGCCGGACGCCCGATTTGTTGTCCCGCTGCAGGTAGCTGTGAAAAAACAGCTCGGAGCTGTCGATCTGGGTTTTGATTTTGTTATACACACTATCATAATAGTAAGTCCGTATGGCCAGCAGGAAAATAACTTCCACGAGGAGAAGCGCCATCAAGACGACAAGAAAGTAGTGCAGGACGATCTGTCTGCGCATCCCCTTTTTGATCATTGTGAGGCGCCTTTCCATTTATATCCGTGACCCCAGACGGTCTGCAAATATTCGGGTTCGGACGGGTTGTTTTCGATTTTTTGCCGCAGCCGGCGGATGTTGACGTCCACGATTTTGGGATCGCCCATATATTCTTTGCCCCAGACATGGTCCAGCAGCACATCCCGGCTGAGCGGCGTATTCTCCTTCTCCAGGAAAAACTGGATCAGCGAAAATTCGGTTGGCGTCAGCTCGATGCTCTCTCCGCTGCGCTTGAACTGCTTCGAGATAAGATCCAGCGAAAACGGTCCCGACTGGAACGACACCTTGGCGCTTGTCTCGCGGTGCACATTCACCCGGCGCAGCAGCGACTGAATGCGGGCGATCAGCTCGGTCGGGCTAAACGGCTTGCTGACATGATCGTCTGCCCCAACGGAGAGCGCGTAAACTTTGTCCTGCTCCTGCACCTTTGCCGTCAGAAAAATAATGCCGATCCGCTCGTTGGTCTCCCGCACTCTCCGGCACACTTCAAAACCGTCGATGCCCGGCACCATCACGTCCAGCAGCGCAATGTCGATGTCCGGCACGGTGGTCAGCTTCTGCAGCGCTTCATTGCCGTCGGCCGCTTCCAGCACCTCAAAGCCGTTGCGCTTCAGGTTAATTACGATAAAACTGCGGATGGACTCTTCATCCTCCAGAATTAAAACCTTACTCATCGATTCCCTTCCTCTCAATCGGGCCTGCCCCTTTGTCATTCTTGAGCCCGTCTATGTTCTGTTTCAGTTTGCCGCGGTAGCCGATGTATTTCTCGCCGTCCGTCGCCCAGAGCTGCCAGCCGTCGTTTTTCACCCGGTCCCAGGAAGCCTGCGAGAAAAACGAGATTTCCGCCAGCGTCTCTCCTGTATCCTCGACAATAAACCGCAGGTACTGGTTCAGCACGGAAGCCGTATCAACCGTGACGGCATCTTGGGTCTCCGGCGGGAACTTCAGCGTGAAACGTCCGTCGGGATCCCGGTACTGCTGCTCCACAAAGGTCATGCCGTTTTTGCCGTCCCACTTGTAGTAAGAATACAGCCACGGCACTTCCTTGGAATCAAAATACTCCCAACCGGACGGCCGGTCCAGCAGTCCGATTTCGATAATCCCGTCGTCGTCGACATCCTCACTGTTGATATGCAGCTCTTTATAGGTCTGCTGAGTATCGCCGTCCGCCCGCGGAAGAACCTGCACCAGCCGGTCATTTTCCATCGCGATGACATAACTCGCTGCGCTTTGAGAGCCGATCGAGGCGTCAAGAACGACCCCTTCCTTGTCTTCGGCGACTTTGCCCGCGGCGATGTTATAATAGGCGTTCACATACGGATTCAGCGTGGACAGACGGTCCAGCTCCCTGAACTCGTCGCCGCCAAATTGATAGACGGATAAAGTCGCGTATTCGTTGCGTTTAAATGAAACAACCGTAATATCGTCGACCCCGTCCCCGTTCAGATCGCCGATTGTAAACCGGGTGTACGGGAGCGACAGCACCTTCTCCAGCGCGCTCCCCGGGTAACTCCAGACAACGAGCGCTTTCTGCAGCACTTCCTCGCTGCGCGAAAAGCCGACAACGATGTCAAGCTTGCCGTCGTTCGTCACATCCCGCAAGGAGACGGACTCCAGGATCGTCCCCTCTCCGTCGAACACCAGCCGCTTCACCCACTCCTTGCCCTGCTTCTCCAGGATCATGCCGTGAATCTGCACAGCCTCGTCCGGCGTCTCATAAAAAACGATCGCTTCCAGCACGCCGTCCTTGTTCAAATCCTCCGTCCGGATCGAGCTGTCGTCGTTATTGGCCGGCCGGAGAAGCGACGCGCCGGGAGGCAGCATGCTGTTGATCGCCGTCCGCAGCGTCGCCTTATCCTCCGGCAGCCGGGGCATCTTCATCTGCGATACGGGATCGCTTATATACGTACAGCCGGACAGCGCGGCCGTCAGCACGATTGCGGCCAGCGTCCGGCGCATTCTCCGCCTTGTCAAATTCATCACTCTTTCTTCTGTATACCTGGCTTTGGAGCCGGTCCTGGCGCTGCTTATTGCAGTCATCCGCTATTTTTGTTGTTTCCGCATCAGACAGCGCAGGTGGTCCGTCCGGAACCCAACCTATAATCCGCGTTTCTCAGCGGCGGTTAGACGCCGTCCGTATACATCATGTTTGATTCTGCCGTCTTCCAGTACCCAGATCCGCGAAGCAAACCGTTCCGCAAGCTCAAGCGGGATCACGGTGACGACGATAAGCCCCGTCTCTTCGCACAGCTTCTTCAGCGTCTCCATAACACTTTCCGCCGATTTTGGATCAAGACCCGTCACCGGCTCGTCCGCCAAAATCATTTTGGCGCCATGCACCAGCGCGCGTGCAATCGCGACCCGCTGGCGTTCGCCGCCGCTGAGCTGCGACGCTTTCAGCTTGGCTTTGTCCAGGAGCCCGAGGGCGTCCAGCTCATCCATCGCGCCCATGTAATCGTCCGAGCGGACCATTCCCGTCACCATCCGCCATACAGGCGTCTGGGATGACTGGCCGATCAGTACATTTTTTAGTGCCGTCTTGTTCATATACAGCTGCGGGCTCTGCTCCAAATAAGCCCATTCTCTGCGGAGCTTCAGCTTGCCGGTGAAGCCGGATTCGAGTACATCCTTGCCCTCGACAATCAGCTTCCCGTCATCCCACTTCTCCCGGAGTCCCAGACAGCGCAGCAGCGTCGACTTGCCGCTGCCGCTTCCCCCAATTATGGCTACAAATTCCCCTTTGTGAATTACGGCGTCTATCCGTTTCAGCACCGGAGTCCGGTCAACGCCAACCGATTTCGCCAAGCCATCCACCTTGATCATCTTGCGCCTCTCCCCATTTCGTTCGCTGCCGCGTAATCCTGTTTCTTCATTATCTACTTATAGTGTATTGGAAACGGCATCACAATTCCAATCGCGCACACGTGTTATCTATTATACCCCTTTTCCGGGCACTCTGGGAGTATATAAAAAGCCGGCCAGTCCAAACACAATATACAGTGCGCCAAGCAAAATAAATGCGCCCCCGCCCGTACCGGATTCCAGCAGTGTGCCGCCGATTCCCGGTCCAACGATGCTGCCCGCATTAAAATGAAACGACGCTACGACGTTGGCCGCCGGCAGCAGCGTGCGGGGCAAGATATCCGCCGCATAAGCAAGCCCAAGCGAAAAAAACGAACCCACCAGCCCCCCTGCCAGCAGCAGCAGTACCAGCGTGACGCCAAAACGGTCGCCCGCAGCAGGCAGCAGCACAAACGCCGCTCCGCCGCCGATCCCGGCGGCCATCAGCACTTTTTTGCGGCCAAAGCGGTCGCTGAGCAGGCCAAGCGGCAGCTGGAGCAGCAGCCCGCCTATGCCGGCGAACGGCAGCAGCGCAGCAATCTGGCTTTCGGCGTATCCGATTCTTAGTCCATAGACCGGGAAGCCGCTGTTCAGACTTGCTTCCATATAACCGTACAACAGCGCCGGCAGCAGCGCATACCAGGCCAGCGCATAACTTCGCCGGAAGCGGCGGGATTGTGCCGCGTCTTCCTCCCCTTTTTCCGGCTTGGAGTCTGGGAGATAACGCAAGGCAAGCACCAATGCAATCACAAAGATGACGGTCAACACAAAAAAGGGCACAGATTCGCCGAAACGGAGCAGGCCAATTCCGGCCGGACCCAGACTGAAGCCAAGCCCGTAGGACATCCCGTAAAAGGATAGGTTGCGGCCACGGTGCTCCGCTGGCGTCATCAGCAGCACCCACAGCTGCGCAGCGTAGTTAATCGCGGCGTCGCCGATGCCAACCAGAAAACGCAGCAAAAACCAAACTTTGACATCGGGAAACACCGGAAACAGCAGCAGGCTGACCGTCACGAGCGCGGTGCCTGCGGCAATCAGCTTTTTAAAGCCGACCGCTCCCAGCACCCGTTCGGAGATCAGCGTCATTGAAAACGAACCGATATATAGCGCAGCCGCATTCAGTCCATTCAGGGAAGCGGATACGCCCTGCTTCTCCAGCATAACGGACAACAGCGGAAGCAGCAGCCCTTGGCTGAGACCGGCCGCAACGATAACGGCGATAAGAATTGCGTAAAGCAGCCTGCCCTGCCGGGCCGCAGGCCGGGATGAAAGAGAAGAAGATTTTGTCACATCAGTTGCCTCCAAATAGAAATAAAACGAACCTTCGCCTTCGTACGGCCGGCAGGGGATTTCTTATTCCGCTCCGTCCGCCGCTTTAGGCAAACACCGAACATTATAGTGGACAAGGCTGTTTAAAACAAGAGATAATAACGGAAGTGAGTGTTCCTGGGAGGGTATCGTGATCATGAACTACCAACTAAAAATCGACGTATCGCCTGTATATGAGCTGCTTGACAGTTTCATGCTATACGTAACCCGAAAATGGATTTCCAACTTGGATATCGGCCCGGACTGGGTCCGGGATCTGGATAACCGCATCCCGCCGCAGAAGGTATCGAAACTGCTGCAGGCGGCCGAGTGGCCTTTTAACGATTACGATGTTCTCTATGCCTGGGCATACCGGCGCGGCTCCGCCAGCCAAATCTCCGAATTCCTGGACGACATGGAGCAGCTGCCCGCCGAGGAATGGCTGGAGCGTACGCTGCCCTTTATTCCGGGGTTCACCCTTGCGGAATGCCGGCGCATGCTGGAAGGCTACGCCCCGCTGCTGCGGCTGTGGCATGAGCAGTATTTCCGCCATGTCGAGCACAAAATGCTGCCGCTTTTGCTGGAGGACGCCGAAGAGAAAAAAATACTGCAAAGCAAGATGGACCCCGTCGCCTTGATCGAATACGCTTCTGGCGGCGTGGTGGTAGAAGAAATCCCGGGACTGGAGACGATTGTGCTGCTGCCGACCGTCCACAACCGCCCGATTAACACCTACTGCTTCTACCAGTCGCTGATGATTGTCCAGTACCCGGTCGAGGTTCCGGTCGAAAATGATGACGAACCGCCAACCGTGCTGCTGCGGATGACCAAAGCGCTGTCCGATCCAAGCCGGCTTCGTCTTCTGCGTTATGTTGCGCATGAACCAAAATCGCTGTGGGAAATGCAGTCCGAGCTGAACCAGTCGGCCGACATCCTGATGCATCATTTAATGATGCTTCGTGTCGCAGGTCTCCTGCGCATTCATCTGCAGGGAGAACCGGACGAACGCTTCAGCATCCGGCCGGACGGAGCATCCGAGCTGCAGCTGTTCCTTGAGTCGTATATCCGTTTATAAAAAGAATAGAAACCTACAGACAGGCTCCCGCGGTCCGGACAACCGGCCGCCCCGCCAGACTAGGCGGGGAGCCGCAAGGAGTGATCCACATGATTCATCACCCGCAGCAGATCGTGTTTGATCTGGACGACACGCTGGTACACTGCAACAAATATTTTGATTTAATCCTGGGGCAGTATTTTGAACTGCTGGCGGACTGGTTTGGAACCGGAGGGCCAACAACGGAGGAAATGCGTGCCAAACAGGTTGAAATCGACGTGGCTACCGTTAACGAAAGCGGACTGGCGAGCGAAAACTTCCCAAAATCGCTGATTTACACGTATCGGCATTTTTGCGCGGAACTACAGCTGCCTCCGGACCCGCTGCATGAAGAACAGCTGATGAAGCTTGGCCTCAGCGTCTACGATCAGGAAATTGAAGCGTATCCCGGCATGGTTGAAACGCTGGATGCGCTGAAGCAGGACGGGCACCGGCTGTACCTGTACACCGGAGGCGATCATGCCATTCAGCAGCGCAAAATCGAACAGATGAAGCTGGATGTTTATTTTGGCGACCGGATTTTTATCCGCCAGCACAAAAATATCGAAGCGCTTGATGCCATTTTGACAGAACACCAATTCGACCGGTCCAAGACGTGGATGATCGGCAATTCGCTCCGGACCGACATTTTACCTGCCGTCCAAGCGGGGATCAAAGCGGTTTACCTCAAACAGCAGAACGAATGGCTGTATAACATCATTGAATTTCAGCTCGACGCGGAGCCGGATGTCACAACGATTTCCGCCATCCATGAGGTTGTCCCGCTGATCCGCCGGGCATCTAGCCTGTCGAATACAACGTTTGGCTAACCCCGGCTGTCAAAGCTTCAAATTGTTAGAAATTACACATTTTTATCCTGCGGGAACCGCTATACTGGGTGCAAGATTGCAATTTCCCGCAGGAGGTCAGGAATGAACAGGACAACAAAACCTAAGGGCAGGTCCAAATACGGTCTGCCCATGCTTTTGGTTATTTTGGGCGTCGGCGTCGCGGCCGCGCTCGGGATCATCACCAGCTATTCAAATGCAAGCGCCGAAACCGAGCTGGAGCGCCTGCCCAACTACACGGACGTAAAAGAAAAAATCGTCGTAGATGGTCTGAAGTACGAAAAACAGCCAAAGCTTGGTCCGGACGACGCGCCGGTCAAAGTGATCGAGTTCGCAGACTTCAAGTGCCCCGCCTGCAAGCAGTGGAAGCAGACGTATTTCAAGCAATTCGTGCAGGACTATGTCGATACTGGCAAGGTGCAGCTGTATTTTATGAATTACGCGTTTCTCGACCGGGACTCCTATCTGGCCGCCAGCGCCGGGGAAGCCATTCTTCGCCAGAACAATGAGAAGTTTTGGGAGTTTATGGACAAGCTTTACGACAACCAGGGCGACGAAAGCCGGATTTGGGCCACCGAACAGTTTCTGCTAACGTTTGTGAAGGAGAACATCAGCGGGATCGATTACGACCGCTTCAAGCAGGACCTCCAAGCGCATACGTACCTGTATGATGTCAAGGAAGACTACAAGATCGCCGGTTCGTACGGTGTAAACGGTACGCCGAAGTTTATGGTGAACGGTGTATTGCTGCCAACAATGTCCTATGAGGAACTAACTGAAGCGATTGAGCAGCAGCTTGCCGCCGCCAAATAAACGAAGATGGTTTGCAGCTTCCCCGACCCTTATTTCTGCAAAAAACAAGGCCGCAGCGCGCCGGAATCCGGCAGCCTGCGGCCTTTAGCCATGGTGATGTAATGATCGAGATAGTGACGATATAGTGCTATATACACTGGATCATAGAAGCTCGGTAAAGTGAAGCTGTTAATGCGGCCAGCTTGGGACTTTCGCAAAAAAAGTATTATTGCTCGATTCGCAGCGTGCCGGTCTCCTGGCTGGCCAATACAAGTTTGCCCTCCACTTCGGCGCCCTGCTCGGTCTTCAGCTTCAGCTTGGCCGTTTTTCCTTTTTCGATCAGTGCGCGCACCTGGAGCTCGGTCAAACTGCGGCCGTAGCTTTCCTTCCAGATAACAAACCGGCAGCCCTCTTTATAGCGGGAACAGCCGTAACCCTTGCGGCCCATAAAAATCACGCCGCCGCACCCGGGCCGCGGACATGCCGCGATGCCGCGCGGCGAACCTGCCGGCGCAGCCGCCGATTGTCCTGCGGCCGGCCGGGACGCCGGACGCTCAGCCACCGCCGCTCCGGTCGACGCTTGTTTGCGCGCTGACGGCTTCGGCGCCGCAGCGCCGGCGGACGTGGTTTGCGAGGCGGCGGTTTTGCTGCGGCCGGAGCCCTTGCGGCCTTTGCCCCGGCCGGCATCCCCTTCCTCGCCGAACGCCAGCCGGTCCGCCCGGGACTGGGCGCGCACTTTTTCAACAATCATGGTCGCAAACCGCTTCACATTGTCCATAAATTGAAGATCCGATGCCGTCCCTCTGGAGATTTCATTCAAGCGGCGCTCCCACTGTCCGGTCATCTCCGGCGAGGTCAGCAGCTCGACACCGGCTCCGCGGATCAGCTCAATGGCCGTCCGCCCCTTTTGGGTGATGACGATTTTTTTGCCCTGCATTTCGACATACCCGACCTGCTTCAGCCGCTCGATTGTCGCCGCCCGCGTTGCCGGGGTGCCGAGGCCTGAATCCTTCATCGCATCCCGCAGCTCTTCGTCTTCAATCTGCTTGCCCGCGCTTTCCATCGCCTTCAGCAGGGTGCCCTCGGTGTAGGCTTTTGGAGGCTGGGTGTCTTTTTCTTTGACCACCGCGTCTTGACAGACCACAGGGACGGACGGATCAACCCGGAAGGGGACGGTGATTTCCTCCTCCTCTTCCTCCTCGTCTTTCCCTTTGCTGCGTGAGGATTTTGGCTTTTCTTTTTTCAGCTCCGCATAAATGGCCTTCCAGCCAAGCGAAAGCCGTTCCTTAACCGTGGTTTTGAACCGCTCTCCTTCCACTTCCGTCAGCACCGTATGCAGCTTGTATTCGGCGGGAGGATAGAACTGGGACAAAAATCTGCGCACAATCAGGTCGTACAGCTTCTGCTCGTCCGGCGCCAGATTGGACGCTTTGCGGTGCGTCGGAAGAATGGCATGGTGATCCTCCACCTTGGACGGATTGCAGACAAACCGGTTGTTTTTGTGCACCAGATTGCGGTTGGCCCCTTGCACCCAGGTATCGTAGGCTGTTCCCTGCAGCGATGTGAGCGCCTTGTGCATCTCCGGAATATTTTGTTCAGTTACGTAATTCGAATTGGTCCGCGGGTACGAAATTACCTTGTGTTTCTCGTACAGCGCCTGTGCAAGATCCAACGTTTTTTTGGCGGAAAAACCGTACCGTCCGTTCGCTTCCCGCTGCAGCAGCGTCAGATCATACAGCTTGTTCGGATACTCTTTGACGTCTTTGACTTCGTAAGATTCGATCCGGGCCGGTTTGCCCTTGACTTTCGCCGCCAGCGCCGCGGCTTTATCCGCTTCCGTGAACCGGTCGCCCTGCCACATGCCCTTGTACGCCGTTTCGGCCTGCAGAAAATGCCCTTCGACCTCAAAAAACTTCTGCGAGGTAAAAGCTTCAATCTGTTTCTGCCGGTCGTAAATCAGCGCCAGCACCGGAGTTTGCACCCTGCCTACGGACAGCAGAACATTGTGTCTTGTTGTAAAAGCCCGCGACCCGTTCATTCCGATCAGCCAATCCGCTTCGCTGCGCGCTTTGGCGGCTTTGGTCAAGTTCTCGTATTCCGCGGCGTCCTTCAGCTCCTGGAACCCTTTGCGGATTGTCTCCGGGGTCAGGTCGGAAATCCACAGCCGTTTGACGGGATGGCGCAGCTTCAAATGCCGCTGGATCAGTGAAAAAATATGCTGGCCCTCCCGCCCCGCATCACACGAATTGACAATCAGATTACTGCGTTTAGCCAGCTCGGCGATGACCTTGAGCTGTTCTTGGGTCCGCCGGTTCGCCACCAGCTTGAACTGGTCGGGAATAATCGGCAGGTCGCCGATGTTCCATTTTTTATATTTGGCATCATACGCTTCCGGTTCAGCCAATCCAACCAAATGCCCGATCGCCCAGGTAATGATGTACTGCTCCCCTTCCAGATAGGAACGGTGATTTTTGGCTTTTGGTTCTATTGCGGCCGCGATGTTCCGTCCCATATCCGGCTTTTCCGCAATAATGAGTGTCTTCACAACCCCTCGCTCCTTCTGTGCTTGCCTGCTGTCGGCCTGTCCGGTGAGGGCGGTTTGCGCTGTTTCAGGCAGCTTGCAAACGGTCAGCGGACAGGCTCTACTCTTTCCTATTATACCAGTGTTGCGGTGTGCAGGAGAAGCAGAAGTAAAACGAGGCTGAAACCTCGTGCAGAGGATCTATTTAATTGAAACGCAGCTCAAATCATGAAGTTTAGACCGTAACTTTTTACCTTTTTTTACGTTAATTACTATGCCCACTTATCAAATAGGAGGAATGTATGTGAAGAAAGCAACGCACTATAATAAATTTGGAAGCTTGACTTTATTAGCCGTCCTGGTCTTCGGTGTTCTTTCTGAAACCGTGATGGCTGGCAAACCAACTAATATTTTTATAGATTTAAATAATGAATATGTTGATACAGATGTTAAACCCTATAACGATCAGGGCACCATTCTAGTCCCTTTAAATGTGGTACAGAAGATTCCTGGCATTACCGTTACATGGGACAATACAACCAAAACGGTAACGGTTGCCCGGAATGATGAAGTGATTAAACTAACAGCAGATCAAAAACATGCCACCATTGGTTCCAAAAAGGTGCCTTTACCCGTACCTTCAAAATTGAAAAACGGCCGTATTATGGTGCCTATTCGCTTTATTGCAGAAGCAGCGGATGCCTATGTGGAATGGGACCCATACAACTATATAGTCTATGTGGCGAAACCTAGTAAGGAACTTATTGAAAAAACTATGTCATCTAATCTAGCAGAGGCCCGTACGGCCACATTGCAGCTTCCCAAGGTCCGTTCACTTAAATCTGTTACAGGAACCGTTGAAATGAGAGACACGATAAGCTATTATTTCCCTGAAGGAAAAGCAAACCAAGTCTTCATTTCATTAGATGACGGTATTGAATATTATGAAGTTGTCGGTGCACACCTCGAAGAGAAATGGGAAGTCAGATTTGGAAAAAAAGACCTTGACGGTCCTGATTTTTGGAAGTACAAAATCGAAGAGCAATCAGGTAAGATGCCAACCATAACCACCGGTCGCCTTACCTTTTTTAGTCGAAACTATATGACCGACATGGCCTCTTATGGTTTCATCAACAAGAATGGGGGAAGAGACGTCAGTGGAGAACAGCGTATGCGAGATGGCGAGTTTTTCCAGGTCCCTGGTGAAAAGCGTTAACATATATAAACCCCTACGAAAGACTCCTCCCTTAGTGAACCTCCCCGTCAAGTACCTAGTATAAATAAAAGAGTTAAGCAGGCCTTGGTCCTGAATTTCAAAGGGACTGAGGCCGTTTACTTCTTATAGTCCATTAAACATGCTCCCTCATACGGCAGCAGGATTTTATGATTTCACCTGTCTACTTTATGGGGAGCATATCATCATTGGATCGCCTTTAAATTAAATAATTATAGGCAGTATCTGATGTTCCGTCCCATATCCGGCTTACCGTACGTACCGCTTCTTCCGCCGAAACGGTAAAGGTGTGGCCTGATTGCCGGTCCTGAAGCTCTACTTTGCCTTCCGCCGCTCCTTTCCCGATAACGACAACATACGGGATACCGGCAAGCGCGGCATCATTAAATTTCACGCCAGGCCGTTCCACCCGGTCGTCCAGCAGCGGCTCTAGCCCCGCCGTCTCCAGCATCTGGTACATTTGTTCCGCCAGGCGTGTCTGCGCTTCATCCCGCATCGACATGACCAGCAAATGCGCCGAATACGGCGCCAATTGGCTGGGCCAGACCAACCCCTGCTCATCATGATGCTGCTCCGCAACCGCGGCCAGTAGACGGGAAATGCCGATCCCGTAGCAGCCCATAATCAGCTCGCGTGACATGCCTGTCGCGTCTGTAACCGCCGCACCAAGCTTGGTGCTGTATTTGGTGCCAAGTTTAAAGACATGGCCCACCTCTATCCCACGGCTCATCGCCAACCGGCCTTTCCCGCACCGCGGACAGTGATCGCCAGCTGCAGCAATTGCCAGGTCCTCCGCCTTGTGAACCGGAAAGTCGATGCCTGGCTTAACGTTCACCCAATGATAGTCCGCTTCCCCGGCACCTGCCGCGCCGGAGCGAATTCCTTCGACGGACCGGTCGATCAGCATCTCCAGTTTAAGTCCAACAGGTCCGATAAACCCCGGCTCCATGCCGGTTACCTCGCGTACTGCTTCAGGTTCGGCCAGCTTGACTGCTTGTGCATTAAGCCATTTCTGCAGCTTCAGCTCGTTTACCTCCCGGTCCCCGCGGATCAGCACTGCTACCAGCCTGTCATCCGCCTGATAGACCAAAGTTTTAATCACGGTGTCCATTCCAATGCCAAGCGCCCGGGATAATTCCTCCACGGTCCGTATACCGGGGGTGTGCCGTTTTTCCATGTTTCCGCTCCCGCTGCCGGATTCTTCAGCCGCGCCGGTGTGGTGGTCATCACTCCACCCGATTTCGGCCAATTCCACATTGGCGGAGTATCCGCAGCAATCGCAGACGGCTACGGTGTCTTCCCCTGCCTCCGCCAAAGCGATAAACTCATGGCTCCCGCCTTCGCCTCCAATCTGCCCCGGATCGGCTTCAACGGCGCGGAAATAAAGTCCGCAGCGGGTAAAAATCCGATGATAAGCGTCATACATCGTCCGGTATGATTCATTAAGGCCTTCCGCATCGATATCAAACGAATACGCGTCTTTCATCAAAAATTCTCTTCCCCGCATGAGACCGGATCTCGGACGCCGTTCATCTCTAAATTTGGTCTGAATTTGATACAGCCGCTGCGGCAGCTCGCGATAGGAATGCAGCTCCTCCCGGACAAGCGAGGTAATCGCTTCTTCATGCGTAGGCCCCAAAACAAAACCGCGGCCATGCCGGTCATTGAGCCGGATCAGTTCCGGCCCGTACTGGTCTAGCCGTCCCGACTCCTGCCATAACTCGGCAGTCTGCATCGCCGGCAGCAGCATTTCCTGCACGCCCGCCCGCTCCATTTCGCTGCGCACAATCGCCTCAATCCGGCGCAGCACCCGGTAACCAAGCGGCAAATAACTGTAAATCCCCGCCGCATGCTGGCGGATATAGCCTGCCCGCAGCAGCAACCGATGGCTTGCCGTTTCGGCTTCCGCCGGAGCCTCCCGCAATGTTGGCATAAACAGCCTGCTTTGACGCATAACAACAACCCCTTTATCGTTTCGAGTGGATCCAGCAAGCACAAAAAAACACATCCGTCAGGGACGAATGTGTCGTGGTACCACCCTAGTTCAACCGTTTAGCCATCAGCAAATACGAGCGAATTCCAGCGCGGAAGAGCCTTATGCAGATACGGTTCTCAAGTCGGATAACGGCCGACGGCCGGCAACAGCTACTCAAAAACGGCGGCAGGCGATTGGGTAAAAAATCCCGGCTGACGGGATTCATACCTTCGCGCTCCTTCCGGTCTTCGACTCACTGATGCAGCTACAAGGCGGGACGGCGGTTCAGGGTGTACGAGTTCCTCTCAGCCTACCGGGAAACTCTCTCTGTTCACACGCCTTATCGGAACACCGATTCCTTGATGAAAGCCGATGCTTGCTTGGATTTGAAACATACTGTACAGGATCGCGGCGGGTGTTGTCAACTCTTCGCTAAATAAATGATTGGTTCCAGCCACCATCGGGCGAGCGGATGCAATCGTTGCCGGTTACCGTTATGCCAGTACAGAAGAACCCATCAAAAACTTGTCGACCTCGCGGGCCGCTTCCCGTCCTTCGTTAATTGCCCACACAACAAGGCTTTGTCCGCGGCGCATATCGCCAGCGGCAAATACTTTGTCCACGTTAGTATTGAATTTGCCGTAACGTGCTTTAACATTCGAACGGCGGTCTGTATCCAGCTTAAGCTGCTGTACCAGATCCTGTTCCGGTCCGTCAAAACCGATAGCGATCAGCGCAAGCTGGGCCGGATAAACAGCTTCCGTTCCAGGGATAGGCTGGTAGATTTTGCGTCCGGTTTCGTCCACCATCCGGCGGATGTTGACCGTGTGCAGTTCTTTCAGGTTGCCGTTCTCATCGCCTACAAATTTGGTAGTCATGATCGAAAATTCGCGCGGGTCATCGCCGAATACCGCTTTGGCTTCTTCCTGCGCATAATCGAGCGTATAGACATTCGGGAACTGCGGCCAGGGGTTCGCAATCGGATCGCGCTCCAGCGGCGCTTTGTCATGCGTGCCGAATTGGGTGATGCTGCGGCAGCCGTGACGCAGCGCGGTCGCTACGCAGTCCGAACCCGTATCCCCGCCGCCAAGAACGACAACATCTTTGCCTTCCGCAGAGATGTAGTTGCCGTCCTGCAGCCCCGAATCCAGGTAGCTTTTGATGGTGCCGGTAAGATAATCCATCGCGTACATCACGCCATTCAGTTCGCTGCCCTCCACGTTGAACTGGCGGGCTTTGGTTGCTCCGCCGCACAGCACTACGGCATCAAACTCTTCCACCAGCTGCTCGGCCGGAATATCCTTGCCGATTTCGGTGTTGGTAACAAACGTTACGCCTTCCGCCGCCAGCAGGTCCACACGCCGCTGCACCACGCCTTTGTCCAGCTTCATCGTCGGGATACCGTAGGTCAGCAGACCGCCGATCCGGTCGGCACGTTCGTACACTGTTACCGAATGGCCTGCCTTGTTCAGCTGAGCGGCAGCGGCAAGTCCTGCCGGTCCCGAGCCGACGATAGCTACCGTCTTGCCGGTCCGTTTCTCCGGCGGCTGCGGCACAACCCAGCCTTCCTCAAATCCTTTATCGATAATTGCCAGCTCGATCGTCTTGATCGTCACCGGCTGGCCGATCAGTCCCACGGTACAGGAGCCTTCGCACGGAGCGGGACAGATGCTGCCCGTAAATTCCGGGAAGTTGTTTGTCTTATGCAGGCGCTCCAGCGCTTCTTTCCACAGCCCGCGGTATACAAGGTTGTTCCATTCCGGAATCAGGTTGTGTACCGGACAGCCCGAAGTGCCTCCCGCCATGTCGATTCCCGTGTGACAATACGGGGTTCCGCAGTCCATACATCTTGCACCCTGCGTGCGCAGCTCTTCCTCGGACAAGCGATGATGAAATTCTTCCCAATCCTTCACCCGCTGCGCCGGATCACGGTCGCCCGGGATTTGGCGTTTATACTCCATAAAACCAGTCGGTGTAGACATCTATCGTTCCCCCATCCGTTTCTCTTCTCTTCTGCTGTGCCGCCTGGCGCGACCCTATTATTTTTAATTTTATTTAAATAATAGTAGCATTCCAAACTTTTATACATAAATGGACTATCCGGAAGATTATTTGCACTAATTCACATGGAATGTGAGTGTAAGCGATTGAGTCGATGGCCTGCTTATTTCAAACATTTCTATTAACTGTCCGTACGTTCATAGTAAGCAAAACGGTAATCGTACGGGTTCTTTTCGTCACGAATGCCGGGAATGCTGGAAACTTCCTTCCACTCTTCCCATGGAATTTCGGGAAAATACGCATCTCCTTCAAACTCGGCGTCAATCCAGGTGATGATCAGCTGATCGGCATAAGGGAGCATCAATTTGTAGATCTCCGCACCACCAATGACCATCAGCTCTTCCTTACCTTCGTCAAGTTGTAATGCATCCTCCAAGGTATGCACCACCGTACACCCCTCACACGTAAACTGGCGGTCCCGGGTAAGGACGACATTACGCCGGTCTTTCAGCGGTTTGCTGCCCAGCGACTCCCAGGTTTTGCGGCCCATCAGCACGGTTTTGTCCCGCGTTTTCTCAATAAAAAATGCGGTGTCGCGCGGAATGCGCCAAGGGAGCTGGTTATTTTTGCCGATTAAGTGATTGCGGTCCATTGCCCAAATCATCGAAATGCTCATGATTCGCCAGCCTCCTGCTTCGTGATACTTGCGTGCCCCGCAAACAGCGGCTGCCGCCTTGCGGGAGTGTATACTTGCAAACTGATGCGTCAATGTCCGGCCAAAAAATGCCGGCAGCCGTTAAATGGCTACTGGCGCTTTGATCGCCGGATGATGCCGGTAATCGATAAATTCGAAATCATCAAACGTATAATCAAAGATACTTTCCGGTTTACGGCGGATGTTAAGCTTCGGCAGCTCATAAGGCTCCCGCGCAAGCTGAGTCTTCACCTGTTCGAGATGGTTCGAATAAATATGGACATCGCCGCCGGACCAGATAAACTCGCCCGGTTCCAGATCGCACTGCTGGGCCACCATATGCGTCAGCAGCGCATAGCTGGCAATATTAAAGGGCAGTCCCAGAAAGGTATCCACCGACCGCATCGTAAGCATGCAGGACAATTTGCCGCCAGCGACATAAAATTGAAACACAAAATGGCACGGCGGCAGCTTCATCTGATCGATTTCACCTACATTCCAGGCACTGACGATATGTCTCCGGGAGTCCGGGTTGTTGCGGATCGATTCAATCACTTCCGCGATCTGGTCAATCCGGCGGCCGTCCGCACTCTCCCAGGCCCGCCACTGCGAGCCGTATACGGGACCAAGCTCGCCGTTCTCGTCCGCCCATTCATCCCAGATCGTCACACCGTTTTCCTTCAAATAGGAGATATTCGTCTCCCCTTTAAGAAACCACAGCAGCTCGTGAATTACAGATTTCAAGTGAATGCGCTTGGTGGTTAATAGCGGGAAGCCTTCGGCAAGGTCAAACCGCAGCTGACGTCCAAATACGGACAGCGTGCCCGTTCCCGTGCGGTCGCTTTTTGCCGTCCCGTTGTCCAGAACATCCTGGAGAAGGTCCAAATATTTCCGCAAGTTGCAGCGCTCCTTCTGTTTCTTTATCTTTTTAATAGTTTACCATGAGCTCACATCAATTGTCCCTGTAAAACTGTAGAAATTCGGCGGGTTTCATCGATGTAAACGAATTCAGCGGGCAAAAAAATACTATCCTCTCCTGCAGAATCGGCGGTACAAATTGCAGCAGAGATAACTTGGCATGCGCCGGAGAATAAAAAAGGAAGCCGCATCCCGAAGGAACGGCTTCCGTCTCTATACTATGGAAAAGATCTCCGCGGATTAACGGGACAGAACGTGGATCGGGTGTCCTTCCACCAGTTCCGCAGCTTCCATAACCACTTCGCCCAGAGTCGGGTGAGCGTGGATGGTCAAGGAGATATCTTCAAGCGTAGCGCCCATTTCGATCGCAAGTCCAAGCTCGGCGATCAGGTTGGAAGCTTCGATACCTACGATTTGGCAGCCAAGCACAAGGTTGTTGTCGGCGTTCGCCACAATCTTGATAAAACCTTCCGCGTTGTTCAGGGACAAGGCGCGTCCGTTGCCTGCAAGCGGGAACTTGCCGGCTTTGACTTTGTAGCCCTTTTCCTTCGCTTCGCTTTCGGTCAGGCCGACGCTGGAGCATTCCGGATCAGTGAAGACCACGGCCGGGATGACTTTGTAGTCCACCACGGATTTGTGTCCGGCAATCGCTTCGGCAGCGACTTTACCTTCGTAGGACGCTTTGTGAGCCAGCGCCAGACCCGGCACCACGTCGCCAATGGCGAAGATGTGCGGGATATTGGTGCGGCCTTGGTGGTCGACTTTGATCAGTCCGCGCTCGTCAAGCTCGATACCGATCAGGTCGAGGCCCAGTTCACCGTCCGTATTCGGGCGGCGTCCAACCGTAACCAGCAGGTATTCAGCAGTTACTTCTTTGGACTCGCCGTTTACGGAGTATTTTACCGTAACTTCTTTGTCGTTTTGTACGGCACTTTCCGCTTTTGCGTTCGTAACGATTTCGATGCCGGTTTTGTTCATGTTTTTAGCAACAAGACGGGTCATGTCTTTGTCAAAACCAGGCAGAACCGTATCCATGCCTTCGATGATCGTTACTTTTGTGCCAAACTTGGAGTACATTTGGCCCAGCTCGGCGCCGATGTAGCCGCCGCCGATCACGATCATGCTTTTCGGAATTTCAGGCAGCTCCAGGGCTTCAGTCGAGGACAAAATGCGTCCGCCAAACGGGAACGGCTTCAGTTCGATCGGGCGGGAGCCCGTCGCGATGATGCAGTTCTTGAACCGGTAACGCGGGGACTCGTGGTCGTTAAATACCCGTGCTTCCGTTTCGCTGATGAACATGCATTCGCCGTTGAACACTTCCACTTTGTTGCCTTTGAGCAGGCCGGCTACGCCGCCGGTCAGTTTCTTGACAACGCTGTTCTTGAATTCCTGTGTCTTGCTGAAGTCAACCTTCACGTTCTCGGCGGTTACGCCAAACGCTTCGCCGTGCTTGGCGGACTCATATTGGTGAGCCGCCGAGATCAGCGCTTTGGAAGGGATACAGCCGCGGTTCAAACATACGCCGCCGACTTCGGATTTATCTACGATGAGAACTTTTTGTCCGAGCTGGGCGGCACGAATTGCCGCCACATATCCGCCAGGACCTGCACCAATGACCAATGTATCAATATCGAGTGAAGCGTCTCCCACTACCATATGTTACACCTCCATAACCAGCAGCTCGGGATTAGCGAGCAGCGATTTAATGTAATTCATAAAGTTTTGTGCTGTTGCTCCGTCGATCAGACGGTGGTCGAAGCTGAGGGACAGGGCCATTACCGGAGCGGCTACGATTTCGCCGTTCTTCACAACCGGTTTCTCGCTGATGCGGCCGGTTCCTAGAATGGCTACTTCCGGGTAGTTGATGATCGGCGTAAAGAACATACCGCCGGCCGAACCGATGTTGGTGATGGAGATCGTGCTGCCTCTCATCTCGTTCGGGCTCAGTTTGCCGTCACGGCCGCGTGCCGCAAGGTCGCGGATGCTGTCAGCGATCATCCAGATGCTCTTACGGTCGGCATCCTTGATCACCGGAACAATCAGACCGTTGTCGGTGTCAGTAGCGATACCGATGTTGTAGTACTTCTTGTAGACGATTTCGTTGGCTTCTTCGTCGATCATGGCGTTCAGCGCCGGGAACTGGCGGCTGGCCGCAACAAGCGCCTTAACGATGAACGGCAGGTACGTAACTTTGACGCCCTTCTTCTCGGCAACCGGCTTCATGCGGGTACGGAAGGCCACCAGTTCGGTAACATCAACTTCGTCCATGATGGTAACGTGCGGCGCTGTGTAGGCCGATTTAACCATCGCGTTCGAAATCGCTTTACGGATACCTTTGAACGGTACGCGCTCTTCTTCCAGACCTGCGGCGGCGGCTGCAGGTGCAGCTGCTGGCGCTTTGTCTTTGGCTTTTGGAGCTTCAGCCGCAGCAGGCGCTGCTGCTTGTGCAGCCGCAGGAGCTGCTGCCGCGCTGCCGCCTTTCATGAAGGCTTCCACGTCTTCGCGGCTGATCTTGCCGTTTTTGCCTGTTCCGTTTACGTTTGCCAGATCGACATTGTTGTCGCGGGCAAATTTGCGGACAGCAGGAGTTGCCAGGATGTCGCGGTTTGGAGCCGGAACAGAACCCGCAGCGGCAGGAGCCGTATTCGCGCTGCCTTTGGCCGCATCCGCTTCCTGAGCGCTTTGGTCAGCCGCATGGCCGCCTTCCTGCTCCGGAATGTCGCCTTCGGCCGCAATAGTAGCTACCGTCTGGCCTACGCGGAATACGTCGCCGTCTTTTGCGAATACTTCCAGCACCGTGCCGTTAACCGGGCAAGGCACTTCCACAACGGCTTTATCGTTCTGCACTTCCATGATGATGTCTTCGTCGGTTACTTTGTCGCCGGCTTTGATGTGCATTTTAACGATTTCGCCTTCATGCAGACCTTCGCCAAGCTCAGGGAACGGATATTTGTATACATTGGAAGCGGCAGGAGAAGATGCTGCCGGGGAAGATGTAGTGTCAGCGCTGCCTTTGGCCGCGTCGGCCTCTTGAGCGCCTTGGTCGGCCGCATGGCCGCCTTCATTTTCCGGAATGTCGCCTTCGGCGTCGATTACCGCAACGGTTTGTCCCACGCGGAATACATCGCCGTCTTTTGCAAACACTTCCAGCACCGTGCCGTTAACCGGACAAGGAACTTCAACTACCGCCTTGTCGTTCTGCACTTCCATGATGATATCTTCGTCGGTTACTTTGTCGCCGGCTTTGATGTGCATTTTGACGATTTCGCCTTCATGCAGACCTTCGCCAAGCTCGGGGAATGGATAATTATACTTCGCCACGATCGAAACCCTCCTCTGTTAAATGAAAGCCGGGCCCGGTCACCCGGGCCTTCGGCCAGCCGAACAATCTTAGAATTCCAGCACTTTCTTGACGCCGGCGATGATACGGGCCGGAGTCGGCAGCCATGTGTCTTCGATTTGCGCGAACGGATACACGGTATCCGGACCCGCGATGCGGAGCACTGGCGCTTCCAGGTGCAGAATTGCTTTTTCATTGATCTGCGCAATAACTTCGGCGGCAACGCCGGAGCTCTTCTGTGCTTCCTGCACGACGATGGCACGATTGGTTTTCTTCACGGATTCCACAATCGTGTCGATGTCGATCGGGCTGACGGTACGCAGGTCGATGATCTCCGCTTTGATGCCTTCTTTAGCAAGCTCGTCGGCTGCTTTGGTTGCGGTGTGAACCATCATGCCGTAAGCGATGATCGTCACGTCGGAGCCTTCGCGAACGATGTTCGCTTTGCCGATCTCAACCGTATAGTCGCCTTCCGGCACTTCGGCGCGGAATGCATGGTATAAGTTCAGGTGCTCCATAAAGAAGACCGGATCGTTCTCGCGGATGGCCGCAATCAACAGGCCTTTGGCGTCATACGGATTGGAAGGAACAACCACCTTGATGCCGGGAGTCTGCGCAAGCAGGCCTTCCAGAGCGTCGGTGTGCAGCTCAGCCGCTTTTACGCCGCCGCCGAAAGGCGTGCGGAATACGATCGGAGCTGTATATTTGCCGCCTGTGCGGTAGCGCAGACGAGCGGCTTGCACAGCCATTTGGTCAAGCGCTTCGAAGATAAAGCCGACAAACTGGATCTCGGCGATCGGCCGAAAGCCCTGGATGCCCAGACCTACAGCCAGGCCGCCGATGGCGGACTCGGCAAGCGGCGTATCGAATACGCGGTCTTCGCCAAATTCTTTTTGCAGTCCTTCCGTAGCGCGGAATACGCCGCCGACGTTGCCGACGTCTTCACCGAAGACCAGCACGCTCGGGTCACGCTTAAGTTCGACGCGCATCGCGTCGCGGATCGCTTCTTTCATATTCATTTGTGCCATTGCTACTTCTCCCCCTTATTCAAAATCCGCTTTTTGTTCTTGAAGATGCTTAGGCGTATGTTCGAACATGCTGTCGATCAGGCCGGGAACCGTCATTTTTTCGGTTTTCTCCGCTTTCTTGATCTCCTCGGCCACTTTCGCCTTCGCCTCGTCTTTTACGCGCTGCGTGTCTTCATCAGTCCACAGGCCTTTTTTCTCCAGGTACTTGACCACGCGGGCGATCGGGTCTTTCTCGTTCCATTGTCCTTCTTCTTCTTTCGTCCGGTATTTGCTGGCGTCGTCAGAAAGAGAGTGCGGACGGAAACGGTAAGTAACCGCTTCGATCAGCGTTGCGCCTTCGCCGTTGCGGGCGCGTTCGGCAGCTTCCTGCACCGCGCGGATGACCGCAAATACGTCCATGCCGTCCACTTTGATGCCCGGGATGCCAACGGCAACTGCTTTATGCGCAATCGATTTGGCTGCGGTTTGTTTTGAGAAAGGAGTCGTAATGGCATATCCATTGTTCTGAACGAAGAAAATGACAGGCAGTTTGAAACGTCCGGCAAAGTTCATGCCTTCGTAGAAGTCGCCTTCGGAGGAACCGCCGTCACCTGTGTAAGTAATTACAACGTTCTTCTGCTGCTTCAGCTTGAAGCCCATGCCGATACCGACAGCATGCAGAATTTGAGCGCCGATAATAATTTGCGGAGGCATAACATTAACGCCCTCAGGAATCTCGCCGCCGTGCTGATGGCCGCGGGAATACAGGAACGCTTGATACAGCGGCAGGCCGTGCCATACCAGCTGGGGAATATCACGATAACCGGGGCAGATAAAATCTTCTTTCTCCAGCGCGAATTCGCTGCCGACCATCGTTGCTTCTTGTCCGGATACGGGAGCATAGAAACCGAGGCGGCCTTGACGGCCCAGGTTAACCGCACGGTCGTCCCAAGTACGGGTGAAAATCATACGGTAAGCAATTTCTTTCAATTGGTCATCGGTAAGCTTGGGCAATTTATCCTTATTGATAACCTCGCCGTCCGGCGAGAGCACCGAAAGCGCTTCGACGTCCTCTGTATACACTTCATAAGGAACTTTACTCATTATCTTCACCTCAACAAAAATATTTGAATATCAGCTGCCTCTGTTATAGAATTATTATACACCTGTTTCGGTCCATTCGTCAAAGAAAACGGCATAAAATTTATGATCCCATAAATTTTGTATGTATAACAGGTAGTTGTAAATTATATAACAGATGCTTGTAACTTTGACAGGCACGTGAACAAGTCCGCAACTCCTATCTTACTCCATCCCGCCGGCGGATGCAAAAATTCGACAAGAAAGGCGTGTGTCTATCATGAGCGATTCGCTGTACAAACGCACGATAGTTAAGGAAACGATCTGGAGTGAACATCTTCAGGAACACCGCAAGCTCCGCATCTACCTCCCTCCCGGCTATAATGAAATTCTGAGTTACCCTGTTGTCTACTGTCAGGACGGCGAAGAATTCTTCAATTTCGGCCGGATCGCCACGCTTGCCGGGCAGCTGATCCTGGAGGAAGATGTTGAACCGTTTATCATCGTTGGTGTCGAAGTCGATGTCTCCAAGCGGACGAGCGAATACGCGCCGTTTGGCGGCCGTTTTGACCGTTACCTTTCCTGCTATGCCGAAGAAATTGTTCCCTATGTAGAAGAAAAATATGCGGTGCGCCGGACACCGGACGAGCGGATCCTCGCAGGCGACTCCTTGGGCGGCAGCGTTTCGCTGCATCTGGCTCTCCGCTACCCCGCCTTGTTCCGCCGGGTGCTGAGCTTGTCGGGCGCTTTTTATCCGGAATCCAGAGAATGGCTGACCCGGGAAACCGACTTGTCCTGGCTTGACATCAATATGGTTGTCGGCCTGCAGGAAACGGAATATCAGACGGACACCGGCGTTTATGATTTTGTCGAAATGAACCGTGAAACAGCCCGGATGCTAAAAGAACTCGGCGCTACTGTTTCCTATAGAGAGAAAGACGGCCGCCATCTGTGGGGATTTTGGCAAAAGGAACTGCCCGAATCGCTCCTCTATTTCTTTACCCGCTGATTGGGATTTGATAGCCTCCAAAAGTGAACAACTTGGGGCGCTATCACCGGAATAGATGATCACGCTTACATCGCCTTGCGGAGCCGGGCCTTCCGCCCTGCTCCTCACCCCAGATCCCGCTGAATCCGGTCCAAAAGCGCCGTACAGCCCGCTTCAATCAGCTCGTAGGTCTGTTCGAAATTTCCGGTGAAGTACGGATCCGGCACTTCGCGCAGTTCCGCATCCGGCAGCAAATCCATAAAAAACAGCAGCTCTGCCTGATCGCCGCCGCGCAGCTTGCGCACATTCTCCCCGTTCGATTGGTCCATGCACACAATGTAATCGAAGCTGCCGAAATCCTCGGGCTGAATTTGTCTGGCGGTCATCCCCGCGTAGTCAATCCCGTACTGGTCCAGCATTCTCCGGGTTCCCTCATGCGGCGGTTTGCCGATATGCCAATTCCCTGTCCCCGCAGAATCGACGGTGATTTTGTCCTGCAGCCCGGCTATTGCGATCTTGCTGCGAAGCACTGCTTCGGCCATGGGGGAGCGGCAGATATTGCCCAGGCATACAAACAGCACGTTAATCAACTTCACACCTCCTATCTGGTACGCATCTTTTTATAGAAATTGCGCGTCTTTTCTATTTTAGCTTGTCCAGCCAAATTGTACAACGAATCCAAAGTGGACTATACTTGGTTTTGTAAATTGAGCGAGTCACTACTATAGAAAAAGGGGATGCTTATGCTATCCAAACGTGTCGTCATCTTTTCGGGCGGTAATTTGGACCCGGGCGACCTGGGTCTGCTTCGGCCGGACGATTACATTATCGGAGCCGATCACGGAGCACTATTCCTCGTCAGACACGGCATCCGCCCCGATATTTCGCTTGGCGACTTTGATTCGGTTCCCGCGGAGACGCTGGGTGAAATTACAGCAGCAAGCGGCAGAGTCATCGCCTGCGATGCGGTGGACAAGGATTTAACGGACAGCGAATTGGCGCTAGATATGGCGCTTGAACGTGAACCGGAAGAGATTTTAATGCTGGGCGTTACAGGCACCCGGCTTGACCAGACTTTAGCTAGTGTGCAAATGCTGAAGCGGGCGCTGGAGCGCCAGGTTCTCTGCTTCATTAAAGACTGCAACAATTACATCATGCTCACGGGCTCCCAAGCAGTGGTGCGGGATTTGGGCTACACCTACGTCTCGCTGCTTCCGCTGACGCCGGAGGTTACCGGAATTACGCTGGAGGGATTTCAATATCCGCTGAATGACGCCACACTCCGGCTCGGACAATCACTGGCTGTCAGCAACCGCCTGCTGGGCGAAAGCGGGACAGTCTCGATCCGGAGCGGACTGCTCCTGATTATCCAAAGCAAGGATTAAAGGAGCGAGCTTGGACTCAGGAAAAAGCAAAACCGCGCCGGTCATTGAATACAGTTTTGTAACCGGTGATTCAAATTTGTAAATGTGGAAAACCCTTGATATATCAAGGGTTTTTTCTTTTTTTCAGGGCTGATTTTCTTGTAAATCTTAATTTTTTGTAACTTTTAATCGGATTTTAATAAAAGCCTTCAAAGCCTGCCGCCGCCCGGGATTGACGCATCCCTGCCAATAATTAGGCCAAATTCAACCTGCTATACTCGGGAAGCGGACAAGACAAACACAACTTTGGAGGTACACACCATGAACAAGCAATGGATTCGCAAAGCAGTTATTCTTGGACTTTTGACCTCGGTCGGTTTCTCGGGTCTTATGGCCAGCGGCGTAGGAGCAACCCCGGTAGCCGCGGCATCGGCGAGCGCAGTAAGCAAAGGCCAGCAAATCGTTAACTACGGCAAAAAATTTATGGGCACACCATACAAGTTCGGCGCGTCGACTTCGACTACCCGCTACTTCGACTGCTCTTCCTTTACAAAATATATCTTTAAAAAATACGGCAAAACCCTGCCGCGCACTTCCGCGGCCCAAGCTAAAGTCGGCAAAGCCGTCTCCAAATCGAATCTTCGCGTTGGCGACCTGGTCTTCTTCTCTAGCGGCAGCCGGGCGAATGGCAAAAACGTAACCCACGTGGCTGTATACGCAGGTAACGGCAAAATTCTGCACACGTACGGTTCTCCAGGCGTAACGCTGTCCAATCTTAATGCGGGCAACTGGAAAAGAACGTATCTGAAAGCACGCCGCGTCCTGTAGTAACGCGTACTTCTATAGACAACTTAAAACTTGCGGCCGGAAGTAAAGCTTCCGGTTACTCCGCGGGATCGGAGCCGGGAAGCTTCAGCATGTACCCCGCCCCGCGGACCGTCTGGATCAGCTTAGGCCGGACCCCTTTATCCACTTTCAGACGAAGGTGGCGGATAAATACGTCCACGACATTGGTCCCCGCATGAAAATGAAACCCCCACACATTGCGCAAGATTTCCTCTCTTCCGCAGACCTCGCCGGCATGCAGCATTAAATAATGCAGCAGCTCGAACTCCTTTGGGGTGAGCGCAAGCAGCCGGCCGTCTCTCCAGATTTGGCGGCGTCCCGGGTCAACAACCAATCCGTCAACCTCAAGGCGGCCGCCGGATCCGCGCCTGGCAGACGACAAAGCAAGCAAGTTTGCAATGCGGGCCCTCAATTCCCGAGGGTCTGCAGGTGCGCGTACATAATCGTTGGCGCCTCGTTCAAGCAGCCGCGCGGCATCGTCCGCCTGCCCCTCAGGCGTGACGACTAGCAGCGGCAGCACGCTGCCGCCGGAACGGATGCTGTCTACCGCCGCCCATAACCACCGCTCTTCCGCGCGCCGGCGCTCCGTTCCCGGCGGCGACAGCTCCGCTGCCAGCAGGCGGTACGCACCTTCCTGCAGCCGTTCCCGGAGTTCCTCCGGGCGGGCGCAGTAGTCGGTTGCCCAGCCGGCTTCTTCCGCCAGCCGGCTGGCTGCAGCCTCGGCGGCCTTTAGTCCGGCCGCGCGGTTCCCCGGCTGCTCGCCCATTTCGGGCAGCAGCCACAAAATACGCTCCATCATATCGCAAAACCCCGCCGTTTCGCATCATACTGTGCTGTGTACAGTGCACTTTGTGCTGAGTACTGTGTACTAAGTACTGCGTGTACTGTACTGTGTACTACTGTGTGCCATGCGCCCACTTGCGCCCGGCAGCCGGCTATAGGGTTCCCTCAAATGATCAGGGCCATCCGTTTAATGGATGGCCCTGTTTTCGTATTTCATCCCGTTCACCTGTTTAAAACAACAACTTAACCGTTTGCCTGTTCAGTTATCCGAAATACCTGTGATAAAAGCTTCTTGCCGCAGCCGTGTCGTTTGTGCCGTGCACAAGCGCCCTGCCGTCGGCAAACACAACCAGCCGAAGCGTACCCGTGTTCAATGACAGCAGAAACGGATTGACTTCCACTGTGCCGTCGCCAAGCTGCTTCAAGCGCTGCGCCGCCGCTTCCAAGTTGATCCGCTCCCGCTTTGGCGGACGGATCTGCACCGTGTCGCGTCCGCACAGCACCTCGGTCCGTTCGGCATTTGCCGCGGACAGATAGGGATAACTCGGAGCGGCTCCGCAGGACGGGCAATCTTGTTTGCGGGCATTTTGGACGCCGATTTCCTGGTACTCATTGCGCCACACGTCAAACATGAGCAGCCGCTTCCGCAGTGCCTCCCGTTTACCGGCAAGCAGCTTAAACGCCTCCATGGTCTGGTTTGCAACCACCATTTGCACGGTCTGCGGAAGAATGCCCGCCGTATCGCAGGTATCGCCCCCAAGCGGCACAGTGCCCATGAGGCAGTTCAAGCAGGGGGTCTCGCCGGGTAAAATCGTATAGGTCACTCCGTAACTGCCGACACAGGCGCCATAAATCCAGGGGATCCCGTGCTTTTGCGCCAGATCGTTAATGATCAGCCGGGTATCGAAATTGTCCGTTGCGTCCATCATCAGATCAATTCCGTCCAGCAGCGCTTCCAACTCTTCCGCCCGGGCGTCCATAATATGCGTCTCGATGGCAACCTCCGAGTTAATCGCCCTAAGCCTAACCGCTGCCGCTGCCGCCTTTGGCGTCCGGTCTCTTGCATCCTCCTCGCTGTACAGCTGCTGGCGCTGCAAATTGCTCCATTCCACGTAGTCCCGGTCGCACAGCACAAGCCTCCCCACACCGCCGCGAACCAGCGTTTCGGCAATCCCGGTGCCAAGCGCTCCAGCTCCAACCACCAGCACAGCGGAAGCGGATAATGCCGCCTGGCCCTCCCGGCCAAAAGGATGAAAGCGAATCTGTCTGGAGTAGCGGCCGTTTCCCTGTTTAGAGGAGGGCTGAAGTTGTCCGGTATGCTCGTTTTGCCGTGTATGTTCGTTGCTCCGGATTTTCTCAGTGTGTCCTGATTGTCCAGCGCCGCTGCCCTGGGAATGCCGTACCTGTTCGCCGTTATCCTTGTCCTTGTCCTTGTCCTTGTCCTTGTCCGCCGCTTGTCCCATCCAAACCCTCCTCTTTCATGAGAAAAAGCGGGGGTGACGCCCCCGCGCTGTAATAACTGATCATATAAATGATTCATCCCATTAAAGGTATTCGATCCTTTGGTGTACACCGGTTTATTTTAGCATAGGGAGAGGCCTATCTGAAACTTAAAAGTGGTCATTGTGTGTACTAAGTGGCGGGGCTGTAAAAGCGCACTGCTGCAAACGGCAAAGAGAGCATCTAAATAACGTATTTACTTCGCTCCTTCAATTCCTATCCCCCTGCCGGCCTCCATTTTTTTAGCACGGTGGTTCAGTCTGCACAGCCTCCTAAAAAAGTAACCATTTATGGGTTTCGCACAGCCGGTCCATTCAGCAGGGGCAGCAAAAGCGCCTCCCAGATCCGCTGATCCAGGTTGGATTCCAGCGGTTCAGAGACGCAAGGAAGCCCATGTACCCGCACCTCGGTCATCGATTGAACAAGGCCAGCCGTTTCCTTCCCTGCAAGCGGCAGGGCGACAACCAGGTTCTCCGTATACCGTCCAAATTCCCGGGCGCACCGCACCGTCTCTTCCAGCCGCCAGTCCGCACCTGAGGCGATCAGCACGGATACCTCCGCCGCAGCCACAATCCCCTGTACGCTAGCAGCGCCGATTCGGGATCCCAAGTCAAAGATGGCCCAGCGGTAACCCGCCAGCAGACCGGCGTAAAACTCGGTGTACGGCCGGTCCGTCCGTCTGGCGCAGTCGAAACCGCCGAGCCGGAATACCGCTTCTCCGTCCGGTCCGGGCGTCTCGGGCGCTCCGGAGAGACCGCGCAGCCGGCGGTATGCCGAAGCGGCAGGGTTCAGCTCCACCCAGACCGCCGGACCGAGCCCCGACAGATAACGGGCGGCGGCCAGTGAAGCCGACGTCGTACCAAGCCCTGGCGCCGCCCCCAAAAAAGCGACGACGGCGGTCCGCTTTGGGTCAAAGCTCCCCGCTCTTTTTCCCCTGTTTTTCCCGCCATTAATACTAATTCCGTCATGGATACTAATCCGGCCGCCAATATTAAACGCTTCTGCACCCTCAACGCCGACCTTTCCTCCGGTAGATCCGGAAATTTGCCGTGAAGGTTTACACGCTGATTGATTAGGAGCCGCTGTTACCGACGACCTAACCACGCGGCCGCCAGACTCTTCGCCGGCCGCATTCGGCTTCAGCTCCCTTAGACAACGCAGCGCGTCGGAAGCTGAAGCATATCGGTCACCGGGATTTTTCCTGAGCAGCCGGCGGATAAAGCCTGTCAGGGCGGCAGGCAGCACGCCATGCAGGGCCCGTTCCGCTCCTCTTCCCCATTCGGTGAACGCCCCTCTGGTGGCCAGACTGAGCAGCAGCGCGCCCAGCCCGTACAGGTCCGATCTCGGATCGCTGTTGCCCGTGTAGCTTTCGGGCGCGGCGAAACCGACGGTCCCGAGCCGGGTGGTGTCGCCGCTTCCATTTGGATGGTAGCTCCGGGCGATCCCGAAGTCGATCAGCTTGATTGTTCCATCAGCATCGATCATGAGATTAGACGGCTTTACATCCCGGTACACGACTGGGGGCTGGCGGGAATGCAGATACGTGAGTATATCCAGCACGGCTTCGGCTACGTTTACCAGTTCTGTTGCTCCCGCCGCTTCTCCTGTGCGCCGATACAATTGCTCCAGCGTGTCGCCCGGGATATAATCCATCACCAGGGAGGTCCAGTCTTCCCCTTCGGGCATCAGCCAATCGACAACCCGGGGAAGCCGCGGATGCTGCAGCGCAATCAGCAGCGACGCTTCGGAAGCCAGCTGACCCCTTTCCGCCCCGCCAGCCGGCGATATTTTCACCGCCCAGCGCTGACCGGGCAGACGCAGATCGTCAGCAAGATAAACCCGGCTCATCCCGCCTTTGCCAAGCTCGGCTGCAACCCTGTATCTGCCTCCGAGCAGCGTTCCTTTGTCCAGCAAGGGAATTTCCATTCAGCAATCCTCCTTAACGGTTCTAGGGCGTTATACCAATAAAAAAAGCACCCCGATCTCAAACCCCGGACATAACCGGAGCCCAAAATCAGGATGCTTTCCTGTATCAATAACTTGATTATAACGATTAATATTTGATCATGTACAGCGTAATTTCATCGCGGTTGTGAAACAGCTGTTTGGCCCGCTGAATCTGCATCCGGTTTGCTTCAAAAATACCGGTGATCTCCTTGATGAGCGCCATCGGCTTTTTGTGCATCAGCTTCACCGTCACCACCGCCGTTCCTCCCGGCGCCAGACTGTAGAGCAGTCCGGTCACCAGCTTGGCCATCAGCTTCGGACTCCAGCTCATATCACAGACAAGCAGGTCAAACTCGGCATCGCCGAACTTTACCTCGCCCGCGTTTTTCCGCATAATACGCAGAGCCGGGTGCCCAACCAGGGATTCATGCATTTTGGCGGGATCAACCGCCGTCACCTGCAGCCCTTTTTCCAGCAAAAAAGAGGTCCATCCGCCAGGCGCGGCCCCGATATCAAGCGCACGGCGGAACGAGTCAAACGGAATGCCGAATTCTTTTTCCGCTTCCATCAGCTTGAACTTCGCCCTTGAGATCTGCCCGTCTTCTTTACGAAAACGGATCGCTCCGCCGCTCCAATCGGACAAATTGTCCTTCGGCCGGGAAACCCCTGCATAAACAGCCGATTCCGTCACATAAACGGAAATGGTCCACTCCGGCTGCTGTACGCTAAAATCCGCGCCCAGCCCGTCTAATTCGCCCTGCAGCCACTCTCTCAGCTCGCCGGGGCTTTCCGTCCAGAACGCCTTTGTGCTTTTGCGGACCTGCAGCGCGATCCGTTCGCCCTCAAGCTCCGCCCTCCGGCTCAAATAGACGGCGAGGCGCCCCAGCCCGGCTAAATTGCCTTCGTCCTGGAACTCCACGGGCAGCAGATGCCTCAGAAAAATCGGCCGCTCCGCCGATATCCGCGCCACCGCTTCTGCCCTTCCGGCTTGCAGCGAAGCCAAAAATACCTCCCCGGATTCCAGCACCGTGCTTTTCACCGCGCCGAACATCCGCCGAAGCTCCTCCTGCGCGTACGGGGCAAATCCGTGATTGGCCGTACAGATAAACCGGGAAAATCCGGACTCCGGCTGTCCTTCCCCCTCGGGGGCGTCATGGTTCAAATCATTCAAAGCGTAATTCCTCCATTGTTCAGTGTAATCCAAGGACGGCTGTCCGCCCATTGCACTTGTACAGGCAGTCCGTACACAGCCGACAGCCTCTCCGCGGTCACCATCTCACTTTTAAGGCCGCTGCCCAGCAGCCTGCCTTCCTGAATCAAGGCGGCATGGGTAAAAACCGGCACAATTTCTTCCACATGGTGCGTTACGTAGATCAGTGTGATTTTGCTGCGGTCCAGCTGTCCCAGTTCCTCCAACAGGCGTTCCCGTTCATACAGATCCAACCCGGAACATGGTTCGTCCATAATCAGCAGCCGGGGGTTGGCCATGAGCGCACGGGCCAGCAGAATTTTTTTGCGTTCCCCTTGAGAAAGAGCGCCAAGCGGCTGCTCCGCAAGCCGGACAAGCTTCATCGCGTCCAGACGGGCATAAGCCTGGGCTTTGGCTTCTTCCGGAATCTCCTGATAGAACCGCAAAAAACCGTACAAACCGGTTGCCACCACCTCCCAGACGGGATCGCGCAACGTCAATTTTTCCAGCAATGACTGGCTGATATAGCCGATGGACCGGCGCACCTCTCTTATATCGCATTGTCCGTACTGTTGTCCCAGCACGTTTACCGTCCCCGAGCTCGGAAACTGGTAGCCGGTAATCAGCTCCAGCAGCGTTGTTTTGCCCGAACCGTTGCGGCCAAGAAGCACCCATTGTTCGCCCGGGTTGATCCGGAGGTTGATCCCCTCCAGAATCTGCCGCTCCCCGCGCCGGAAGCTGATCTCCTGCAAATCGATCATAACCGCGCCCCCTCTCTAACGTATTCCAGGACACTGTCGACCGAACGCATGGCATAATGAATCACAGGAGGTGTTTTGCGGTCCGGCTCAAAAACCATAAGTGCAGGCACGCTGGCGATTTTGTACTGTTTTACCACGGTTGGCAGCACGTTGACATTGCCGGAGACGAAGGTGCCTGGCGGCAGCAGATGCTCCGCCACTTCAATCATCCGCCGGGCGGCCCGGCAGGTTCCGCACAAAGGGGTGTGCAGATACACGGCCAACGCTTCTCCTTTACGCCATATGACTTCCAGCAGCTCCCGCTCTTCCAGCTCGATCACGGCGTATGTCCCTCCCGGCCCGCTTCGGCAAAAGGATCCCTAGGCCCGTTGTGTATTAGGGTGCCCTCCGGCTTGGCGGCATACAGCATTTCATACATCCGGCGTCTGCCTTCAGCGCTTGACGTATGCAAATAAATTTCTTTCGGGAACAGGCCTTCTCTAACGATTGCCGCCGCCACATCTCCGCCGCTTGGGCTGTCCCAGCCCATTTCATAATCAAGCGACAGCACGTCCACCTCACACTCTCTGAGCAGCAGCAGACACTCTTCGGTCGTACGGGCCAATACAAAACCGGCCGGCGCGGACCGGTAATCATCCATAAAAACACGCATGAAATGCGGCCTCCTCATAGACTGAACGAAAGACGTACAGGTGGGGCGGGGCTGGCACTGCGGCGAATTTGGGACTTCCGGTTGCTGTTATTTTCGGAGTTCTTGAATGGTAGGACCAGTTAGCGGGAGAACTCCGAAAATAAAGGCAAGCGCGTTCGCTCCTACAGCTCCAAATTGCCTCCGTGCCCTCCCCGCCATCCTGT